>CAZZFV010000018.1:0-3628 GCA_964653855.1 uncultured Lachnospiraceae bacterium
TATTATTTCTCCCAATAACATTTTTTATCATAAAAACAAAACGAAGACCGCGTGAAGGGCGGTCTTTTTTTCTTCTATAAATTCATTATCAATAAAAATTTTACGAAAGGAGAAAATTGAAAACTGATTTAAGTGCCTAATGGCACAAAAGAACGAAAAACCCTGTTGTGAAAACAGGAAACAAAAAAAAGAAAGGAACAAAAAATGAGTTAAAATAAATCCGTATGACTACCTGCTCAAGTTTTTTGATATCCAATCCCCGTTTAACAGCCAATTTATAATCTTTTTTAAACTGACCGCTAAACTCCGTCTTAAGCATTAAGTGCCTCCATCAAATCATCCAAATTATCAAAAGGTCCGTACATATCTTTATCGTTTTCCGCATCTTCCATTGCCTTTACGGTGATTTTATTCGGAATATCTCCTTTTACTTCAAACGGAAGTCAATTGCATCTGATTGCCTGACGATAAAAAATATCGGTTGCGGTGCTGAGTGACAGTCCAAGCGACTTAAAAAGCATCTCAGCCTGTGATTTTACTTCGGGTTCAATTCTTATTGTCGTTGCACTTTTTGCCATATAATACCTCCCGGACTTTCGTCTCGTATTTATTCCTCATTCTTAACCTTCACCAAATGATACAAAGGAACAAGCGGAATAAGTATCGGTGTTTTGTTTGCATACTCGATATATGTTTTATTTTTTCCGAAGCACTTGATTTGCTGTATTTCCATGCGCTTTGCTCCGTTTATCATCATATAAAGGATGATCAAATATCCGATAAGAGCAAAAATAAACTGCGATACGGTATAGACCGTAACTCCGGTTATGAACACGCCCGTCCACACGAGAATCTCACCGAAGTAATCCGGGCATCTGCACATGCTGTAAAGTCCTTCCGTTGCGGGCAAAGACGAATTTGTTTTTCTTTGTTCCGTACGCTGATAATCCGCCATTATCTCGATAACGACGCCGGATATCGTAACGCACATTCCTATATAGAGGCTTGCCTCGTCTCCCGATGCCGTCAAATCGGAAAGCCTGTAAAACACGGGCGCCATGAGAGAGCAATACAAAATACTGTCAAGCAGCCACAATATCGTTGTTGCCGTAAGCGAAATATGCTTGTAGTTTTCCGCGGAAAGCGGGCCGTTAATCAAAAAGCTTCTCCGTTCGCGCAAAAGAAGCGTGGCGGCAAGCCTGAATCCGTATATGAGAAGCGCTATGCAAAGAATCATGAATCCTGCGCTGCTTCTTCCCCTCACAATCGCCATAACACCGATCGCAAGAGCCATTCCGCCTACCGACAGCCCATAACCTATTGTTTTAAACCATACATATTTTTTAAATCCCACACTGTTAAGCGCAAGCGCAACAGCGAGAATCAACCACCATTGACTCGGAAACATAAATTAACCCCTCCGAAAAATCAAATCTTTGCCAAAACGTCGCAAAGTTCCTTCTCGTTCATCATTCCGACGTGTCTAACGACTTCCGTTCCGTCCTTAAAAATCACAATAGTCGGAATACTCTGTATCATAAATTTTTGTGATGTAACGGGATTTTCGTCGACATCAACCTTGCATACAATAAATTTGTCGTTTGAGTTACGGTTCACCTTTTCGAGCACGGGCGCAAATGCCTTGCACGGGCCGCACCATGTAGCCCAAAAATCAACCACAACCGGCACCTTCGCACCGGAAATCACTTTGTCAAAACTTTCATCGTTTATATGAATAATGTCCATTGTAATCGCCTCTGAAAAAATATCTATGTAAGTATATAATTTTTTCAGTCAATCGTAAACGTCCCAAAATGTTAAATTTTTATGTCTTAACCCTTATTTAATAAAGTATATGAATTTTTAACAAACTCCATTGCAAAACTTGCCAATATCTTGCAAATATTGGCATTTATTGCTGTTTTATGGTAAAATTATTTTAGGGTTTCCCGTTAAAATTAAGTTATCGGAAATCCGCATGTCTTATGTGTTCAAACATTTTTTTACACAAGACGGAGTTGGTTTTAAGTTACACCGGAGGGGGTGACGTTATGATTAAAAGCAAAAAAATCGTAACCATAGACAATGACAAAAATAAAATAATAGAGCTTATGCAGCGCGCAGCAACAGGCGATTACACAAAAGCCACGAATTCGGATTTTGCGGACCCTGAGCTCAAAAACGCCTTCAACAATCTTATTTCGTCCGTTGAAGAAAACAACAATTACATCGTCATGCGGCTCAACAATTCGATGTCCACAATCGGAGACAGCTCCTGCGTCAAAAACATGATAGAGCAGGTAAACGAGCAAACTCTCGCAATCACCGATCTCAGGGGCACAAGCAAGGATCTCGGCGATTCCATCACAAATATTCAGGACTCGATTTTAAAAATCCAAAACAACACCGGTTCCGTAACGGATTTTTCGGAAAAGTGCATCAACGACATCGGAAACAGCGTTGACATCGTGGACAATGCCACATCCAAGGTTCTTGACATAAGCGGTCAGATTACCGATTTCAAAGAGAAGGCAACAAAGATTGCCGAAATCATCGACATAGTAAAGAAAATCGCAAGCAAATCGGGGCTTCTTGCTCTCAACGCTTCGATCGAAGCGGCACGCGCCGGAGAATCGGGACGCGGCTTTGCGGTTGTTGCGGGGCAGGTTAAAGAGCTTTCGTCAAACACGACACAATCCGCGGAAAGAATCGTAAAGTATGTTTCTGAGCTTACCGACGGCATAGATTCACTTTACACGGCAATTTTGGAGACGGCCGACGAACTTAAGCGCGGCAACCAAAGCATCCACGATTCCGTCGAATACCTTCACGAAATGGATTCCGAAATCGATTCGATAAAAGGCTCCGTCGACAGCATTTCTTCCGAAATAGGCACGCAGATGGCTCTCACGGAAAACTTCTTAACGGCGATCGATTCACTTGCGGACAACTACGACAGCCTGTCCGAAGGATGCATGACAACCGGCGGTCACCTTTACACAATCTCGCGTGACGTTGACAAAACAAGAAGCGATCTCGCAAGAAAGGGCGCAAATCTTTCGCTTACGGACTGGCTCACGATTTACGAAATCGACCACCTCATCTTCACATGGCGTGTTTACAATCACCTTGCGGGCTTCGAAAAGCTGCAACTCAGCCAGGTAAACAATCCTCACGGATGCAAATTCGGCAAGTGGGCGGCTACCGTGCATGACGCCCGCGTTACGGGAAATTCCAATTTTAACGCAACCGTCAGAAATCACGAAAGAATCCACAAGTACGCCGTCGATTCGTTTAACGCAATGGAAAACAACGATCGCGCAAAAGCACTTGCGGCTTTTAATCAGGCATACAACGCATATCTCGATTTTAAGAAAACGATCACGGATCTCAGGAATTCTTTAAAGTAATCCGTATGTCGTACCTTTTAACCTCAACATCATTCGCAAAAAACACGCCCCGGGGACGAACCCTCGGGGCGTGTTTTTATCCGTGTGCATATTTGCATAGCGTCTAATCGATCCTGAACTTAAGCTTCAACTCAATTTAAGCTTCAACTTACCTGAACTTCGACTCAATTTAAGCTTCGACTTAATTGAACGAATTCCAAGCGTTGTTTCCGTTACCC
>CAZZFV010000018.1:3728-6457 GCA_964653855.1 uncultured Lachnospiraceae bacterium
CGTTGTTTCCGTTATAAGTTCCGTTGTTATAGCTTCCGTTGTCGTAACTTCCGAAATTATCTTCGGGCGGTAAGATCTTTACTCTGATCTTTCTGTAAAGCTCGGCATTCGTAAACTCGATATACGGATTTACATAGAATATACCGACGATTCCGAATGTGATTCCCGAAAGAAGTCTCCACAAAATAAATGTCAAATCAAGCACAAAGACATCAAGCTTTTCGTTTAACATCATGTTCTTTGAGAGTTCCTTTGCCTGAGAAGGCGAAAGTGTGGGATCTTCGATCATTAAGTAAGGAACCATTCTGTATTCGTATGCCTTTATGATTCCGGGAACAACAAGCAAGAGCGACCACAAGAAAATCGAAAGTTTTGTCATAAACATTGCTCCCACAACATTCATATATCCGTCCCCGAAAGCACTTCCGAAGTATCGAAGGTTCACGTCTCCGCGGCTTGCCTGCAAAAAGAATTTTCTGCCTCCCACAATCAAAGGATTAAACACAAAAACTTTGATTGCGAGCCCGATAAGCGTTGCTATTACCGCAACCGGAAGCATCAGCGAAAAAAGTGACGCATACGCATTCAATAATGAATCGCTTATTACCGCACCGTCCGTTACCCGTTCTCCGTAACTATAAACATTTCCGTACGTATCCGTATAACTTCCCGTTACGTAGCTTGTGTCATCACCGCTTCCGAACGAATTCGAATTCGCGGTCGCAACAAGCGTGTCTCCGACCAGCATAAGTATAAATGCCGCAAGCACCGCTTTCCAGTAAAAATTACGAAGACTGTTTTTCGCGTTTAGCTTAATTTCCTGTCTTGTCCACATGATTTAACTCCCCCGTTTTTTATTTTGGGTAATTATATCACACATACAGCCGCATGTCTTATAAAACTTTTGACAAAAATTCTTTAAGGCGCGCATCTTTGGGATTTCCGAAGAATTCTGCGGGCGTTTCGTCCTCTTTTACTTTTCCTTCATCGATAAACACGACTCTGTTTGCCACTTCGCGCGCAAATCCCATTTCGTGGGTTACAACAACCATCGTCATGCCGGTTGAGGCAAGTTCTTTCATGAGTTCAAGCACCTCTCCAACCATTTCGGGATCGAGTGCCGACGTCGGCTCATCAAAAAGCATCACATCCGGGTTCATCGCAAGCGCACGCGCTATCGCAACACGCTGCTTCTGACCGCCGGAAAGCATCGCGGGATAAACATCACTCTTGTCGGGAAGCCCGATTTTATTGAGTAAATCAACAGCCAACGCCTCCGCCTCTTCATTACTCTTTTTAAGAAGCTTTTGGGGCGCAAGCATAATGTTCTTTTTGACACTCATATGCGGAAAAAGATTGAATTGCTGAAACACCATTCCTATCTTCTCGCGAAGAAGATTCACGTTGCATAAGTTATCGTTGATTTTTTTTCCTTCAAAAATTATGTCACCGGAATCCGGTTCCTCAAGAAGATTTAGGCATCTTAAGAAAGTTGATTTTCCCGAGCCCGACGAACCGATTATCGCAACCACTTCGCCCGACTTTATTTCCATGTTTATGCCCTTTAAAACTTCGAGCTTATTGAAGGATTTTCTTAAATTTTTAATTTGAAACAGCGTTTCACCTTTATTTATCACCTGTACGAAGCCTCCTTTCAAGTTTGCCCATAAATGCCGTAAGAAGCATTACGATAATCAAATATATTGCCGCAACCGTAAAGAGCGGGAAAAATGTTTCGTAGGTAAGACTTCTTATTATGTCTCCCGCACGCGTTAAGTCGTTTAAGGCAATATATCCCGAAATCGAGGTTTCCTTTAAAAGTGTAATAAACTCGTTTACAAGTGCCGGCAGGGTATTTTTGAAAGCCTGCGGAATAATTATGTAAATCATCGTTTTGGTGTAATTAAAACCGAGACTTCTGCCTGCCTCAAGCTGACCTATGTCGATCGACTGTATTCCGGAACGCACAATTTCGGCAACGTATGCGCCCGAATTTATTCCGAACGTAAGTATCGCGATAAGCACCTTGTTCGTGCTGCTCGCCATTATGACATAATACATGATGAGGAGCTGCACCATGGTGGGCGTTCCCCTTATTACCGTGAGATACACGCGCGACAAGAGATTCAAAAGCCACAAAATCCCGTAACCGAAGCTTTTGTGCTTCTTTGTTCTGTCAAAAGTCGTGCGAATGATTGCGACGACAAATCCTATCAAAATACCGATGAGAGCCGCAAAAATCGTGATGACGAAGGTGTTTTTGAGACCTTTCACAAAAAACAAATACCTGTCGTCCGTAACAAACGTTTCAATGAGCTTTTCATGTATGTATTCAAAAAAGCCGATACTCAAAAAAATGTTCAAATTCCTTCTCCTCTTACAAAACCCCAAAAGCGGGCACAAAATATGCCCGCCGGATTACATTTGTTTTTCTGTAGTCAATATTATCACTCTTCGGTATTTCTTACAATGATAACCTGTGTTGCCGTTGTATAAGAATCCGTGAAATCAATATTCTTAAGTCTGTCTTCGGTAACGGTCATTCCGGCAACGCCTATGTCTGCCTTGCCCGTCTGAACGGCTGCAATGATCGAATCGAATTCCATGTCTTCGATAACAAGCTCCATACCGAGAATGTCGGCAACGGCCTGTGCCATATCGGCATCGATACCCGTAACAACACCGCCCTCATAATATTCGTAAGGAGGGAAATATGCGTTTGTTGCCAT
>CAZZFV010000018.1:6467-40062 GCA_964653855.1 uncultured Lachnospiraceae bacterium
GAGTCTTGCCCGTGTCGTCGCCGATATAATTTGAAACGATTGAGTCGAGTGTTCCGTTCGACTTTAATGTTGCGAGAGCCGTGTTAATCTTATCCTTAAGTGCCGTATTTTCCTTTGATACGCAAATTGCATACTCTTCGAGAGCAAAAGGCTCGTCAAGAATCTTAAGGTCTCCGTCGTTCTTTGCGACAAATGCCTTTGCGGGCTCGCTGTCGATTATTACGCAGTCGATTTTGCCGACAAGAAGTGCCTGTACGGCATCTGCGCCCTTTGAATACTGTTCGACTTCCGCGTCCTTAACGTCCTGTGCATAAATATCACCCGTTGTACCGAGCTGAACACCGATCTTCTTGCCTTCAAGGTCGTCGATCGAATTTACCGTGTTTGCGGCGAGCTTGCTTCCGCATCCCGTTACAAGTGTCAAAGCACATGCAAGCATTATGCATGCGGTTTTCTTTAAAGTTTTCATTTTTTCTTCCTCCGTGTGTTTATGAATAATTATTCATCAATATGCACGCATTATACAACCATTTTTTCAAAATGCAAGCGTTATTTTAAAAAAATATATTTTAATTTGCTTCTTAACGCTTGCAAACCCATGTCGATTGGTGCAAAATACTTGAGAAAAGTGAAAGCCGGTACAAATGAGCAAAACCATCTCTCAAAACAACAAAATAAAAACGTCCTTATGGATTTTGATAATCGCAATCCTTTTTGCAATAAGCCTTGCCGCAAGCCTTTTTTTGTATTTTCATAAGTCCGCCGGCACAATCGCAAATATATACGTAGACGGCAAATGCATAATGAGCATCGATTTGTCTGACGTAACCGAGCCTTATACAAAAACAATCGATTGTAACGACGGGCAAACAAACACAATCTCCGTTGAAAACGGCAAAATATGCGTGATCGACGCAAATTGCGGTGATCTCACATGTGTAAAAACAGGCTGGATAAGTGAGTCTGCGGAGCCCATAGTCTGCCTCCCGCACCGCCTTGTAATAAAACTTGAAAAAAAATCCGGCACCGATACTCTCGATGCCGTATCAAAGTAAACATATGAAAAAAGTTTCTCCCGCAAAAAGAATATCGTTACTTTCCATGTTTACGGCAATCGCCGTCACCGTGTTTATTATAGAGGCTCAATTTCCCGGAATCACTCCGATCCCCGGGATAAAGCTTGGGCTCTCAAATACAATAACTCTTTTTGTGATGTTTTTAATGGGGCCGTGCGACGCGCTTATGGTACTGATCCTCAGAATTATCTTAGGTTCCGTCTTCTCCGGGCAATTTATGTCTTTTATTTACAGCCTCATGGGCGGACTTTTAAGCTACCTCACGATGCTTATATTAAAAAGGTTCTTACAAAGCGACCAAATTTTTGTATGCGGAATTTTTTGCGCCGTCATGCACAACGTGGGGCAAATTCTCACCGCAGTTGTGATCACAAAAACTCTCTCGATATTTTATTATTTACCCATCCTCACCGTGTCCGGTATCGTCACCGGACTTTTCACGGGACTGCTTACGCAAATATTGATAAAGCGGTTAAACCGGATGTTTTGAACCTTTCCTGCTCTCTTACTCCACTTTCTCTATCCTTAATACTCCCACCTTATCGTCATATTGGCATGTCGTCTTCGCAATATAAGGCACAATCGCATTCACTTCCATAACAAACATTCCCTCCGGAGTCACATAAGGTTCTCCGTCCATAAGGCTTTCCGCGCCGTCAACAAGCAAATGCGTGCGGTGAGCCTCGGCGATTACGGTGTGTCCGCCGGAATATAGTGTGAGTCTTTCATGTTCCCTATCGTACTCATACGTGAATAAATCTTTCCAACGCCCAAGCATTCTGTCCAATATACACTCTACCGCTCCCCAAACACTTCCGCGCTTATTTACCGAGCGAACGCCGCGTGTGTCGGGTTCCTGACCGCATACAAGAATTTTGCAATAATCCTGATCTTCGGGTTCATATTTGAGCTTGTCAGCTTCAATGATTCTTTTAAACGAATCGGGACGCTTTGCCTTTTCGTCATCACAATCACCGTAAATCACGGGCATACACAAATATTCCTTATCGATTTTCGGCACAGTTTTTACAGAAACGCTTGCGGTGAGTGTCTTATTTCCCACATTCATCTTTGCGGTAACGCACACTTCTCCCACTTCACGCTCAGACCTTAAAAACACTCTCGCCTCTCCGCATTCGGCATAAATATAGTTTTTATGAATAACACTGTCGTTATGCCCAAATCCGTCAAAGCGCCCGCTGTTGTAGCCGCCGAGAAATTCTGCGGGGCCCGTGCACGTAAATTCAATCTTTTTGTCCGAAAGTACACACGTCCGGTTGTCTTTATCCGCAACTTTTAAATCAATATAGGCAACATCCCTTCCGTCCGCAATAAATCCGACGGGTGAAGTGTGGATTTCCGCATGCAATGCACTTTCCTCACCCGCACGGTAAATGCGGTGTTCCGCTGCCTTTTTACCGTCAAAGTCATAACCCACGGCATAGAGATAATTGTTTCCTTTTGCGCTTCCGGTCACATCTACGTTATTAACTTTAAAAATAAATGTTTCGATAGGTTTTTCACATGTTCCGAGGAGCACTTTTTTCTCTGTGCCGCTTTCTTCCTCTACCCTATAAAGCTCAACCTTTTTTATTTTGTAGCTTCCGACAATATAAACCGTCTTATGAAAGGGATCGCGTTGAAGGCGCACACCCGTTTCCGCCCACACGTGTCCGTCAAATTTCTTTTCGTTATACCGATATGTTTCATCCGTAAATTCAGGATAATTCCAATGTCCGACGATTTCGATTTTCGGTTCTTCCGATTGCATAACCAGGTAAGCCCCAAAATTTTGCTTCTTTAATCTACCCGCGTCCACTCTTCCGCTCATTCTGCCGTTTTCGGAATAGCTTTGGCGTCCGTGCTGAGCGGAATCCGTCCAGCAAAGTCCCGCTGCCGCGCTGTAAAGATCTTTATGCGAAGCGCCGCCGATACGGTCGTTAAAAAATTCCTTATATCCCGCCGCTTCCGCAATAATTAAGTCTTCCATGGTAAGGTCATAAAAATCCTTACCTTTTTCCTTTTTTCCGCCTTTTCCTATCCACAAATTTCTGTAATCGTAATCGGGCGGAGTAAAATCGTCCCACACACGCTTCGGTGCTTCTTCTCGCGAATATTCCGTTTCGGTGATCGGTCCGTGCTCCGCAAGGAATCTTGCCGCATGACGGTTTAACATTGTCCCCACGTACTCGGACACCGAAAGCACATCTTCCGTATTTATTGTCCTGCAACCCATAAATCTCATGCCGCACGGGTCAAGCGCACGCTTAATCTCAAGCATTTCCTTCATATGGGCGTAATTTATCGAATTGTTCCCTGCTTCCCAAAAAAAGATGCTCGGGTGATTCCTGAATGCGATTATCACATCACGCATGAGTTCGACTCTCTGTTTCCACTCACGGTTAAATTTTTCCGCTTCCTTGTCGCCCGCGGGCTGTGTGCATACGATTCCGTGGCGGTCAAAACTCATGATATCCTGCCTGCTTCCCGCCACATGCATGATTCTTATATGATTTGCTCCGCTTTCACGGATAAGCTTTGCGTCCATGCTTTTAAGCCAGTCGGGCGCAATTCCGATAGCGGCCCACTCGTTTGTCGCGCGCTGTGCGTATCCCGTAAGCCACCTTGCGTGACCGTTTATCACGATTCCCCTGTTTTTATCGTATGCGACATGCCTGAATCCCGTAATTATCCTTGTTTCGTCTGTCGTGTCGCCCTTTTCGTCTTTTAATAAAACCCTTACTTCATAAAGATGAGGCGCGTCTATACTCCAAAATTTTACGTGAGCGCGCGTTTTTGCTTTTATTACACCGGATGCCGTTACAGTTATTTCAACCGGCTTTACTTTATCTTCCGTCTCGGGCACATAATGCACCTTGCCGTTTTCAAGAATTTCTTTTTTGTAGGCGTCCGCCGGCACAATCGTTTTTTCGTATTTTGTTTTGACACTTTTTAATACGGATTTTCCGGACGAAAACGTAACCTGCATTCCGTCCGTGTCAACCGGAGAAACAATAACTTCGGTATACAAAGTCTTTTCTTTCCCCGAAACATTTTTTACTTCCGCATCGACACATATATCAGCCGTTTCCGCATTAAAATCAAAATTTTCCGCATAAATATATGTGCCGTATGTCCGGAGATTTGAATAAAGCGGTAGCGTTAAATATACTTTTTCCTTTATGTAAAGCCGCACGGGACGCGTAATTCCGCCGAGCACCGGATTAAAATCGTTGCAATTCCATTCATAGCCCACACCGCGAAATTCTTCGGGCACATCCGCTTCGAGGGGCACGAGATAACTTCCGGGCACAACCTCGCACACTTCCCTACCGTCCTCTGTATGCCAGGTATTCGGTGTTTCCGCAATGCACACGGGCGCATTTCTTGTGCTTGTGTTGTCCGTCGCAATCGCAAATATGTTTTTTCCGTTATGAACATACGGCGTAATATCCATGCCGAACGGCGCAACTCCGTTTTCGACATATCCCGCAAGATTTCCGTTTACGTAAAGGTAGCAAGTCTGGCGCACACCTTCAAATTCGATTAAAACGACTTTATCGTCCACGTTTTCCAAATTTACTTCTTTTCTGTAAAAGGCGACACACCTTTTTTGACCGCTTCCGGCATCCTCTATCCTTGTCCCAAACAAATCTCCGTCATTAAAAGTGTGCGGTAACGTAACGCATGTAAATTTGTCGGACACATACTCGGGATCCTTAAAATCCCGTCCTTCTTCGTCCAAATTTTCCTTTATCGCCTTTTCAAGCGGAAAAACGCCCGTGCACAAAAAACTCCAGTCGTCCATAAGCTCAATTTGATTTTTTTCTCTTTTAAGCAGATTCTCCATAACACTCCTCCGTATGTGCTTAAAAGGTAACACATTTACACGATATCTTATATAATCAATTGATTAAGGGTACAAAAAAAAGCTCCATCCGAAGATGAAGCTTAAACAGGGGACGAGAGAATCGAACTCCCACCAAAAGTTTTGGAGACTCCTATCATACCATTTGACCAGTCCCCTTCGACTGTTACCGCATTAATTTACTACGTTTCAGGGTAAAAGTCAAGCAGATTTTTATACACTTTTAAGAATTATACGACGCCGGTATTCGCAATCCGGGCTATCGCTCTGCTTGCTCATACGGCTTATATTTTTACAAAATATTCGCGAGCTCCCTGATGCTCCCGATTTCAATAATTTTTATGTCTTCGGGTATCTTAAGTTCTGCACGCGCTTTACTTGCGTTTTTCGGCGCAATAACCGTTTTATATCCCATTTTTGCGGCTTCCTTTATGCGAAGTCCCTGCATCGACACGGCTCTCACTTCACCCGTGAGCCCCACTTCGCCAAAAGCAATCACACTGTCTCCCACAGGCTTATTTTTGTAGCTTGAAAGAAGCGCAAGTATAATCGCAAGGTCAAGCCCCGGCTCCGCAATTTTCATTCCGCCGACCACATTTACGTATGCGTCGCAGGCGGCAAGATTTGCTCCAAGCCTTTTTTCCATAACCGCCATAAGAAGGTTCACGCGGTTATAGTCAACGCCCGCGGCGGTACGCCTTGCATTTTGATAATTTGACCGTGAAACAAGCGCCTGAACCTCGATAAGAAGCGGCCTTGTTCCTTCCATTACGCATGTCACAATGCTTCCGGGCTCCTCTGTCGGCCGTCCCGTGAGCATATATTCCGACGGATTTTGGACTTCCTTAAGGCCCGTGCTTTGCATTTCAAAAACACCGATTTCGTTTGTGGAGCCGAATCTGTTTTTAACCGCACGAAGCACCCTGTAAAGCGCGGAATTGTCTCCTTCAAAATAAAGCACCGTATCTACCATGTGTTCGAGCATTCTCGGTCCCGCAACCATGCCTTCCTTTGTGACATGGCCGATTATAAACACCGAAATCGTATTGTCCTTTGCAAGGCGAAGGAGCGCACCGGTCACCTCTCTCACCTGGGATACCGAACCGGGTGCGGAATCTATGTTTTCCTTAAACATCGTCTGAATCGAATCGATTATCACAATCTCGGGTCTTTTTTCAAGAACAACCTCTTCCACGGTGTCAAGATTCGTTTCCGACATAAAAAGCACGTTGTCACTGAATTCCCCGAGCCTGTCCGCACGAAGCTTTGTTTGGGAGAGCGATTCCTCGCCCGATATATAAAGCACGGAATTGCCCTTTAATTCACGGCACATTTGAAGGAGGAGCGTTGATTTTCCGATTCCGGGATCGCCGCCCACGAGGGTGAGTGACCCTCTCACTATTCCGCCGCCGAGCACTCTGTTTAATTCTTTTATCCCCGTATCGATACGCTCGTCGTGAGTCACCTTGATTTCGGATATCTTAACGGGCGCCTGTGCGTTCACCGGTCTGATTTTTCCGGATGTGCTTATGCCCGCCGTTCTTTTTGTCACCGGTGCTTCGGCACATGTATTGTATTTTTTGCATGACGGACACACGCCAAACCATTTTGCGTATTCATATCCGCACTCCGTGCAGAAAAAAGTTGTTTTGTCTTTCGATCCCATAATTCCCCCATATAACGACTTCATAATCCGCCGATAAGTTATTTATAGCAAAGGGATTGCTTTCGCAATCCCTCTGATTTCACAAAATTACAATTTTTTTACTATAACCGCTTGCGGCTTACCCTTTTCAAGTTCCGCCGAAAGCACAAGCTTTCCGCCCATGTTTGTAACCATTTTTCCGAAATCGTTTCCGTTTACCGAAACGTCATATTCGGTATCGTCTTCAAGCCCGAGTGTAATCTGGGTGCTTCCGTCACCCTCAACGGTAAATGTAAGGACATTATCCTTTACAATAAGTCCTTCAACGCTTGTTCCCGGCTCCGACTCATACATAAACATATCGTTTTTTTCAAGCTTTGTGAGATCCTTAAAGGTTTTCACCTTGTATATATCGCCTTCAAATTCAAAATCCGAAAGCTTTGTTTTCTCGGAAAGAGTATAATCACCGAATCCGAGGCTTGAATCCTTTGCAACACGAATGAGCTCACGCATAACATCCGTCCTCCTTTATAGTAATTTACATATATAAAATTCAACCGGTTGGATCGCCTTACGTGTGCAGGCACACAAGACGACCAACACGTTTGAAAAAACTTTTATGCACATTATACCCTTTTAAGGTAATTTTTTTTATTAAGGTTTTCTAAATATTCGTGCACAAAAATCACCCGTGTTTTATTATCACCTTGTCATCGTCCGTCGACAAAAAGATCTCTTTTTCGGTACCGTTCTTTAACATCTCATCCGCAAGCAAATCTTCCACATACGTTTGCACCGCGCGGCGGATCGGTCTTGCGCCGAACTTTACGTCATAGCCTTTTTTGAATATAAACGAAACAAGTGAGTCGTCATATTTGACACGTACTCCGAGAGAAGCCTTTGCGCGGGCCGTAACTTCTTCCAGTTGCAGCTTCACTATACTTTTAAGCGTTTCCTCGGAAAGCGACTTAAACACGATTATTTCGTCGATTCTGTTTAAGAATTCCGGTTTAAACACATTCTTTATTTCGTCCATAACTCCCGCGCGCATATGCTCATAATCCGCATTCGCGGTGTTCCCCGCCGTAAAGCCCAGGTGCTTCGGAGACATAATCCGCTCTGCTCCCGCGTTTGAAGTCATGATAATGATTGTGTTTCTGAAATTTATCTTTCGTCCGTGAGAATCCGTGATTTGTCCGTCTTCAAGCACCTGCAAAAGGATATTTAAGACATCGGGATGCGCCTTTTCGAGTTCGTCAAAAAGCACCACGGAATAAGGATTTCTGCGCACGCGCTCGGACAATTGTCCGCTTTCGTCGTATCCCACGTAGCCCGGAGCCGCACCGATTATCTTTGAAGTGCTGTATTTATCCATATATTCGGACATATCCACGCGAATCATCGCATTTTCGTTTCCGAACATTGCTTCGGCAAGCGCCTTCGAAAGCTCGGTTTTGCCGACACCCGTAGGTCCGAGGAACAAAAACGAACCGATCGGCCTTTTGGGATCCTTTAATCCCACACGGCTTCTCTTTATCGCACGCGTAATCGAAAGCACTGCCGCATCCTGACCCTTCACTCTGTTTTCTATTACCTTGTCAAGATTTAAGAGCTTTGTGCTCTCGTCTTCCTTCACCTTTTCGAGAGGAATCCCCGTCCAGCCGGAGATCACGTTTTCCATGTCCTCTTTTGTAAGAGTCTCCGCCGCCGTCTTCTTTTTCTTTGACATGCGTTTTTTTGCTTCTTCTATTTTTTCTTTATAAAGGCGTTGTTTCTCTTCAAGCTCAAGCACAAGCTCGATATTTTTTTCCACACCGTCTTTATTTAAGGCTTCTTCAACCTCCGCAAGCTCTTTTCTGTACTCGGAAAGCTTCTTCGCGCCCTGCTTTGATTTAAGACTCATCCTTGCGCAGCCTTCGTCTATCGCATCTATCGCCTTGTCGGGCAGAAATCTGTCGTTAACGTATCTCTCCGTAAGCTTTACAGCAGCCTCAATCGCATCGTCGCTTATCGAAACTCCGTGATAATTTTCATAGGTTTCCTTTAAGCCTTTTAAGATTTTTATTGCCTCTTTCGTATCGGGCTCTTCAACCAGAATCTTTTGGAATCTTCTTTCGAGCGCCGAATCCTTTTCTATCCTCTTTTGATATTCGTTTAAGGTTGTTGCGCCCACAATCCTTATTTCGCCGCGGGCAAGATAAGGCTTCAATATATTTGCGGCATCCATTGTGCCCTCTGCGCCGCCCGCGCCCACGATCGTATGAATTTCGTCTATAAAAAGTATGATCGACGGATCTTCCGATGCTTCCGAAATCACATTCTTTATTCTCTCTTCAAATTCACCGCGATATTTTGTTCCCGCAACAAGAGCCGTCAAATCAAGCTCCAAAACACGCTTGTTACGCATGCTTTCGGGGACCGAGCCTTCCGCAATTTTTTGCGCAAGTCCGTATACGACGGCTGTTTTTCCGACGCCGGGCTCACCCACAAGAACGGGGTTATTTTTTGTTTTACGCATAAGCACCTGAATTAAACGCTCAATCTCCTTCTTTCGTCCCACGCACGGGTCGAGCTTCATGTTTTTGGCGCTCTCGGTTATGTCATGCGAAAATTTTTCGATAAAAGACTGACGCACTTCTTCCGAACGGCTGTTTAAACCCACCTTTGTTGCGAGAAATTCGGTTCTCGCAAAATTCGAATCAAAGCCCATTCCGAGAAGCACTTCGTAATAAAGCTTGGAAAGCGAAGTATCCGAATACTTGAGAAGCCTGTTCGCAATGCAGTCGTCCTCAAGCAAAATCGCAAGCAATATGTGTTCCGTTCCGATTTCCGCTTGTCCGTAGTCCTTTGCAAGCGCATCCGCATCCGCAATTATGTTTTTTATCGTCGGCGGCACCTCGTCACTCGTGTTTTTAACCATGTTTTCAGGCTCTATACCCACATAGTTGTCAATAAGAGACTTAACACGGCTCGGTATAATCGCGTTTTCGTTTAACACGGTACCGGCAACGCTCGAAGGATCGGCAGAAAGCACGAAAAGCAAATCCGCACTTCCGTAGTATCCGTTGTATTTTTCAAAATCGTCCATCATTATAAGCGCTTTGCGCGCCGACTTCGAAAACACATATCCGCTTTTTTCGACAAATTTTTTAAAAATATCCGACATTTGTTTACCTCAAAATCACATGTAGGCGACAAAAGAAAATATAAACTTTTGCCGCCTGCTTATTTTAATCATTGTTTCGATGTATGTATTCTGTACGTCCTTATATCACCGTTTTCGGCCGTCACCTTTATTTCATATACATCCGCGTTCGTTCCGACCGCAATCATACCGGTTCCGGTAACCGTCGCCTTTTCGTTCACCGCCTCGGCAACGATTTGGAGAACACTGTTTGCGCTTGTCGTCGTAAGATAATAATCCGTAACGTCGAGCGCGTCAAATGTAGGCGTGAGCGTCACACTGTTTCCGTATATGTCGTAAACGTTGAGACTCTTTAGCATATTGTTCGGATTTCCCTTAACCGTCGGCTTTGCGGCGGGCGAATCCGGCATATTATAATAAACCGGAATCTTAAACACTATCGTCGTGTTAATGTCAGAATATCCGTTTGCGAGCTTTGTGCCCTCGCTGTACGGCGCAACAACGTTTGCCATATATTGATGGCTGTATGTGTTTATGTCGGTCACATTAAACTTTTGCAAATAAATCGTATCCTGACCGCGCGCGATATATTGCTGTGCGATTATGTATGCACCGCCGACAATCGCCCTGTAAGGATCCGTCCACGGAATAAGCGATGCGTCGTTGTAGGCGTCGTTGTTGGCGCTACCGTTCTTTGCATACTTAAGACCGTTTATGATTGCGCCGCCGGTCACCGTTGAATGATATGCACCTATATTATAGAAGTTATAAAGTCCCGTGTATCCGGAAACCGTTCCCGTGACGCTGTTCGAAACGGTGCCGTTGCTTGTGAGCACCTCCTGCTTCACTCTTGTCACAAGATGGTAAGGGGAAATGTCCGCATATTCCGCTGCCGCAATGAACGCTTCGGCATAAGTCATGCTCTTTTTCTTTCCGTCCGAATCCGTGTAAGTAAACGTCGTTTCATAGAAAGGCGTGCCTTTAAGCATCTTTTCCACCTGTTCGAGCGTTTGATACTTGGACTTATAATTAAGCGTTTCAAACATGAATATCGACGAAGAATTGAGCCAGTTTCTCGGATCCATGTAATATGCGACAGCATCTTCCGACGCAGTTACCCAATAAGGGCTGTCATAAACCGTATATTTGTCGGTAAGCCAGTCGTAAGCACCATCCGCAGTCGACAGCATCGAAGAAATCGACGTGTTCGGAATCAGATTTACGCCTACCTTGCTTTCCTTTTCGATAACGGTTGCCCAGTCAAGACCGGTGTTATATGCCTCAAATACCCAATTCGGGTACTTTTCGTGAAGCTCCGTCAAAATCGTTATATAGCTCTCCGTAAAGCCCTGATCTTTAAGATAATCGTAAAACTGGTCTTCCGTATAATCCGAAAGATCCGGAATCGGAGTCGGCGTGATTTTAAGCTCGGCCGTCTCTTTGTCAAGCTCGGTTATGTATTTGTTGTCCACAAATCCGTAGTAAAGCTTGTCGTTATACACAAATCTCACGTGGCGGTACGAATCGCCCTCTTCAGACTTATATATATCAAAAAGTGCGAGCGTGATATCGCTTGTGATATAAATCTCGTTTCCGTTTTTGTCCGTAAGCGGAACCGATGTACGAGGTCTGTCGTATGCGGGGATTTCCGCGCCCGTATCCACCACTCCGTAGCCCGTGAGCGCCTTACCGTCCATATGATAAGGATGAGGCGTGAGAGCCGCATTCACAACGGGTGAAGGAAGTGCGGTGGGAGTCGGCGTGTTGGTCGCCTGACGTGTGGGTGTGGGAGTCGCCGTAAACTTTGGCGTTACGGTCGGTGTGGGAGTTTTTGTGGGAGTGGGTGTGGGAACCGACGTTATGACATTTCCGCCCGTAAGCGAAATTGCGGAAAACGACACAAGTCCTTCCGTTCCGTCATTTGTTCTTAACCTAAACCACTTGCCGCTTGACGTAAGCGTTTCGCCAACAACAAGTACTTTATCGTTTTTGGAAAATACAACATCCGTTCCCGATGCGTTTTTCACGTTTGACGCACTCGAAATCGCCGACGACTTAAGATAGGTATTGTCGGAAACAACAAGCGCATATACGTTGTCATCGTAATCTATTGTCACATAATCCGCGGAAACATATCCCGTTATGATTTTGCCGTCTTCTTTTGCGGCGATTTTGTACCAGCCGTTTCCCGTCGTAAGCTGTTCGAGAATAAGGATTCTCGTGTCCGCCGTGAGCTTTCCTATCGGAAGATTATGTACGGATGCATCGCCTCTTATGTTAAGCACGTCCGCGCTTACCGTTGCGCTGTAATAAATATCACCGCGATCGGCGGTCGGAATTTCATAATATCTTATCAAATTTCCGTAAGGATCGCGTGTGGGAACGGGTGTAGCGGTTGCGGGCGCGGGTGTCGGAGTGGCATCCGGCGAATCGATATAAACATAATCGCTCACAACATAGCCCGTATAAACGTTATTGTTTTTCGAAAAAGTAACCTTATACCAATAAGTGCCTTTTGTGTCAACATGATACGACAAAACGGAGACACTTGCGTTTTCAACAAGAATCGCAACTCTGTCGGACGACGTGCTCGTGCTTTCACGCACATTTAACGCATCCGCAATTACGGTTCCCCAAAGGGGGAATCCTTTTGTCACAAGAACGGGAGTTTTTTCCTTTACTTCTGCCGGAACTTCCGTTTTAATTTTAACGGCAACATAGGACGAACTTACAAATCCCGTGCACGCCTTGTTATCCTTTATATAATCGATCGAATACCAATATGTACCCTTTTGATCCTTTTCGACGCTTGTTATCGTGACGTTTTGGCCGTCTGTAAGCGTATCCGTAATATTGTTGCTTGTGCCTGCGCCGTCACGAACGTTTAACATCGTTCCGACCGTAATTCTTCCGACAAGCGGAAAGCCGTCCTTATAAACCGCAAGTGTATAGCCGTTCGGAACTATCGCACCGCTTGCGGACGCCGTGGGAGTGGGAGTCGAAGTGGGACGCCCGGTGGGAACGTCACCCGAAGCCGTAACGTACTTTTTTGAAACATAACCTTCTATCTGCTTTCCGTTAAAGCTTGCCGCAACCTTGTACCAGCCGTCTTCTTCCCAATAAACGGCAACATAATCGCCCTTCGAAAGAGTAATCTTTGTTTCGCCGGCCGTCAAAACATCGTTTTCCGTTCCCGGCCCCGTACGCACAAAAAGAGACTCTGCCGTAACCGTTCCCGTTGTTGCCGCGCTCGCTTTTGTGTCACCGAGGAACACGAAAAGGCAAACGCACATTATCGGTATCAATAACAGCACAGTCGTAAGTATCTTTTTGATGAATTCTTTATTTTCTTTCATAAACGTATTCCTTCCGAAGAGCCCGCCGTACACTTTTTTAATGCAACATATCCCAACACCTTGTATTTACAAGTGTTTAATTTAACTATATACGGAATCAGTATACTACATCCTTCTTCATTTTGCCATACGTTTAAAAAAAAGTTTTAAAAAGGGAAGTTTACTTAAAACTTCCCTATGTCCGTTCTCATATATTTATTTGAAAATTCAACGTTTTCGGCCGCCGCATATGCTTTTTTGCGGGCGTCTTCAACCGTATCCGCAAGTGCCGTAATTCCGAGCACTCTGCCTCCGTTTGTAAGAATTTTGCCGTTTTCCTGTTTTGTCCCCGCATGGAAACAAAATTCGTCGGTTTTATCTTTAAAATAATCAAGTCCCGTTATCTCTTTGCCCTTTTCATACTTTACGGGATAACCGTCGGACGCCAAGATCACGCAAACCGCCGATTTATCGTTAAACTTAAGCTCGATTTTGTCAAGCGTTCCGTCTATGCACGCGTCAAACACATCTACAATGTCGTTTTGCATACGGGGAAGCACAACCTGGGTTTCGGGATCGCCGAAACGGGCATTGTATTCAAGCACACGGGGTCCGTCTTTCGTAATCATAAGCCCGAAGAAAATGACTCCCTTAAATTCTCTTCCCTCCGCACGCATCGCGTCAACGGTTTTTTGATAAATATATTTTTTGCAAAATTCGTCAACCTGCTCGGTATAATAAGGACTCGGCGAAACATTTCCCATGCCGCCGGTGTTAAGTCCCGTGTCGCCGTCGCCCGCTCTTTTATAGTCCTTTGCGCTTGACATAAGACGGATTGTTTTTCCGTCCACAAACGACAAAACAGAAACTTCCGGTCCCGTCAAAAATTCCTCGATTACGATCTTGTCCCCCGCACTTCCGAAATTTTTGTCGGTCATAAGGCTTTTTACGCCCGCGCACGCGTCCTCATAGGTTTCGCAAATCAATACACCTTTTCCGAGCGCAAGTCCGTCCGCCTTTAACACGATCGGAAACTTGGCATTTTTAAGGTAATCAAGAGCTTCCGAAGCATCGCCGAACACTTCATAATCCGCCGTCGGAATCCCGTACTTTTTCATGAGATTTTTTGAAAAAGCCTTTGAGCCTTCAAGTATTGCCGCGTTTTTCCCGGGGCCGAACACTCTTAACCCCTTTGCTTCAAACACGTCAACTATCCCCGCGCAAAGCGGATCGTCCATTCCGACAACCGTCAAATCGATTTTATTGTTTAACGCAAATTCCGAAAGTGCATTAAGATCCGTTGCAGATATATTCACACATTCCGCAATTTCCGCGATTCCCGCATTTCCGGGTGCACAATAAATTTTTGTAACTCTTTTGCTTTCCGATATTTTTTTTACAAGTGCGTGCTCACGCCCGCCAGAGCCTACAACAAGTATGTTCATGATGATGTTCCTTTTTGTTTGATTACACAAGAATTCCGTAATTTTACCTGTAAATTCACGCTTCCGATTTTTTGTTATTGCAGCGTTTTTCCGCAAGTTCCCTGATTGTTTCAGGCAAAATTTCCCACTCGGCTTCTTCCATAACGCGCTTTTGGAGAATTTCCGGCGTATCGCCGTCCTGCACATACACTGCCTTTTGCTTAATAATCGGCCCCGTGTCCGTGCCCGTGTCCACAAAATGCACCGTTGCACCGGTAACACGGCAACCGCGCTTCAAAACTTCTTCATGCACCTTTAATCCGTAATAACCGGAGCCTGAGAATGCAGGAATAAGCGACGGATGAATATTTATGATTTTGTTTTCGTATGCACGAATCACGATTTCAGGCACAATCACAAGATATCCCGCAAGCACGATCAAGTCGGGAGTGTACTTGTTTATCGTATCAAGAAGCGCCCGTGCAAAATCATCGTTTCCGTTAAACCCGCGCTTTTCAAGTACTTCCGTCGGAATATTGTGTTTTGCGGCACGCGTAAGCGCATAAGCGTCTTTTTTTGACGAAATGACACACGCAATCTCGGTATTCTTAATGTAACCCGATTCGATTTTGTCGATTATCGATTGAAGGTTTGTGCCTCCGCCCGAAACCATTACCACTATTTTGTACATATATTTTTATCCCTATTGTATATTTGTCACAAGTTACGCTTGCATTTCATATGCCTGTCTACTTTATTACAATATCTTTATCCCCATTATCGATTTCTCCGAGCACAACCGCATCTTCGCCGGCATTCTTTATTGCAGAGATTGCCTTATCCGCGTCGCACTTATCGACAGCAACGCACATTCCGATTCCCATATTATACGTGTTATACATAACATGCTCTTCGATATCTCCGGTTTTTGCAAGAAGCTTAAAAAGCGCAGGCACTTCATACGAATTTTTTTCGATAACCGCGCGAGTGCCCTCTTTCAGCATTCTCGGAATGTTTTCGTAAAAACCGCCGCCCGTGATATGGCTGCATGCTTTTACGGTGACTCCGGCATTTTTTATTTCCTTTAAAGCCTTAACATATATCTTTGTGGGGCGAAGGAGCGCGTCTCCGAGCGTTTCACCGAGTTCGGGAACATACTCTGCGAGTTTTTCTTTTTCCATCGGGAAAACTTTTCTCACAAGCGAATATCCGTTCGAATGAATTCCCGACGACTTGATTCCGATCAAAATATCGCCCTTTGTAAGGTTTTCGCCCGTAATCATTTCGTCCTTGTCCGCAATTCCGACGGCAAATCCCGCAAGGTCATACTCGTCTTCCGGATAAAATCCCGGCATCTCTGCGGTTTCACCGCCTATAAGCGCCGCTCCCGCCATTTGGCAGCCTTCCGCAACACCCTTTACTATATCTGCAATTTTTTCCGGATAATTTTTGCCGCAAGCAATATAATCAAGGAAGAACAACGGCTCACCGCCCGCACATGCCACATCGTTTACGCACATGGCAACGCAGTCGATACCGATTGTGTCATGCTTATCCATAAGGAACGCAATTTTTAATTTTGTTCCCACACCGTCGGTTCCGGATAGCAATACAGGATTTTTCATTTTCATGAACGGTGCAAGCGAAAACGCACCCGAAAATCCGCCGATTCCCCCAAGCACCTCGGGGCGCATCGTTTTTTTCACGTGCTCACGCATGAGCTCAACCGCTTTGTAACCCGCAACAATATCAACACCGGAATTTTTGTAGTCCATGATTTGGCCTCCTTCAAGGAAACGTTTTTAATTTTAAAAAACTTCGATGTCATTTTAACACGGGAATTTATGTTTTTATATTTAAAAATTCTTATTGAACGGATAAGAGAGATGATTTTCAACCCGTTTCCCCCTCTTATTTTATACTTTCTTCCCTCTTTTTTGTTTAACAACCCGGCGTATTTATTGTACGATAAAGAACGGCGCACGATTTTTCTTGCATTTCGGAAAATTTGTGATAAGATATCATTTTTGAATCGAACAAGTGAAAATAAAGATACCGTATAATTATGAAAGGAAACGGATTTATGATCGAAAGAACGGAAAACATAAGAAATATCGCAATCATCGCACACGTTGACCACGGCAAAACGACTCTCGTCGACGAGCTCTTAAAGCAAAGCGGAACATTCCGTGCAAATCAGGATGTTGCCGAGCGTGTCATGGACTCAAACGACATCGAGCGTGAGCGCGGAATCACGATTCTTGCAAAGAACACCGCAATTAATTATAAAGGAATAAAAATAAACATCGTTGACACACCCGGACACGCAGACTTCGGCGGAGAAGTTGAGCGCGTACTCAAGATGGTTGACGGCGTAATACTTGTTGTAGACGCATTTGAAGGCGTTATGCCGCAGACAAAGTTTGTGCTTAAAAAGGCTCTCGAATTGCAGCTTCCCGTTATTTGCTGCATAAACAAGATCGACCGTCCCGAAGCACGTCCGAAGGAAGTTATCGACGAAGTGCTCGAACTTCTCATGGATCTTGACGCATCCGATGCACAGCTTGACTGCCCCTTCGTTTTTGCGTCCGCAAAGACGGGCGTTGCGATACTCGAGCTTACGGACAAGCCGCAAAACATGGTTCCTCTTTTTGAGACAATCGTTGACTATATCCCCGCTCCCCAGGGCGATCCGGATGCCGGCACACAGGTTCTCATCAGCACAATCGATTACAACGAATACGTCGGCAGAATCGGTGTGGGCAAGGTTTCAAACGGCACAATCCGCGTAAATCAGGATGTTGTCATCGTAAACCATCACGAGCCCGACAAAACACGCAAGGTTAAAGTTTCAAAGCTTTATGTATACGAAGGCTTAAAGAAGGTTGAAGTTGAAGAAGCGGGTGTCGGTCAGATCGTTGCGATATCCGGCATTTCGGACCTTCACATCGGAGACACTCTTTGCAGCCCCGATGCGATAAATCCCATTCCTTTCCAAAAAATATCCGAGCCCACAATCGCAATGACATTTTCGGTAAACGATTCGCCGCTTGCGGGTAAAGAAGGAAAATATGTCACATCAAGACACTTAAGAGAAAGACTTTTCCGCGAGCTCAACACCGACGTTTCGCTCCGTGTCGAAGAGACCGATACAACGGAAGCATTCAAGGTTTCCGGACGCGGTGAACTTCACCTTTCCGTCCTCATCGAGAACATGCGCCGTGAAGGATATGAATTTGCGGTAAGCAAGGCGGAAGTTCTTTATAAGACAGGCGAAAAGGGCGAAAAGCTTGAGCCCATCGAAAGAGCATACGTTGACGTTCCCGACGAATTTTCGGGTGTTGTAATAGAAAAGCTTTCACAGCGTAAGGGTGAACTTATCTCTATGTCCGGAATCAGCGGCGGCTACACAAGACTTGAATTCCTTATTCCCGCACGCGGACTCATCGGTTACCGCGGTGAGTTCATGACCGACACAAAGGGCAACGGAATCATCAACACACTCTTCGACGGATATGCACCTTTTAAGGGTGACATCGCATACAGAAAAACAGGATCGCTTATCGCATTTGAAGCCGGCGAAAGCGTTACCTACGGACTCTTTAACGCTCAGGAGCGAGGTATTCTCTTTATCGGACCCGGCGTACCGGTTTACTCCGGCATGGTAATCGGTCAGAGCCCGAAGGCGGAAGACATCGAAGTAAACGTATGTAAGCGCAAGCAGCTCACAAACACACGTTCGTCCGCTTCAGACGAAGCACTCCGTCTTACACCGCCCAAGATTCTCTCTCTCGAACAGGCACTTGACTTTATCGAAAAGGACGAACTCCTTGAAGTAACACCGCAGTCACTCAGAATCAGAAAGAAGATTCTCGATCCTCTTATGAGAAAGAGAGCGGGAAGAAAATAAATGCATACCGAATAACAACAATCAGCTTATATTTGCCTGAAGTTTTTTTAGGCCGTTATTCCATTGCAAAATTGCGATACCGATTAACACGGCAATCCAAATCATCGCCATAATTAAATTACACATAAAATTTTTCGTTGTCTCTTGTTCAAGCAGTGCATTAACGGGGGTATAAATGTAAAATTTCATCGGCAAAAACTCAGTCACGATTCTGAGCGCAGACGGGAACAACGATATCGGAATCAATGATCCCGAAACCAATGATTTAAACGCACGGAAAGTAATCAGCACCCCTCTGATTCTTTCCGTTTTAAGTGCCAAAAGGCCCAAATTGTACCAAATTAAAAATTCTATGGCTGTTCCGAAAACCAAGTAAATCAAAAAAGTAAGTAAACTCTTAAGCGACACCCCACGATAAAAAAAAGCGAACAAAACCGCCAAAACAAAAATACCGGAATAGCATACCATCCATGCGACAAATCTTGAGATTATGGGAATAACATATTGGACCGGTCTCACCAAAAAGTTAGCTATTGTCCCTTCTTCCACATCTTTTTGTATATCCGTTGCAATATGAATAAACGGAAAAGCATATCCGAGCAATATAGCAAATAAATAGTAGCAAATCATATAACTTAATTCGATCTCGCTATATTTAAGCAATTCTTTCCATAAAAATATATACAATAACATTTGCACCGGCAAATAAATCAATTTCAAAAATAATTCCATCGGATACTTCGTATATTTCTTCATATATATTTTTATCAAAACCATGTATTTATCCATTAATGCTCTCATATCTTTTCAGCCCTTTTTTCCATAAAAAATTGTTCAATACCGACCACAACATAAATAAACACACAAAACCTATACCTGAAATTATTAATTCCCTCGCTTCAGGCTCAAAGCATACAAATTCCGATGAAAAGGTACTGAAAAAATAAAACGGAAATATAAATTTGAACACATATATCACCGGTTTTGGCAAAATTGTCAAGGGATACTTATTAAACGATGTCAGGCAATCCGAAAATTCGGATACTACGCTCATCTTACCATGCCAAAACGCCAAATAACTTCCGCACAGCCTGATTAACGAAAGCACCATATTGGCTCCAAGCACCACAAAAATACCGACAACAACATCAAAAATCGAAGCTTTTTGTTTAGAAAGAAGAAGTAAAACCGTAAATTCGACAAAAGTTAAAATAAGATTCAAATAATCCACATTCAATATCATAAAGCGTACCCTTGCATCAATCGGTCTTGTCAGATTATTGTCAAGAGTGCCCGAATATATACAAAGCCAAAATCTTGATACGCATGTAAATACCGATCCGTCCAAGCCATAAAATAATTCCGAGAAAGCCAAAAAAACAACAATATCTCCATATGACCAGTCTTTCATAGAAAATCCGGTCTCCCGGACAATATACCAAAACAACAAATTCAAAATAAGGTAGATTATTTTACTGATCATATCCATAGTATAATCCACGGAATAATATCTGAATCTTCTCCACTCAAACAAAAAAAGCACCTTAATAATATTATATTGTCTCTTTAAGAACATCCTCGAGTACCTCCCTCACAGAACCATTCTCCACGTTAAGAGACTGAATTTTAAAGGCTTCTGCCACTTCCGCAATCATGTGTCCCAAATCATCACATATCGGCAAAACAAACTCCCTATCCTTTTCGACATCATTGACCAAGCTTGCCTTTTCCTTTAATTGCAATGCCTTTTCCTTGTTAAGGATCGCATCATATTTCACAAATAATTTCTGTGACTTTTGAACTTTTTCCGCAACTGTTCCGGGATTGCCCACATAACACACTTTACCGTCACGCAAAATAACCGCCCTATCACAAACTCCTTCAATGTAATCCACTTCATGGGTGATAACAATAATTGTTTTCCCCTGCCCTTTTAATTCGGAAAGCAAATCATAAAGACCTTTTTTGGCGTTATAATCCAATCCTATCGTAGGTTCATCAAGAAAAATATAGTCAGGATCATGCAACAGAACCGACACTAGCTCGCACTTCACTCTTTCCCCGAAACTAATCTTTCTGTACGGTTTTTCCGTAAGCTCACTAAAATGCAAATAGCTGTCCAAAAAGGCTGAATTTCTGTTAAAATCAGTCTGAGAAATGCCATAAATCGCCTGAAAAAACTTTAAATTGTCAGCAACCGATAAATCTGCAATAAAAGAAGGTTTTTGATTAAAAACGACTCCCATATTTTTTATCAATTGCTTCCTTTTTCTAAAGACCTCCTTCCCATCAATCGAAATTTTCCCGTCCGACAAAGCGAGAACGCCACATAAACATTTCAATAATGTGGATTTTCCCGAACCATTGGCTCCGAGAAGCGCTATCATCTCCCCGTTTTTTACAGTCAAATTAACATCATCCAACACCCTGATTTGGGTCTTATCTCTTTTTAAATATTCTTTAGTCGCATGCTCGATCTGTATCATATGTATCATTCCCCCAATTACGCAAAAAGCAATGATTTTATTCGTTCCTTAACTTCTTTTTCGGACTTTCTTGACAATCCTTCCGCTACTTCATCAAAATCAGTAAACGACCTATCCGTTAACATAGAATCAATTCTGTCCCTCACAAAAGAAGACACACTCTCAGATTTTAAATAGTACTCTGTTACAGTCATATTTATTGCCCTGCGTACTTCTTTATCCGTCAAAGTTTCTATAAAATCAGGGCTTGCAAACACACCTTTGAAAATTGTCTCTATCTCGTTTATTTTATCTTTTTCACAATTAAAAAAAATAACAAATGCACCTTTATCATAATAAACATCCTGAAACTCAATCTGATACGTGTAAGCCTTCTCTGCCACCAATGTCTTATAAAAATAAGAGGACAAACCGGACACAAATAAATACTTGATTATCTTCATGTCAGCTTTATCACACGGTTTCTGACACGGATGATAATATACAAAGTATGTTTCTTCTTCCGCGGAAAATGTTTCATTTTTAGGAAAAGTCGGAATATGTATTTCTGTATTTATTGATATTTTCGTATTATGCTTTGTTACATAATGTTCCAATTGCGTTTTTGTTTGTCCCGTCACATCACCAACAAGCATAAGAGTCCAATTTTCTTTATCATAATACTTTTGAAAAATCTCATTTAATTCTTTCGCACTAAATTTTCCGGCAGTTTTCTTTTCGCCAAATTCAAGTACATTATTTAAAATTGCTTCGTCTACATATGTTTCTCTTTCCTCAATTTCAATAATCTCAGCCTCTTCTTTCAAGTCCTCTTCCGAAATATTAAATGCAGTAATCGCTTCATGCACCAATGCTACAACTTTAACAAGATATCGTTCTTCAATCCGTACAAAAACCTCCGTATGTATATTATCGGTAAAAGCATTCATTATACCGCCCATACCTTCTATTTGCTGCATAAATCCGTACTGTGTCAATTTCGGATGCCCTTTAAAAAGCAAATGCTCTATTAAATGCGCAAAACTCCCCTTATCTCTCCATACCAAATTCATTCCTACCGGAATAATAAAATTACAGCTAATCAATTTTTGCCCTTTTTTTTCAAAAAATTGTATATTCATATTCTCTTCCTACCCTTTTACAATTTAAAATCGGCGTTAATATGTCTGCTATTTCCAATTTTTTACTGAAATCGGGATTTCCCGTCAATTCTTCAACTTCTCCATATATTCGTTTACCGTCAGATGTTCTTTTTTTCATTCTCGTTCCATGATTTATGAAACTGCAGTCTTTTTTTCCATATACCAAATAATTGTTACAACCACCACCTGAAATAATTATCCCTTTCTTAATTCCTTTATGTGACATTAACTTTTGCACACCATTGGAATGCACCATAATGCCATCACAATCCAATAAAAATTCATGTGACGTATCAGAAAAGCAATCCATACCGCATCCCATTGTTTTTCCTATTGCTGTAGCAATATAATTACGATTATTTTTGCACCATTCATTTGCTTTTTCACATACCTTAAAGAAAATTTTTCCGTCTTCACCTTCACTCGGTACTTTTACAATATATCCGTTACATCCATCTTGATTTGTTTTCGCGTATTTATGATAAAAATCTATAAAAATAATTTCAAATTTTTCCTTTAATCTTTTTGGAAGCCCGCTATGCACTATAATAAAATATTCATCGCTGTTATTTTTTTGAATTTCCAAAAAGTGATTTCCTTTTTCTATTTCTCCGTAATACGTTCTGTTCATAGCCTCCTGAAATTCCGACAACTGATTTTCTTCTTTACTTATCTCGGCATTTGTTCTTTTTCTCCTTATTCCAAATATGGATTTAGAAGAAAGCTTTAATTTTTCTAATTTTTCACTTGTAAAATTTTGCATCCGAAATACGCCGACTCCACAACCCACATCAAATCCCAATGCCGCAGGATAAATAAACCCTTTACTTTCAATTCGAATTCCCGATAGCGAAAAGCTGCCATAATCAAGTTCCAAATCCGAATTAATATCGATTGCAGTAATATCATTCTGTTCCTTAAGAAATATCATAAAATCAGCAATTTGCCTATCCAATATATACCTCCCCTTTATCGGCATCTACCGTTAAAATTGTACCTGTCTTAATTTGATTAATCTTTTCTCCGAGATCCGAAACGCACGGGATTCCTTTTTCTCTCGCCATAATAGCGCCATGTGACAATACTCCTCCCTTTGCAGTTAAAATTGCACCAACCCCTTCCAAACAATATATCAGTTCAGGCACAAGCTCATAAACCATAAGAATTTTATTTTTGTAAAGCCAACGAACTTTTTCTATATTTTCAACATCTGCAATATCAACGAAAACTGCCTCTCCCGAAAAGCTTCCCCTTGAAACGACCTGTCCATACAATACACCTTCCGTAAATTTCTCCGAATCTTTCATTTCAATTTGATTTATTGCGGTAACAGGCCTAACCTGCAATATATATACATTTTCTCTTTCAATCGCAAATTCAATATCCAATTCCCCATTAAATATTTTTCGCAATTGCTTGGCAATCATGTATATTTCATTTATCTGGTTCACCTTAAGTACAGGTTTCTTGATTCCTTCATAAAAAACGCTGTGTATCGTCTTATAATCGTTGGATATTACTGTTCTGACTTCAATTCCGTTCAAAAAAATATGCTCTCCAGGATAAGAATCTATACCATATGAAAAGGCAATTCTCCTTTCCTTTGGATATAAATTGATCTTATCTTCTCCAACCTCATAAGTATCTACTTCATTAAGAGATGAAACCACATTTTCTCCTGCTCCGAGACATGAATTAATCAGCATCATTTCCGATTTATATACCGGATTTATGGTAAAAATAACCCCTGCAGCTTCCGAAATCACCAACTCCTGAACAAATACCGCTCTTTTTTTACAATCACCGGCATTTTCAAACACATATTCAATTTCATCTATGAGATTTTCTTTTTTTACACCTAACACTGATTCATATCTGCCTGCATTACTAAACTTTTTTCCGTCTTCATCCCCCATAGAAGAACGGACTGCATACAGTATATTCGTCTTCGCATATTGTGCAATTAAATTAATATCTATTTCTTCAAGCCTTCCAAAAATCACAAAGCCGTCTTTAGTTTTTATGCCCAGCTTTAACAACCTGCTGCAATTATATGCCTTTAGACCCACATCATTTTTTTCATTTTCCGTTACTTCACTTAAAAGTCGAAACATCTTTAAACAAACCCTTTGCATCTGTTTTAATAATATCTAAATTCAACAATTGCATATATTTTCGTAAATTACGCAAAACTCTGAGCTGATAAATATGCTTGCACTCACTATACCAAGACAACTCATATAAAATATACTCCTCAGGAGTACATCCGGTCGGCGGACAAAATTCTGCCACCAAAGGCTTTATACATCCCGGTTGCCCCTTTTTACCGGCAGAATATTTTTTCACATAATCAATATCCTCCCATTTATTTTCCTGAATCGAAAAACCCTCTAAATATCCATATTCCCAACAAAACCTTTCCAATTCTTCTTCTGTTAAATGACTTCCGAGTTTATTTTTTTCTTCTTCAAAAAGCACAAGATACGATGGCACTTTTATTGCCGCTGTTTTATCTATACCAATTTTGGCAGCCAAGTAATCTCCTGCCTTATCTGCAAGCCGACGATAAGCAATTACATCCGTCACTGTATTAAATCCCTCATACATAACACGTATATCCTTCTTTTCCGGTATAATTCTTTTTTTTATTTCAACACTTTTCATAATTTGCTTTATGTTTTTTTCCATTTCAGTACATTTTTCAATTAAATTCATCATTTTAAAGTGCATCTGCTCCGTATATTTTTTTATGAGCGTTTTATCATGACATATAGTATCCAGCTTTAATTCCAATTTTTTAAAATCATTACATGAAACGCTAATGAGGCCACAGTCAATACAATTGACCGCAGCCTCACTTCCTAATAATACAGGTTCTTTCACCTGCCCATATGCATATAAATCAAGCATAAGTCTTCCGTCTGATTCATATATAAGCTGAAAATCGCATATCATACAATCAGTTTTTATACTATGCAAGAACATTTGCAATCCCCTCACAAAATCCCTAATGCTTCTCCGTCTTCTTATCAGCTTTTTTTTCGACCACCTTTTTTGTGGGGACCTTCTTCCTATTAACTTTTTTTTCAAGCTCAGAAATTCTCTTAAAAGTAAGAACTTTAACATGTAATCCCATTACATCACACTCCTTCTTTGATTTTCATTATAAATCCTTCATAGTCTTATTAATATCTCAACACACTTCATAAAAAGCACAAATTGAATGTACCATATGTAATATTTTTTGTCAATTAAAAATACAAAGAAATCAATATGTTTCAAAAATAAACCATATATCCCACCATAAACTATTATTATTCTTTATCAAATCTGCCATTTTTTACTTGGACGTTAATTCCTTTAACGAATCGATTTTTGAAAGCGACCCGTTTGTATATCTTTTATCGGGCGTAACGTCTTTCATAAACCACTCCGGCGCCTCAAACAAATCCGCTTCTTCCGTCGTCGGAAATTCCACTTCCGCAAATATAAGTCCTTTAAGATACCCCTTAAACACGTCAAGCTCAATCGTATATTTTCCGAAAGGAATAAGATATCTCGTCTTTAAGATCGTATTTCCGTCCTTTATTTTTAGAAGCGTTTCGTATACTTCTTTAGAAAGGGGCACTTCGATTTCATTGTTTACCGTTGCCTTTGTGTGAGAAAGCACATCGGAAAGCCCTTTATGCGACTTGTATGTCATTATGTATTCGTCGTTTGCCTTTCTTATTCTGAGCCTCGGTTCACCGGGCAAATATGACTGTTCTATCTCTTTTTTTTCGTATGCTTCAAGATTTTCCGGTAATTTTGTCACCAAAAACTTTCTTTCGATTTCCATTTAAAAACGAACACTCCTCTTATGCATTTTTTACGCCTTTTTCTTTCTCTTTTGCCTTCGCAGCAATTTTTCGTCGATATATGTCTTAAATCCGTCCGGATCCGTGAGCGGATTTTTTTTGTTTTCATTCTTAAAATACTGTTCCGTTTCGGAAAGCGAAATCCTGATACCCGTCCTTGTTTCCTCTTCCGTTGTAAGCCCCGCCGCACGATGGCGATTTACAAGCGAAGTTCTGTCGGATTTTAAAACAGACATCACCGCATTCGGACTGTAACCGTTTAAAATTTTGCAAATTCCGAGCGCAATTTCCTTTTCCTGCTTATAAATACTTTCGTCAAAATCGCACATTTGCCAAAAATCGTGACTTTTAAGCTTCTCATATATGTCGGGATACGGCTCAATTTTGCCGGGACGATAAACCACATCGTCGTTTATTAACGGATATCCGTTTTTTATAAGGCATACCGCCTGACCGTAAAACAGGCTTGCCATAATTTGATACGGCGCAACATCTGAATTTAAGCTCTTTATTATATGAAACGAAATCAATGCAGCCTTATCGCACTCGACAAGCTTTTGAACCGCTTTTTTTGCCTTTCTGTAAGCAACATCCGTCACCTTCCCGCGATTTTTTTCGAGAAGCTCCGAAAAATAATACGGATCTTCCGAGAGCCTTTTTATCGTCTTTGCAAATTCCCTGTTGGGACTTGCACCGTTTAATTGATTCATAACGGTTGTTTCGCCCCAGCCGAGTATCTTTGAAAGCGGTTTTTTTCCGATATTGTATTTTTTCAATATTTCGTTAAGAGAAACAACAACATCATCCATCAATATTTCCTGAAATCATTTATTCCCTTTGCTATTATCTTTATGCCTTTTGTAAGGCGGTCAAAAGTACCGATTTTGTAAAGGCTTATGAGAATCATTCCCACGGGAATTCCGAGAATCAAGCCCCACATTCCCGCAATCTTGTATCCGATAAACATAAACACAAGTGTTTCGAGCGGATTCATTTCGACTGCGTCTCCCACAAGCTTCGGCTGAAGGAGCTGTCTTATAAGCTGGCATATAACGTAGAGAATCGCAAGCAACACGGCCTGAGAATATTTTTGTCCGATTATGTCGATGACAATCCACGGCCAGAAAATTGCGCCCATTCCGAATACGGGCAAAAAGTCGAGGAATGCGACACCGAATGCACAAAGTGCCGAAAAGCTGATATCCATTATCTCAAACCAGATAAACATGATCACAAAAAGCACAAGCATGATCTTAAACTGTGCCTTAAAATATCCGCCGATTGCCTTTTTAAAATTGTCCCTGATGAGTCTGAAATAAGACAACGTCGACTCGGGCGTGTGGTCTCTGAGCCATCCCACAAGTTCCGCCTGCTGAGCCGTAAAGAAGTATGCCGCAATAAAGCACACGATAACTCCGAGAAGCACGTCGACGCCCGCCGTAAGAAAGCTTGACGCATCCGCAAACGACGGAAGCTTGAGTGTATTCGCAAATTCCTGAATTACTTCAATAAAATCTTCACTCGTACCGGATACGAATTTTTGCACGTTTGTGGGCAAAACTTCATAAACGCCCGATAAGCTTTCCCCGATTCTCGCCATCATGTTACGGAGAGCTTCAACGATTACCTGCCGCTCTTCCACAAGCTTTGTTATTTGAGAAATAAGAAAAACTATTATTCCGTAAATCATCGCGATTACCGCAGCAATAACTAAGATAATAACAATTGCGGAACCCAGTTTTTGCGTTATCTTAAATTTTTTTCTGATGAGCTTCACAAGCGGTGTTGCGATTGCCGCAAGGAGCGCCGCAATAATAAAGGGCAAAAAGAACTTAATTATCTTCGGCACAAACACAATCACAAGCACAATTCCGATAATCGAAACAACGAGGTTTACGATTATGCGCCAAATGATGTATTTATCGACCACTTCGGCGTTTTTGTTTTTTTGATCGCTTTGAGATTTTCCCGTTACCGATTTTCCGGAAGTTTTACGGGATGCATTTTCGGATGTCCTATTCTCAGACGTCTTTTTTGCATAGATATCGTTACCTTGGGCATCACTTCCGAGTTCTCCGGATTCTGCATTTACTGCGGCGTTTTTATCCTCGCCGCCTTCGGTATCACCGCCGTCTTCACCCAGATAAAAATCTTCGTTTTCTGCGCCGTCCGTGTCATCCGTCTTTATCGCAAGCGGTGTAACAATATCGTCATAACGCACGTCTTCCGGCCTGTTCGGAATTTCATATTCCGCATCCAGACGGAACTGCTCCGTAGCCTCACGAATCATGCGAACGGTCTTTTTGACATATTCTGCGCCGTCGGCAATCCTTGTTTTCATGTCAACCTTGTCCGACTTTTCGCCCGGTTTCTTTTCCTTTGCCTTTTTTACCGGTTTTTTCATCTTTTCGGGCTTATCCGTACCCGATTCCTGCTTTATATTTTCCATGGGCATAACAAAATTTGCCGCATCCTTTGTTTCGACGGGAACTTTATACTCTTCATGTTTTCCCGTTTCAGACAATGTCTTTTCCGAAACTGTATTTTCATAAGCAGCATTTTTATCCGCAGCCGTCACCGCACCGCTTTTATCTTGTTCCGATTTATTTAACTCCTGCCTAAGGCTGTCTTTAATATTGTCGTCGCTCATTTTACACCTCTATTCCTTAAACGCGTCTCTTGCCGCAAATGTCAAAAAGAACAATATAGATCCCGTTATCGCAATCACCGGTCCCGCCGCCACATCCAGATAATACGAAAGAATAAGTCCGAGAACTCCGGAAAACACCGCACCTATTAATGAAAACAGGTGATACTCGCGCGCGTTTTTCGAAATGTTTTTTGATGCCGCAGCCGGAAGAATTATGAGTGCGTTTATTATGAGAATTCCCACAATCCTGACCGCCAGCATTACAACAACCGCAACCAGACACGCAAATATATTTTCGTAAAGCATCACGGGAATTCCTTTGCTTTTTGCGATGCTCTTGTTGATTCCTATACCGGAAATTTGATTGTAACACAGTATCCATATCAAAATTGTGACGAGTAACGCCACAGCAAGCTTTACGTTGTCGCGCGCGGTTACGCACAAAATATCTCCCACAAGCATCGACGAATATCTTGAAAAGCTTCCGTTTTTTGATAAAAGCGCAAGTCCCACAGCCACGGACATCGAAGAAAACACGGCGATTATCGTGTCTGCCGACGCAACACGCTTATAGCGGATAAAATTTAAGAGTAACGCAAACAAAATCGCAAACAAAATCATCGAAATATCAAGATCCGATATTCCGATAAGCGTTCCGATTGCGATTCCCGTAAATGCCGAATGTCCGAGCGCATCAGAAAAATAGGACATACGGTTTGTCACAACCATTGTCCCCATGAGCCCAAACATCGGGGTAATCAAAAGTATGGCAACAAGTGCGTTTTTCATGAAATCATATTGCAAAAATCCCATATTTGTTACCGAAAGTTCCCAAAATTATTCGCTTACGTTGACATTGTATCCGAAGCTTTCCTTAAAAGCTTCGCTCTTCATTATTTCCGCAGGCGTTCCGGTTATCGCACGCCCGTTATCGATAAGCAACACATTGTCGGCAAAGCGTGACACAAGTTCCAGATCATGCGACACAAGTATTATTGAAAGATCATAGCTTTTTTTGAGATTCGCGAGGATATCATAAAAAAGCTCACGTCCGTTTTTGTCTATTCCTGACACCGGCTCGTCAAGGAGCAACAAATTCGGCACAGGCGTACACGCAATTGTAAGCAGCACCCTTTGAAGCTCACCGCCCGACAAATCCGAAACCCGCTTATCGATCAAATTTCCCGCTTCAAATATGTCAAGACGCGCCTTTATTCTCTCATAAAGCTTTTTGCTTTTACAAAGGAACACCGGCACACGGCTCATATATCCCGCAACCATGTCATAAACGGAAATCGGTGTGTTCGGCTCTATATCAAGCTTTTGCGGCACATATCCCGTTTTTAGCTTCGAAACGGTATTGTTTTTTATATCCCTAAAAGTAATCGATCCGTCGTAACGTATTTCCCCGAGAATGCTTTTAATGAGCGTCGACTTTCCGGCGCCGTTTTTTCCTATTATAACGGTCAGTTTTCCGCAAAAAATGGACAAATTAAGATTATCGAGGATTTTTGTGTTTCCGTGCTTTACCGTAAGATTTTCGATATCGATCTTATGAAATCCGCAAGCCGTGTTTCTGCTTCCCAAATCACGCTTGCTCTTATAAAGCGCCGCACGTTCATCGTCGATGATTTCTTTTAGCTCTTTATTTTCCTGTAAATACCTGTTTTTCACGCTTGTCTTATGTTACCTCGGTCGGTATGTTATTTTTTTCATTCGATTACTTCGGCGATTTTTTCAAGATTCCCGCTCATCCCGTTTATATAAGACTCTAAACTTCCGTCTCCGCCCGTGAGCGCATTTAATGTAACCACAGTCGCGCCCGTTTCCGTTACGATTTTTTCGGCACTTGCGACATTCTCTTCTTCAACCATTATTATTGTTTTTTCATGTGTTTTTGCGATTTCGATTGCGTCCTTTATTTCACCCGCCGAGGGCACTTCGTCCGCATCCGTCGAAAATACGGCAATGGTTTCAAGCGACAAAGAATCCGCAAAAACTTCAAATGCCTCGTTAAAGCATATTACACACATGTCTTCGGAATAATTTGCGATCTTATCCGCAATTTCAAGCTTTTTTTCATACACGCTTTGCAATTTATTTGCATATGCGTCCGTATTTTCGGTGATTTGATCCGATTCCCCCGGAAAAATTTTCTTTAATTCTCCGGCCACATAGTCGATCGCATCAAATTCCGAGTCTATACTCATCCAAAAATGAGGATTTTCCGTATCGATCACGAACGACGCTTCTATAATTTGAAGATCCTTATAATTTGTCTTTACGTTATCCGTAAAGCTTTCCATTCCGCCGCCGTTTACGATAAGCGCCCCGGCATTTTCCAATAACTTCATGTCAGCCGTCGTGATTTGATAATCGTGAATACAGCCGGTTAAGGTGGATGTCATGTTCGTAACCGAAATATCCGTATTTTCAAGCAGATTTTCGGTCATTATATATACGGGGTAAAAAGAGCATACAACATTTTTTCCGCTCTTTTTTTCGCTTTTATTTGAAAAAACGATTATGACCGCCGCAATAATCACGAGCAACGCCAAAATACATATATAATATATCGTTTTTTTGTTTAACGACTTTCGCATTATTCTTCCTTTCCGAGTTTAAATGCGACAATAAAACCGACCATAAGCGTCAAAATGCCGCAAACAACGGCTCCCACGCTCACGCTTTCCACACCCGATCCCGTAATAACGGGGTAGGGCGATGCAAGGATAAGTCCGAGAATTCCCGCATAAGTCTTACTCTCGTATTTTTCGAGAAGAAATTCGATAAGCTTTGCCGCAAAGAAAATTCCGAGCAAAACGCCCACGCCGAACGGGAAAAGCACTCCCACATCACCGAGCGCGGTCTTAAAATCAAGTTCTTTAAGTGCCGTGATAAAGCTTGTGATGTGACCGATTATGGAATTGTAGTATCCCAGAATCATCATTACCATCGAGCCCGAAACTCCGGGAATTATCATCGTTGCTGCCGCAACAATTCCGACAACAATTGAAACTATCACTCCGCCGAGAGTAAACGTAAGCTCTTTTGTGAGTCCCGAACGCTTTCCGAACACGTCAAGCAAAATTACGAGCGCAAAGAATGCGATAAACAGCATCACCGACACCCAGTCGATTTTTACTTTTGCTTTTTTGAATATAATCGGAACGCTGCCGAATATGAGTCCTATAAAAAGAAGCGCCGTGGGAATGGGAAATCTGTCAAACAAAAACTCTATCGCAAAAGCGAATCCCACAATTCCTATCGCCATACCGATTGCGTAAGGCAGAAGCGTCTTTATGCTTTTCTTGAAAGACTTAAAAAGATTGTTGATGCTTCCGATGATGTCATCGTAAATTCCCATCGAAACCATCATCGTTCCGCCCGAAACTCCCGGAATAACGTTTGCGATTCCGATTACTATGCCTCTTAAAATATCCAAAATAAATTTGATCATATATGCCCTCTTTCACCCTTGTTGAATTTTTTTGTTTAACTTAATGTTCTTTTTTATGCTTTTCTTAAATATCTTTATCCTTGGCTTTTTGCTTTCGGTTTCTTTTCTCTCGTTTTTTGCTTCCGGCTTTTTATTCTCGCTGCCATCTGCCGCTTGCGCCGCATGGAAGAATCAGTCCCGATTCTCTTACCGGAAGTCCGATTTCGGAAGCATCAACCGTTCCGCCGAACTTAGGCTTTATTTCGCTTCCGATGAGGTAACTTAAAACCGCCGGCTGTAACCCCGTTGTGTATGAATTTATAAGGAAAAACAACGGTTCCGGCTTCAACACGCCCGCGCAAAGCTTCACAAAATCGTATATCGAATCCTCTATTTTCCAGATTTCGCCCTTCGGCCCGCGTCCGTAAGACGGAGGATCCATTATAACCGCATCGTAAAAATTCCCTCGCCTTATTTCACGCTCGACAAATTTTGTGCAATCGTCGACTATATAACGAATCGGTGCGTCTTTGAGCCCCGAAAGTTCCGCATTTTCCTTTGCCCATGTGACCATGCCCTTTGATGCGTCAACATGCGTTACCTGTGCTCCCGCAGCAGCCGCACTGAGCGTTGCTCCGCCCGTGTATGCAAAGAGATTTAACACTTTTACCGGCTCATCGGGATTTTTCTTTTTTTGATCTTTTATAAGCCCGGAAAACCAATCCCAATTCACCGCCTGCTCCGGAAAAAGCCCCGTATGCTTAAAAGCAAAAGGCTGCAGATTGAATTTTAAATTTTTGTATCCGATCGTCCATTTTTCGGGCAAATCAAAAACTTCCCATTCACCGCCGCCCTTTACCGAACGATGATAATGTCCGTTGAGGTGATTATATTCCTTTGCCTTTTTTTCGCTTTTCCAAATGACTTGCGGATCGGGTCTGAGTAAAATATACTTTCCCCAGCGTTCAAGCTTTTCGCCGTCACCCGAATCTATCACTTCATAATCTTTCCAATCGTTTGCTGTCCACATTTTTCAAGAATCCTTATGGTTGTTATTCACATTTTGCGTAATCAAAATTGATTATATCATCACGCTTTATAAAAAACAAGAAAATAGTCCGCTTTGTGAAACCTGTACATTTTGCCTGCCTTTTTTTGTGTATTCGGTCAATTGTAACAGTGTGATTTCGATGGTATTGTTTTTAAAACGATTTTATAAAATGAAGTTGAAGTCAAAAGGTATTTTGAACCTTTTGCCCCTTGTATCATATAATAGCGGTGATACCTTATGTTTGAACTTTTGTGGCTAAGCCTGCTCCCGCATATGGGGCTTACAAAAAAACACGAACTCTTAAAAACACATTCTTCCGCAAAGAATGTGTTTGATACTCTTTCCTCTTCGCTTGACCCCGACAAATCCTGTCAAAAAAAAGCGGAAAGTGTCATGTTTGAATGTGAAAAAAAGGGCATATTTATTTTGCCCTTTAATAAAATATGTACTTGCTCAGATTTTTCACTCCCGCTCCTTGTGTATTGTAAGGGAAATATGCCGTCTGCCGCCCCATCCGTCGGCATTGTCGGCACAAGACGCTGCACCCCGTACGGCAAAAAAATAACC
>CAZZFV010000019.1:0-1203 GCA_964653855.1 uncultured Lachnospiraceae bacterium
CCGGAAGAACAAAAGAATAAGACGGAAACGTTGCTTACCAAAGCGGAAATAAATCTTGAAGTGGCAAACAATATTAAAAGTTTGCATATTCATGACGAAGCTTATCTCGGGATGGTCGGTTATCATCTTCAGCAGGCGGTGGAACTTGCACTCAAGTTTCAACTTGAAATGAACGGAATCGAATATCCGAAAACCCATGATATAACTCAATTGATTTTAATCTGTAAGGCTTCGGAAACGGATATTTACGTTTCGGAATATATTGACGATCATTCGGAAATGTTTACCGAATGGGAAGCAAAATCAAGGTATGTATTGAATTACAGACTTGAAGAGAAAAAGACGGATAAGGCTTATTCGGAGGTCTTGGATTACATAAAACGGATAAAAGAGGAATACTAATTTTTACATCGCGTGAGATTTTATCTCACGTATTTTTTTTGTACGAATAATCGAAAAATGTGCAAAAAGCCAAAATTTTCGCCTTAAAAATGTGTGAAAAACCCAAAATTTCGTCCTAAAAATGTGCGTACGCTTGAAAAACACTTAAAAAAGTGTTAGAATGCGCTTGATTAAACGGAGAGTAAATCATGAGCTCAATATATTTAAAGCGAAAAATAGACGATTATCTCATAAATTGGAAAGAGGACCCGGGCAGAAAACCGCTCGTTGTGCGGGGATGCAGGCAAGTGGGTAAAACGGAATCAATAAGGCATTTTGCAAAAAGTGCGGGTTATGAGAGCTTTATCGAAATAAATTTCGTAAAAGAAGAAAAATACAAAAAGATTACGGATAACGGATATGCCGCAAACGACATAATAAAGAATATTTCTTTGATCGATCCGTCAAAAAGATTTGTGGCTCATAAAACGCTTATTTTCTTTGACGAAATAACGGAATTTCCGGATATTGCCACTTCTCTTAAATTTTTCAAGGAAGACGGACGATTTGACGTAATATGCTCGGGCTCGATGCTTGGCTTAAATTACAAAAAAATCGAGAGCAACAGCGTCGGATTTAAAACCGATTATGAAATGTATTCGATGGATTTTGAAGAATTTTTGTGGGCAAAAGGCTACAAAGAGGATATAATTTCCGATATGCTGTCGCATATGAAAACATTTACAAGGTTTACCGAAAACGAGATGTCGGTTTTTCATTCTCTTTTTCTGGACTATGTTGTTCTCGGCGGTATGCCGGCGG
>CAZZFV010000019.1:1213-39716 GCA_964653855.1 uncultured Lachnospiraceae bacterium
GTTTGAAGGGTCGCTTGACACACAGCACCAGCTTATTCTCGATTACAAAGAAGACATAAGAAAATACGCCGAAGGACTCGACCAAACCCGTATAATGAATGTTTTTAACAGCATTGCCGTGCAGCTTGCAAAAGAAAACAAAAAGTTTCAAATATCAAAAGTCGAAAACGGCGCAAGATTCAGGGATTACAGAGGATGTGCCGAATGGCTTGCGGATGCGGGGACGGTGAATATATGTTATTGTTTAAATGATGCGGAACTTCCCCTTTCGGGAAATTACGACCCCGATAAATTTAAACTCTATTTCAGTGATACGGGGCTGCTTGTTTCGCTGCTTGACGAAGAATCGCAGGAAGATTTGCGCGCAAACAAAAATCTTGGCGTTTATAAGGGTGCGCTTTACGAAAATATGGTTGCCGAGGCACTTGTAAAAGAAGGCTATAAGCTTTATTATTTCAGGCGTGAAGACGGAACACTCGAAGAAGATTTTTTTATACGTTCGGCGGACAATCTGATTCCGATTGAGGTAAAATCAAAGAACGGACATTCAAAGTCACTACGAAATTTGATTATGTCCGACAGATATCCGGATATAGCTTATGGATTTAAATTTACGGCGAACAATATCGGATACGAAGACAAGATATATACGTTTCCGTATTTTTGCACATTTTTGTTAAAGAGATTTATGAAAACATTTACACCTTTTGATACGGAAAACACATAATTTTTTAAGGAGCATATTTATGCAGCACTGTAACCCTTTACTTAAAAACAACAATTTAAAAAACAGATTTATCACGATCGGAGAGATAATGTTAAGGCTCACGCCTCCGAACTACGAAAAAATCTGCATGACAAACGATTTTGAGGCAAGCTACGGCGGGAGCGAGGCAAATATTGCATTGTCGCTCGCAAATCTCGGAATCGACTCGACATTCTTTACGGTTGTGCCCGATAATGCGATCGGAAAAAGCGCCGTAAGGATGTTGAGAAGCAACGACGTACATTGCACACCGGTGATTTTGAGCACGCCCGCGGAAACTCCCACACACAGAATGGGAAGTTATTATCTCGAAACGGGATACGGAATAAGGGCAAGCAAGGTGATTTACGACCGCAAGCACAGTGCAATCACGGAATACGATTTCAGCAATGTCGACATAGAAAATTTGCTCAAGGACTTTACGTGGCTTCATTTGTCGGGAATTACGCCGGCTCTCGGAGAAAATTTGAAAAAGCTTGTCATGGACTGTTTAAAAACGGCAAAGAAGCTGGGGCTTACGGTAAGTTTTGACGGAAATTTCCGTTCCACGCTTTGGACATGGGAAGAGGCAAGAGACTTTTGCACGGAGTGCCTGCCTTATGTGGATGTGCTTTTCGGAATTGAGCCTTATCACCTGTGGATTGACGAAAACGACCACTCAAAAGGCGACGTAAAGGACAAAATTCCTTTTCAGCCGTCGTATGAGGAAGAGGACGAAGTTTTCAGGGCATTTGTGAGCAGATATCCAAATATTTCATGTATCGCGCGTCACGTGCGTTATGCTCATTCGGGTTCGGAGAACAGTTTAAAGGCATTTTTGTGGTACGATGAGCATACGTTCGAAAGTAAGATGTTTACGTTTAATATCCTTGATCGTGTGGGCGGCGGCGACGCTTTTGCGAGCGGACTTATTTATGCGATGATGAACGATTATAAGCCTATGGATATGATAAACTTTGCGGTTGCGTCGTCGGCGTTAAAGCACACAATCCGCGGTGACGCAAATATCACGGACGATGTCGAAAGCATCAAAAATCTCATGAATATGAACTATGACATTAAAAGATAAATTACAATGTAAGGATATAAAATGATTGACGGATTTATAAGAACCGCGGCCGTGACTCCGCGACTTAAGGTTGCGGATGTAGAGTTCAACACGGAAGAAATAATTAAAAATATTTTTGAAGCGTGCGAAAGCAATACGAAAATCATTGTGTTTCCGGAGCTTTCGATAACGGGATACACATGTCATGACTTGTTTTTGCAAGACATTTTGATAAAAAAAGCGGAAGAAGCGCTTTGGGAAATATTAAAAAAGACAAGCGATACGGATGCTTTGATTTTTATCGGTTTTCCTTTAAGCTATGAATGTAAGCTATATAACACAGCCGTTATAATAAAGTCAGGGCGGATCCTTGCGATAGTTCCGAAAACCAATCTCCCGGAATACGGTGAGTTTTATGAAACAAGGCATTTTGCAAAAGGCTTCGGGCATCCCGTAGAGGTTACTTTGTGCGGACAAAGAGCGCCGTTTGGTACAAATATCTTAATAAAGTGCAAAAATATTCCGGAACTTGTTTTGGCTTGCGAAATATGTGAGGATGTATGGGTGCCGGACACTCCGTCAACTCATCATGCAACAAACGGAGCAACCGTAATCGCAAATCTTTCGGCAAGCGATTCGCTTGTATGTAAGGACGCATACAGGAAAAATCTTTTGCAAATAACGAGTGCAAGGCTTGTTTCCGGATATATTTATGCGGGAGCGGGATACGGAGAATCCACGCAGGATTTGGTTTACGGCGGACACAGCCTTATTTTTGAAAACGGAAATTTGATTTCTGAGAGATCGGATTTTGAAAACGGAATTTTGTATGGCGAAATCGATGTAAAACGCCTTGCGCACGACAGACGTAAAATGAATACGTTTAATTCGGAGACAGGTGAAGAATACGCGGTTTCCGAGTTTGAATTTAAAGAGATAAATGAAACCGGACTCACAAGAAAATTTGACAAAATGCCTTTTGTGCCGCAGGAAGAGTCAGAAAAGTATTTAAGGTGCAAAAACATTTTGACGATTCAGGCGGAAGGATTAAAGAAGCGTCTTGATCACCTGAATTGCAAGCATGTTTTTGTGGGAATTTCGGGCGGACTCGATTCAACGCTTGCGTTACTCGTGTGTGCGGAAGCTTTTGACAAATTAGGTATTCCCCGCAAAAACATTCATGCGGTTACGATGCCATGCTTCGGCACAACGGACAGAACACACAAAAACGCGGTTATGCTTTCCGAGTGCTTTGATACGGATTTGATCGAAATTGACATTAAGGCGTCCGTTACGCAGCACTTTAAGGATATAAGACAGGACGAAAACACGTTTGACGTAACATATGAAAACGGTCAGGCAAGGGAACGCACAAAGGTGCTTATGGACCTTGCCAACAAAATGAACGGAATAGTTGTGGGAACGGGTGATATGTCTGAGCTTGCGCTCGGATTTGCGACTTATAACGGAGATCATATGTCAATGTATGCCGTAAACGTCGGCGTTCCGAAAACACTTGTGCGCCATCTTGTGCGTTTTTATGCGGATACGTGCGGAAATAAAAAGTGTTCCGACGTTTTGTACGATGTGTTAAACACACCCGTAAGCCCCGAGCTTTTGCCGCCGAAAGACGACAACATATCGCAAATCACGGAGGATATAGTGGGACCGTATGTGCTTCATGACTTTTTCTTATATCATATGCTGCGAAACGGCTATGAGCCTTCAAAAATCCTCAGAATCGCAAAAATCGCATTTTGTGATACGTACGGCGAAGAAGAAATCAAAAAGTGGCTTAAAATGTTCATAAAAAGATTCTTCTCCCAGCAATTTAAGCGCTCGTGCATTCCCGACGGACCGAAGGTGGGAAGCGTCGCATTGTCGCCGAGAGGAGACTTAAGAATGCCGTCGGACGCATGTGCCGCGCTTTGGCTTACGGATTTAGAGTAAAATCAAGCGAATCCGGTGAGTAAGTCTCGAAAATCAAGTCTTGACATAAAAAAATCATATGAAAGAAACAAAAGAAAACACAATAAGCCGTCAAATTCTTGAAAAGTGCGTTTTGTTTAAAAATCTTGATGACGAAGAATTGCGAAAAGCCGAAAAATTTTTTGTATCCGAGCAAAAGTCATATCAAAAAAATGACATAATCCATATGCCGGGTAAACAAATGGAAAAGTTTGGGCTCCTTATAAGCGGCATGATATGCGTGTGCAAGGTTGACAAAGACGGAAACAGAATCGTTATGGCGGAAGTAAGCCCCGGCGAAACTTTCGGCGAATCGCTTTGTTACTTAAAAATTCCCGAGCCGCACATAAGTATTTATGCGGAAGAAAATGCGGAGATACTTTGGCTTTCGGCGGACAATATCGCAAAAAAAAAGGATAACGACGATTTTTCGGTCATGATGACCGAAAGGTTTATCAAGATGCTTGCGGAGAGAACTTTGTCGCTAAATAACCGTATCCAGATTTTGTCAAAAAAATCATTGAAAGACAAAATTCTTTATTTTTTGCGTGATGCGGCGGAAAAAAACAGGTCAAATACGTTTTCGGTGCAATTAAACAGGGAAGACATGGCATCGTACCTCGGAACCGACAGAAGTGCTTTGTCAAGAGAACTTTCCGTGTTAAAAAAAGAAGGAACGATCGATTTTTATAAAAACACTTTTTGCATTAAAAATATATAGTACGTTGCAATTGCAACGTACTTTTTTTGCTTTTTGTGGTAAAAGTATACGGATTTTAAAGAAAGGCGGATTTTATATTATGAAAAAAACAAAAAAATTATTGTCGTTTATGCTTGTATTTGCTATGGCGATTGCTATGCTTTCGGGCTGCGGCAAGGAAACAAACGAAACGGATACGGTTCGCATTGCGGGATTAAAGGGACCCACATCAATAGGAATGGTAAAACTTTTTTCGGATTATGACAACGGTCTTACGGAAAACAAATATGACTACACCATTGTTGCTATGGCGGACGAGATCACGGCTACGTTTTTAAAGGGAGAACTTGATATTGTTGCGGTTCCCGCAAATCTTGCGTCTGTTCTTTACAACAAGTCGGAAGGTGCCGTAGAGGTGCTCGGAATCAACACGCTCGGTGTTCTTTATATTTGCGAGAAGGGCGGAGAAACGGTTACGGACGTAAAATCGCTTAAGGGAAAAACGATTTTTGCGACGGGCAAAGGATCAACACCCGAGTATGCGCTTGAATACATCCTGGCACAAAACGGGCTTGATATCGATACGGATGTAACGATCGAGTGGAAGAGTGAGCCGAGTGAAACGGTTGCGGAAATGTCGACACTTGATTCCGCGGTTGCGCTTATTCCTCAGCCCTATGTTACCGTAGCGCAGAACACGCTTTCCGATTTGAGAGTTGCGATAAGTCTTACGGAAGAATGGGACAAGCTTGACAACGGCAGCACGCTTATAAGTGCGGTTTACCTTGCAAGAAAGGATTATGTCGAAAAAAATCCGGGAACAATAAGAAAATTCCTGGAAGAAGTTGAGGCTTCAACCGCATATTGCAATGAAAATGTCGAAGAAACCGCCACACTTGTCGAAAATTATGGTATAGTAAAAGCCGCAATCGCAAAAAAAGCCATTCCGAATTGCAATATTGTTTGCATTACGGGAGACGACATGATTACAAAGCTTAAAGGATACCTTGAAATTCTTTATGGACAGAACTCCGCGGCGGTTGGCGGAACATTGCCCGCAGACGATTTCTATTATAATGAATGAAGCCTGAAAAAAATAAAAGCATAAAAAAGAATAATGTCCGGTTTAAGGCACTTTCCGTCGTATTTGCGGTTTTTATATGGGAAATTGTTGCAATAATTGTTGACAACAAAATTCTTGTTGCGGGACCCGGTGAGGTTTTTGTGAGTCTCATAAAGATTGTGACGGAAGCCGGATTTTTAAAGACGATTTTGTTTTCTTTTAAAAGAATAGTCGGAGGCTTTATGATTGCTTTCGGGCTCGGAATCGTTTTATCCGTAATTGCGGCAAGATATAAATTTGTCGAAATTTTGCTTTGGCCGTATGTGACGCTTATAAAAACGGTTCCGGTCGCATCTTTTATAATAATTAGTCTGATTTGGCTTTCGGGGGAAAAGCTTGCGACATTTATATCGTTTTTGATGGTGTTTCCGCTTATTTATTCAAATGTGTTAAACGGAATAAAAAGTGTGGATTCAAATCTCGTCGAGATGGCAAAAGTTTTTGGGGTTTCATGGGTAAAACGCATTATATATATTTATGCGCCCGGTGTTAAAAGTTATCTTGTGTCCGCATGCAGCGTGGCGCTCGGAACCGCTTGGAAGGCGGGAATTGCCGCGGAGGTAATAGGGATAGTCAAAAATTCGATAGGGGAAAAGCTATATGAATCAAAGATATATTTTATGATTTCGGAGCTTTTTGCATGGACGGTAGTCATAGTTGTTTTGAGCGTTTTGTTTGAAAAATTGTTTTTGGCTTTATTGAACTTTTTGTATAAGGAGCTTTGCAAATTATGAGCGATATAGTTATTCAAAATTTGTCGAAGAGCTTTGACGGAAAAAAAGTTTTTGAAAACTTTAATCTTACAATCGCGGAAAAAGGCATAACATGCATAATGGGACCGTCGGGATGCGGTAAAACGACTTTATTAAGAATTCTTGCGGGACTTGAGACGTCGGACGAAGGCGTAATTACCGGAATTAAAGGAAAAAAGATTTCGTTTGTTTTTCAGGAAAACAGATTGTGCGAGGAATTTTCGGCTTTTTCGAATGTAAAGCTTGTTACGGGAAAAAGTGTCGATGCGCGTAAAATTGAGGAAGCGTTTTTGACACTTGGAATCACCGAAGTGAGAAATAAGCCCGTAAGCACATTCAGCGGGGGAATGAAGCGGAGAGTGGCGATTGTGCGGGCACTTCTTTTTGGCTCGGATATTCTTATCCTTGACGAACCGTTTAAAGGACTTGATGCGGATTTAAAAATAACGGTTATCGAATATGTCAAAAATCAAACAAAAGATAAAACCGTGATATGTGTGACGCATGACGCGGAGGAAGCAAAAATGCTTTCGGGGAAAATAGTCTCATTGTAAAAAGCGAAACGGCAAAGCCTCGTGTGATTCGAGGCTTTGTTTTTTATCGTATCGGAAAATTTGTTACGGCAAACTTCACTGATTATTAAATTTTTATAAAATTTATAAAAATGTGGACAAAATGACACATTTGATTGTTAACATATTAAGGGAAAATATAAGATCCTCACACTTATGGTTGTTTCTCAGGCTTGATTTGGCATTAAAACGGATTTTGTTGAGAGTAATTTTAATACGGTATTAAAATCTTACAAATAAGAAAGGAGTTTAAGCTATGGGGAAAGTTAAAGATCACGTTGTCGGAAAGTTGTTTCTTGGATTTTTGGTATTTGCCTTTTCGATGATTTTATTCGGAAAAAAAGACGCGTATGCCGATGAAGTGGAGTTTGAGTATAAAATAACCACGGAATCGGATGATTGGTTTAATTATACGGTGAAGCAAAAAGTTGAAATGCTTCGAATCGATGAAGAAACGCTTGAAAATATGACGGATGAGCAGGTTGTAAGGGCGGTAATTGATTATCCGTATATTCTTGATATATATGTATACGGCGATTTAGAAACGGGATTAACAACTGTTTCGAAATATTGTGATGCATTAAGAGAATTGCAAACACGCGAAAATTGGAAGGAAGTTTTTTGCGAATATGCAACGATTTTTGCAAATGAATATCGGGAGAATCCGGAAATTCTTACACCCGGGAGATACATTGTATTGGCGGAGCTTATTTATTATTATAGCGGAAATGCTGAATTTTTTGCCGAATATTTGCTTGACCCTGAACAGATAGAGGAGGAAAACAGTGAAATTACGGAAAATAATATGGTTGTGACAGATGACAATACAGCGATAGAGACGGAGACCGAAGAAGCATATACTCTTAATACCGAAACTTCTGTTCCCACAACACCTGAAGGAAGCACTGTTCAATATTCAACTCCGTCAGAAAGACATTCAAGTGCGTATCATGCTCAAAAAGATGAAGAATTTGCAGCCGATTACGGGGTTACGCTTATACAAAACGGTTCGTGCAGGTATAATTGTCATTCATATGCCTGGCATTCGACATCGCCGTCCAATATTTATTGGATAAACGATCCGTCTGTATATATGACTGACGGAAGTTATTCCGACGTTTATAATGGCAGTATTTCAACTTCCACCTATTATTGTAATGCAAGCGTCGGTGATAAAGTTTATTATGCATCGAATACTCATACGGCAATATTTGTTGACAACCCCGCAAACGGAGCACCGCTTGCGAGTGCGGACGTTGAATCAAAATGGGGGCAATTGGGTGTTTTTAAGCATGATGTGAATAATGTTCCGAGTGGATATGATTATTCTTCGGTTTCAATATGGCATTAAAAAATAAAAGCTTTGATTATATTGGGGTTAAAAAAATTTTAATTTTTTTAATTTTGTATCTGTGCTATAATTAATTAAATTTTTAATCGGAGGCGGATTATGAAGGCTGTTGCATGGATACTTAATTTGATACTTTGGATTTTGCTCGGACTTATCGTATTTCAAAACTACACGGGAGTCCAAATCGGAATTTTAAATTATATCGGGAATTTGAGACTGCTTACCGATATTTACGGACTTGTGGTACTTCTTATCGACGTGCTTACATATACGGGAGTTATGGGCGGTAAGAAAAACATGAATCTTGCATCCGTCAGCGGAATATTTCTTGTTTGGATTGTGATAAATGTTGTATGCAAATATTTATTGAAGCTTTCAAATACGGGATTTTTGTATTCGGGCTGGGATGTGCTTGTATACGGATTTGCCGCACCTTATCTCGCATTTAAGGGAAGAAAATAAAAAAGCAAACATGAGGCTTGCAAAGAGAGTGCAACTTAAAAGCATTCTCTTTTTTTTGCTTGACGTACCGTATGTACACTCTTTGTTTGCCATACGTTTTAAAGCGTGGTATAATTTAAAGATAAAGTACTTAACTTAAGTCGGAGTTTTAGCCGGGAATTAAGTTCTTATAAGTTGTTCGGAGGATTTTGTATTAATGAAAAGCAGGAAATGGATTGCGGCAATCGGAATAATTTGTTTTCTTTTGTCGGGCTGCGGCATTTTTACAAATGTAAATATAGGCGAAAATATGACTTGCGAGGTTACGGGTTGCACAAATCCGGTTTATCGGGACTATGTGTGCGCCGAACATTATCTTGAGATTCTTAACGCAAAAAATGAGGCGGAAAGACTGAGGCTGATTGAAGAAGGCGTGATTAAGTATACGCCGTCACCGACTGTGACTTTTACGCCCACACCGACGGATACACCTACGCCGACACTTTCACCGACTCCGACACTACCGCCGACTTTCACGCCGACACCGCTTCCCACAAACACATGTACACCTACGCCGACTTTTACGCCGACACCTACATCTACATCCACACCCACACCGGTATTTACGGCGACACCGACATTTACACCTACACCGACAGAAACTGCCACACCGATCTACACGGCTACGCCGACCGTTTCGCCCACACCCGATATTTGCATCACATATGACGATTATGTTTGGATAACGACGGGACTTTTGAATGTAAGAAGCGGTCCGGGAACGGAATACGGAGTCGTGGGCAGCCTTGTTATGGGTGAAAAGGTTCACAGAACGGGAATTTATGCCGAAAACGGATGGTACAGAATCGATTATAACGGGGCGGAATGCTATATAAGCGGCAAATATTGTACGTCGCTTACGCCTACGCCGACACCGCTTCCCGAATATGTAACGATAAACAACACAAAGTATCATGTTGCATATGACTTTAACGATGCGGAGGCGGGAGACCTCGTTTACTACGGAAAATATGAACAGGATGACGATCTTACAAACGGATCGGAACATATAGAATGGTTTGTGCTTGATAAAAGCGACAATAAGTTACTTTTGATGAGCGTATATACGCTTGAAGCAATGCCTTTTACGGACAATTCCGCCGCAATGTGGAATGTTTGGGAAAACAGCATTATAAGAAGCTGGCTGAACAACGAGTTTTATAATATAGCGTTTACGGACGAACAAAAAGATTCCGTTGTCAAAAGCTTTGTGGTTAACGAATACAATCATTATTACAATACGGAAATTCCCGAAAAGGGCATTTCGTATGACACAAATCCCGGTGCCGACACCTATGATTACCTGTTCCTTTTGTCGGAAGAGGAAGTGATAAAGTACTTTAATGTCACGGAATCGGAAGTCACAAATTGGGAAAGCATTATGTGGTCGGTAGCGGACCCGAGGCTTAAATCCTACGGAACGCTGCATGCGTTTAACAAAGGGCTCATGCTTTCGAATACAAGGCATATTTCATGGGAAAACTACAATCATGAGTTTTCTGCGACCGTTCCGTGCAGCTGGTGGCTGCGCACCACAGGTGTGGAATATATAAGCAGGTCGCGTGAATTCAACTATATCGAAGCGATAAAATATCAATCGAGCACGACAAGTCTTTGGATTTCGGGAGAAGCACCCACATATACGGCTTGCGGAATACGTCCGGCGATGTGGATCGACATAGGCCTTGCTTCTTACAATAATCTGCTGCCGGATGAAACGAATGAAAACAATTCGGATAGCGTAACGGATTGATTGGACGGAGGACATACCATAAACGATTTTAAAAATTTTAACCTTCAGGGCGTGTTTTCGGATCTTGACCGAACGCTCCTTGACGACAACAAAAACATTTCGGAAGAGAATTTGAAAGCGATAAGGGAATTGTTTAAAAGAAGTATTCCCTTTGTTCCGGCTACGGGGCGCTCTGCGGGGTCACTGCCGGAGAACATTTTTAATATCCCCGAAATCAGGTATTGCATTACTTCAAACGGAGCCGCAGTATTTGATTTAAAACGTAAAAAGACGATATTAAATACCGTTTTACAAAAAGGCTTTATATCGGAATTTTATGATTTTTGTGCGGAAAACGGACTTACCGCAGTTGAAATATATGTAAGCGGAAAAGCGTATGTGCCCCGGTACTTTTATGATGATCCCGTGCGTTTTAACCAGGACAGAGTCGAGTATGTAAAAAAAACACGCACGCCTGTTTCCGATATTTGGGATTTTGCCTTTAAAAATGACGGAAATACGGATGCAGTTTGCATTATTTCCCCTAAAGGAAGGCTTAAAGAGCTGTTTTCGGCGGCAAAAGAAAAATTAAAAAATGTATACATAACAAACTCCGATTCGCTTTATATCGAGATTTCAAGTATAGATTCCGGAAAGCACAATGCAATGCGGCGGGTTTCCGATATGCTTGATATTGATGTCAAAAACTGTATTGCATTCGGTGACAACGACAACGATATTGAGATGTTAAAATGTGCCGGAATCGGAGTGTGCGTGGAAAACGGTACCGAAAATTGTAAATGTTCCGCCGACATTATTACGGAAAGCAACGTAAATGACGGCGTTGCAAAGGTAATACATAAATTTTTGGAGGAAAAATGACATGAAAGGAAAATTACCGAATGTAAAAAAGCAATTGAGGCGAAAAAAAATCGTGGGTGCGGTATACATAATATTGCGTCTCCTTGTGATTCTTTCGCTTGTTTCCCAAGCGGTGCAGGGACATTACGAAAACGTGGCATTGTGTGTGCTTACGCTTATATTGCTCCTTCTTCCGACGGTTGTGGAAGATGCGTTTAAGGTGGATTTTCCCGATGTTTTTGAAATCATAGTAATGTGCTTTATATTTGCGGCGGAAATACTCGGTGAAATAAATGCCTTTTATACGAGATTTCCGGGCTGGGACACGATGCTTCACACGATAAACGGATTTATGTGTGCGGCAATCGGATCGGCGATGGTTGATTTGTTTAATCGCAACAAAAAGTTTTCGATGAGTCTGTCTCCCTTATATATGGCAATTACGGCATTTTGTTTTTCGATGACAATAGGTGTGCTTTGGGAATTTTTTGAATTTTCGATGGATTATTTCTTCGGATTCGATATGCAAAAAGACTTTGTGGTGACAGAGATCGCGTCTGTTTCTCTCGATCCCACGGGACTCAATAAAGTTGTAAAAATAAAGGATATTACGGATACGATTGTTGTGACAAAGGACGGAGAACAGATTTCGCTTAACGTAAACGGTTACCTCGATCTCGGAATAATCGACACGATGAAGGATTTGTTCGTAAATTTTATCGGGGCGGTTGTGTTCTCTGTTATCGGTGCGGTTTATGCGCGCGGACGCGACAAAAAAGCGTCCAAATTTGCGGAACAATTTATTCCGAGAGTACTTGACGACGAAACAATCAACGAAGAATCAAAGCAATAAATATACATAAGAGAGGAGAAAAGGGTCTTGACCCTTAAAACAATTATGTTCGGAACCGTATTTTTTTGGCAATGGGAGGAAGACTTTATCATATGGCTTCAGGGAATCGGCGGAACGGGTACGTTTCAAAAATTTCTTGTTGCACTCAACAATTTCTTTTCGTTTCTCGGAGAAGAGTATTTTGCGATACTTGTGATGGGAATCGTCTATTGGGGAATCGATAAGAAGAAGGGTGAGAAGCTCGGACTTGCGGTGATTTCGTCAATGGTCATAAATACGCTTATCAAAAACCGTTTTAAGCGTCTTCGCCCATGGCTTTCGTCGGACGACATAGTGCTTCACAGGGAAGTTACGGGATATTCGTTCCCGTCGGCACATTCGTCGTCGGCATCTTCTCTTTATTCGACACTTATGGTCGAATTTAGAGAACACAAATGGGTAAAAATTCCCGCAATCATTTTACCTGTTCTTATCGCGCTTTCAAGATGCTATCTCGGTGCGCATTGGCCGACGGACGTGCTTACGGGACTTTTACTCGGTGTTGTTTCGTGCGTTGTGATTGAACTCCTGATGCCGAGAATCAAAAACAAGTATATACTCTATTTAATCTTTTTGATTGTGGGTGCGACGGGATTCTTTTATTGCACAACGGAAGATTTTTTCACAAACTACGGACTTCTCCTCGGATTTTCGGGCGCAATGCTTTTCGATGAAAAGTGCGTGAAATTCGAAAACACAAATAAAAAGTTATATATGGTATTAAGAACACTGTTCGGCGGACTGGTTTTTGTTGTGACAAATCTTGTTTTAAAGACGTTAATAGGAAGTATCTTCCCGGAAGAGACATTTTTATATCTCTTAATGAGAACCGTGAGATATGCATGTGTAAGCTTTGTGACAATCGGTGTTTCGCCGCTTATGTTTAAGCCTGCCGAAAAGAAACTGGATAAGATATTTAAATATAACTGAATGGGATTATAAGGAAAAAACTATGAAAAAAATTTTGGTTTACGGTGATGCAAATCTTGATATATTTGTTTCGGGGAAAAGAGAAATTCCCGCACCCGGAACGGAAGAGTATGTGGCGGAAATGCCTCTTACGGTAGGCGGCGGTGCCGCACTTGTCGCAATGGGACTCGGGAAATTAAATGCCGAGGTTTCTTATGCGGGTGTTTTGTCAACCGACATGATAGGACAAATGATTACGGAGTCGATGAAAAAGGTAGGAGTCGATTTGTCAAAGGTTGTATATGACAAATCGGTGGGATCGGGGATTTCGATAAGTTTTACAAGCGATAAAGACCGCTCGTTTATTTCTTATGCGGGAAGTATTGCTGAGAACGATATCGGGCTTTTAACAAAAATCGATCTTTCGGATATCGGACACGTTCATATAACGGGATATGACGCAAAGAATCATGACAAAATCCTTTCCGTTCTTAAATATCTGAAAGAGACGGCAGGGGTTACGGTTTCTTACGATGTCGCATTTGACGAAACGGGGCTTTGGAACAAAAAAATAGTTGAACTCATGGAGTATGTTGACGTATTTTTTATGAATGAAGTGGAAGCCATGGGTTATTCGGGAAAAAATACGATTGATGATGCAAGTAAATATTTCTCAAATTACGGAAATATGGTCATAAAAGCGGGAAAGAGCGGCGCATACTATGTAAAACGCGGTGAAAAGCCGGTATTTCAAAAGGCAAATGAAGTAAAGACGGTTGACACAACCGGAGCGGGAGACAGCTTCAACGCGGGATTCCTTTGGGGATACGTAAATAAGCTTGATGACGATATGTGCTTAAAATGCGGAAATTATTGCGGCGGCAGATGTGTTACGGCAAAGGGCGGTAACACTGCATTTCCGTTACTTGAAGAATTAAAAAAAGCGTTGTTTTAAAAAAATCATGAAAAAACTCCCGGAATCAAACAGATTTCGGGAGTTTTTTACTTGCGATAACGTAATGCCGAAAATAACAGGCGTTTTATATAAAAATCAATACAAAGGATGCTTATCCGTAAGACTCTTTACGATTTCTTTGACTTCTTCTTCTTTTTCACCTTTACTGTCGATTGCAAGTGCGATTGCGTTTGCGACCATGTCCATATCCGATGCGTCAAATCCGCGCGTTGTGACTGCGGCCGAGCCGAGTCTTATTCCGCTTGTTACATTCGGCTTTGCGGGATCGCGGGGAATTGCGTTTTTGTTGCATGTGATGTTTACGGCATCAAGAAGGTGTTCCGTTTCTTTTCCCGTAACTCCCTTGCTTATAAGATTTACAAGCATGAGGTGGTTGTCGGTGCCGTTTGATACGAGGTCGAATCCGCGGGCTTTAAGGCCTCCGGCAAGTGCTGCGGCATTTTTTACAACATTTTCCGCATAAGTCTTAAACGAAGGATCGAGAGCTTCCTTAAAGCATACGGCTTTTGCGGCAATTATGTGCATGAGCGGTCCGCCCTGAATTCCGGGGAAGAGCGCTTTGTTGAGCTTGTGCTCGGTTGCAAATTCTTCGGATGAAAGAATGATTCCGCCACGCGGTCCGCGAAGAGTTTTGTGCGTTGTGGATGTAGTTACGTGTGCGTAAGGAATGGGTGATTCATGTACGCCGCCCGCAACAAGTCCCGCAATGTGTGCCATATCAACCATGAGAATTGCGCCCACTTCATCGGCAATTTCGCGGAAACGCTTAAAATCGATTGCGCGAGGGTAAGCGGATGCACCCGCAAGAATAAGCTTCGGGCGGCATTCCTTTGCAATGCGGAGCACTTCGTCATAGTCGATCAATCCGTCTTCGTTTACTCCGTAAGACACGGGATTAAAGTATGTTCCCGAAAAATTAACCGGGCTTCCGTGTGAAAGGTGACCGCCGTCAGCGAGGCTCATTCCCATGAATGTGTCGCCGGGCTTAAGAAGCGAAAAGAAAACGGTCATGTTGGCTTGAGCTCCCGAGTGGGGCTGAACGTTTGCCCAAGTGCATCCGTAAAGCTTTTTTACGCGTTCGATTGCGAGCGTCTCAACCATGTCAACGTATTCGCATCCGCCGTAATATCTCTTTCCGGGATAACCTTCGGCATATTTGTTTGTGAGATGACTTCCCATTGCCTCCATAACCGCGGGGCTTACGAAGTTTTCCGACGCAATGAGCTCGATGTGATCGCGCTGGCGCTTGAGCTCAAGCTCCATGGCATCAAAAAGCTCGGAATCGGATTTTTTTATTTCGTTAAAATTAAGCATTTGAACTCCTCTCTTTGCTGTAAAATGGTTACGTGCTATTTTAGCATAAGATAAGCCAAAAATCGATAATCCGAAAAGAATTTATTCTTCTGTCATTTATAAGTGTGAGAAAAACTTAACAATTGAATCAACAAGAAAAAACACAACAATTTACCAAAAAGTTACTATGTGAATATTGACTTTTATTATGTTTTATGGTAGAATTTCAAAATCATAACAAGGGGAGGAAATAGTTTATGAAGTTATTTAATTTCCTTTTTTCGGGTCAGGAAGAATATATATTGCGTATCATTGTTGCGGCCGCATGCGGAGCCGTTATCGGGCTTGAGCGAAGCAGAAGACAAAAAGAAGCGGGACTTCGCACTCACATTATTGTATGCCTCGGGGCGGCACTTATGATGGTTATTTCAAAATACGGATTTTTTGATGTTGTCGTATATGACAGCATTCAGCTTGATGCGTCGAGAGTTGCGTCAAATGTTATTTCGGGTATTTCGTTCCTCGGAGCCGGAGTTATTTTTCTTAAAGGTACGTCAATCAGGGGGCTTACCACGTCCGCGGGACTCTGGACAACATCCGCGTGCGGACTTGCGATAGGTGCCGGAATGTACGGCGTGGGTATTTTTACGACCGTTTTTGTTGTTGTGATTCAATATTTTCTTCATAAATACAACCTGAGTTCCGAAACGATTGCCGCAACCGAAATCAAAATTGCGGCCGTTGACAGAAACGGAATAATCGACGATATCAAAGCTTACTTTGATACCAATAAAGTGGAGATTGAAGAGTACAGCATAAAGAAAAAGGATGACGGACTCATTTATTTCAATTCCGTTGTTAAGCACTTAAAGCAGGAAGAGATAAATTCGCTTACATCGATATTTAATGCGATTCCCGACGTAAAGGAACTGAATTGTGATTAAAACGGCTGTATAAAAATTTGACAACGATGGGACTTTTGTACTATAATCATTTGACTTAAGGGAAATAAAGTTTGGGTTATGATTTTTCTTAAAAGGACAGGGGTCTTATTATGAAGAAGAACAATGACAACAGGGGCTTGAGGGTTATAGCGGTTGTATGCTCCGTGCTTTTTGTCATAATTTTGAACGTTGTTGCATATAATGTGGGGAAAAGAGCGGGACTCACAGATAAGTCTCAAAGCAATTTGCCGAGTTCAAACGAAGAAATTATCGAAAACAACAAGAATGACGACCGAAATGAAGTGCTCATTACGGGTGTCGTTTTTGTTGTTTTTTTGAATGTAATTTTGTATGCTGTGCTTTTTTACGCAGACAAACGCAAAAACATAAGCCTCATGCAGGAAAAAGAAGAAGACATGCGAAAAGAGCTCGGAAGCGATCCTCTTACGGGACTTTTAAACCGAGGCTTTGCAAAGGAAGCAATAGACAAAGAGCTCATGGGCACAAGAGACACATATATGGCATTTTTACTCTTTGACCTTGACGGACTCAAAAAAATCAACGATCTTTACGGTCATGACATCGGTGACAGCTCAATTAAGAATTTCTCGAATGCACTTGTGGAATTTTTCGGAAAAGAAACGATACTCGCGCGCATCGGCGGAGACGAATTTATTTGTCTGATTCCCGATGCCGGAGACGAAAGAATGTTAAAGGCGAGACTAAAAAGCTTTTTGCACAAGCTTTCAAAATATACAGAAGGCGGCGTTGTTTTAAGCGCAAGCATAGGAATTGCGACGGTTGACAAAAACAACCGCGATTTTACGACTCTTTACAAGCAGGCCGATACGGCGATGTATTACGCAAAAAACAACGGCAAAAACGGATTCGCCTTCTACAGAAGAACGTTAGAGCGCGAAGCGCTTAAAATCCACAGGGATGTTTTTGAAATTTATAATCCGGATTCCGAAACTTTCGCAAAGAAGGAACGCTTTGATTTTAAGGACATTTTTGTATGGCTTATGGATAATTGCATTATGGATATGCCGAGTGTCCTTTACCTAAAAAAGCCGAACGATTTCCTCATGGTTATTAACAAAAACACAATGGAAATTTTGGATGTGTTTACATCAAAAAAGTGCGAAAATCCGGAAAAATTTAAGGCGTTTAAAGGAAAAAAGTGCTATGAAGTTTTTTCGGGCGGAGAAAAGAGATGCGAAGGCTGCAAATCAAACTTTTGCAACCGCAAAACTTATTCTTTTAAAATGGCTGATTTTAAAGAAAACGGCACAAAATATGACGAGCGCCTGGTTTACGGTGATTATAACGGCGAGGAATGTTTAATAGCGGCATTTTGCGAAATCGGCCAAAAATATACGGAGAACGATGCACTGAAGCGTGCGGTCGACGCACAAAACCTTATTTCGCATTGCCTTAACGGAGATTACGATCCCGTTAAAAACGCAAACGAGTATTTTAAGCGGGAAATCGAAACTTTGTGCTGGTTTTTTGGTGCCGAAAAGGGATATATACTTTGTATGGACAAAAAAACCGAAACGGCATCCTATAATATTCCGAAAGAAGAAACAAGACGCTTTAGGGTTGACATGAGCGCATATGCCGCAAAACATTGGCGTCCGAAGCTCGAAAAGAACGTTCTTGTGTATGCCGATGACGTAAATGATTTGGATCCGAGAGACGAAAGAGCGGTTGAGTACTTTAACAAAAACAAAATCAAAAATGTAAGCATTGCGCCCATATGGGACGGAATCAAGGTCTACGGATATATCTGCCTCGAAAATATTTCGACGAGAATGCAGGATATCTCGATGCTTTGCGGTGTTGCCGAGCAATATGTCGACGTTATGCGCCGCCTTGACGAAAAACAGTCCATATACAATCAAATGTATTATGACGAAACAACGGGATATTTAAATTACGAAGGTTTTAAGAAGAAAGTTTCGGAAATCGAGATTTACACGGATGAAACGAATTTTGCGCTTTGTGCGTGGGATATAAGAAAGTTTAAGTACATAAACGAAGTTTACGGTTACGAAACGGGCGACAAAATATTAAAGGAAGTTGCGGACGCTTTTGCGAGAAGATTATCGGGACTTGTGGCTTTGTGCCGTATTTCAGGAGACAAATTCTGCGCCTTATGCACATATGAGGACAGCGACGAATTAAAAGAAAGCCTCGAACAGATAAACGAGTCGGTTTCGAATTATTTCACGATGAATTATAACGGAATTTACAGGCTTAAAATGGCAATCGGCGTTTATCTGACGGACAAAACGGATACGATCGAAATCGATGAAATGCTCAATAACGCGACGATTGCGGAAAACGATGCAAAATCGGAAGTAAACACCTGCATTAAGCTTTACGACGAAAAAATGCGTGAAAAAACCGAACGGGACATCAGAATAAGCGGTGAAATGGAAAATGCCATTCAAAAATCCGAGTTTGAGCTTTATTTGCAGCCGCAGGTTTATATAGGAGGCTCGGAAAAAGAAAAAAGCTATTTGCGTGCGGAAGTGCTTTGCCGCTGGTTTAAGGACGGAAAGATTTATTCGTCGCCTGCCGAGTTTATACCGATATTCGAAGAAAACGGCAGAATCATGGAGCTTGACCTATATATGCTTCGCCATGCGTGTGAATTGATAAGGGTATTTAAGCAAAACGAAAAACTTAATGTAAGGCTTGCCGTAAATATTTCGAGAAACACGCTTGTAAGTTCAAGCTTTATAGAAGAGTACGATTCGATAATAAAGGAGTACAAAATTGAGGAAAACGAACTTGAACTTGAGTTTACGGAAGGAATAGCGGTTACCGATTTCGATAAGTTTTATGATGTGCTCGAACTTTTAAAGTCACGCGGATGCATTTGCGCGATGGACGATTTCGGAAGCGATTATTCGAGTCTTAATGTGCTTCATAAGCTTCCGATTGACATACTTAAGCTTGACAAGAAATTCTTTGAAGCAAGTGCCGACGAAAAACGGCATAAGACGATTGTCGAAAACACGATTCGTATGGCAAAGGAACTCGATATGCTGACGATTGCCGAAGGAATCGAGAACGAAGAGCAGGTTGACGAGCTTATGGATACCGAGTGCGATTATATTCAAGGCTACGTTTATGCGCGTCCCATGCCTGTAGAGGAATATATTAAATGGGCAAAAAAATATAATACCGAGGTAGAATAAGAAAAAGAATAACTTGTATTTACTTGATATATTTTTGTTGTCGGTTTATAATTTTGAGCTGTAAAAAGATATTTACAGCTCAATTTTTGTATTGAGTGCGGTAAAGAAAAAAGTAAAAAAACAAGAGGTGTTTATGGAAGACTACAAAAAAGAGTTTATAAGATTTATGGTTGAATCGGACGTTTTGAAATTCGGTGACTTTACGCTTAAGAGCGGCAGAAAATCACCCTTTTTTATGAATGCCGGCGCTTATGTCACGGGTAAAATGTTAAAGAAGCTCGGTGAATATTACGCAAAAGCGATACATGACAATTTCGGCGACGATTTTGACGTGTTGTTCGGACCCGCATACAAGGGAATCCCGATTGCCGTGACAACAGCGATGGCATATTACGAGCTTTACGGCAAGGAAGTAAGATATTCTTCAAACAGAAAAGAAATAAAGGATCACGGCGATACGGGAATTTTCCTCGGAAGCACGATACGCCCGGGTGACCGCGTTGTTATGATAGAAGACGTTACGACATCCGGAAAATCGATGGAAGAAACGGTTCCGATTGTTCGTTCACAGGAAAATGTGACAATAGTCGGCCTTATTGTGAGCCTTAACCGTATGGAAGTGGGAAAATCGGGCACTATGGAAGCACTTACGGAGATTAAGGAAACATACGGATTTGATACGGCGGCAATCGTTACGATGAAGGATGTTGTTGAATGCCTTTGGAATAAGGCTTTCGACGGCAAAGTCGTAATCGACGACAACATAAAGGAAAAAATCGACGAATACTATAAGCAATACGGGGTACAAAGATGAAGATAATCACAAAGGAATTTAAAATAAAAGAATTTAAAGCGTTACTTACGGGCTATATTCTCGATAATTATGATGAGATAGACATAAACAGAAGACGTCATGCAATAATTGTTTTTCCGGGCGGTGCTTATGCATGGAACTCAAAAAGGGAAGCGGAAGGCGTCGCAATGAGATTTACGGCGCAGGGCTTTCAGGCTTTTGTGCTTAATTATACCTGCTGCAACGAGGGAGCGGAATATCCGGTTGCTCTTTCGGAAGCCTTATGTGCAATCAAATGGGTGCGCGAGAATGCGGAAGAACTTCATGTAGATCCCGAAAAAATCGCAATTTGCGGATTTTCTGCGGGCGGACATCTTGCGGCAAACGTATCATGTGATTTTAACAATGAAGAGGCACTTTTCTATTTTGACGGAAAAAAAGATTTATCCCGTCCGAACGCGTGCGTGCTTTGTTATCCCGTTATTTCGTCCGGTGAATTTGCGCATAAGGACAGCATAAAGAATTTGCTGGGGAGCAGATATTCGGAAGAAATGAAAGAAAAGGTTTCGCTTGAAAAACAGGTGACGGCACTCACTCCGCCCACATTTATATGGCATACGTTTGCGGACGGGTCGGTGCCTGTACAAAATTCGCTGCTTTACGCTATGAGCTTAAAAGAAAAAGGCGTTACATCGGAAATACACATTTATCCTTTCGGCGGACACGGACTTTCGCTTGCAAATCCCGAAACAAATAAGGGTTGTACGGAGCATGAATATGAAGAAATAAGGGAATGGCCCGAAAAAGCGGGAAGATTTTTGATGCAGGTTATGCGATAGTTTGGCAGAGAGTTAGACAAGAATTCACATAAATGATATAATAAAATTTATTGTCCGCAAAGTTTTGCATGAGACTTTTGCGGAAGATTATATGAACCCATAAACGTATTTTTTAGAGGAACAATATGAAGAAATTAAACGGCATACTTATACTTATTGCTGTTTTAAGTATCGGACTCATGGTTTTTGTGGCGTATTCGCTCGGAATTTTTGGAAAGACGGAAACCGCAAAAAACGACAAGGACGATGCACAAAACGCATATAAAGCAGAATATGAAGCCGATTCCGCCAAAAATCGCGAGATTATTGCGACCATTGCCGAGAATCTGTTTAAGTATGAAGACGCTTCCGAAATTTATTCGTATGAGTTCCAAAGAAAAGTAAGAGAAAAAATCGATCTTTTGATCGAGGTGGGAAATTATACCGAAGACGATCCGCTTTTTATATTGAATCCGTTCGGCACAAATACGCAGTCGCTTTATACATATTTTGAGACGGAGACCCCGTGTGCGGTTTCTTATACCGTGCATACGGACGCCACACTTTCTGCCGCGCCCGATTTCGGAGGATATGTGACCGCGACCACGGAAGTACGTTATCTTTCAAACGGCGCGACGATAGAAGTGGGTAATTCGTGTATTCATGAATTTGCGATAAACGGACTGGTTCCCAATGAGACAAACATTATTACGATCAAGCTTGTCGATGAAACAGGTGACGTGAGAATCAGAAGGCTTTATTATGCTTACGGAGACGCAGCATCGGAGGGTGAAGCGGAAGTAACGGTTGCAGCCGGAAGAAAAGTGGTTACGAATTCGGAAACCGGTGAATCAAAGATAGTGAATGCTTCCGATATCACGCTTACAGACGGAATGTTTGCCGTATTTTCCGCAGAAAACGATTATTTGCCTTATGTGAAGCTTTACGATAACGACGGCTTTTTGCGCGGTGAAATTCCGCTTGAAGAAAATTTCGCAAATTCCGTTTATGTGAATGACGGATACATATATTTGTTTGTGTCAAAAAATAAGCTTGTCAAAATCAATTCGTTCGGAGAAGTAAAAAAAATATACAAGACTTCCGATTATACGTTTACGGGCGGGTGGACGGTTGACGAAAAGGGAAACATACTTGCGACCGCAACAAGAGTTGACCGGAATTCCGTAAATGATTGCGTTGTGATAATAGATTTTACGGATGACGATATTTATATGCTTGTGGATTTTGCGCAGCTCCTCACGGAATATTACATTAAAAGCACCGATAATGATTGGATAAACATTACGGATGTGACTTATGTGGGAAGCAACATGATAATCGTTGCGGCGGAAAAGTTTGATTCGGTTATAAAGGTACGCCGTATTTATAACGACCCACGGCTTGTTTATATTGCGGGAGACAACGGTGTACTTAAGGATACCGTATATAACGATCTTTATTTGAGAAACGAAAACAATTTTGCTTTTTCGACAAGCGCCAAAACGATAGGATTTGAAGAATATGACAAAATCCGTACGGCAAGGCATTATGTTTGGGTGCTTGACGAAAATTTGAATTACGAATACGAAAAGAAAGAAGAACACTTCGGATATTATATAAAATATCTTGCGGATGAAGAAGAAGGGAGCTTGCGTCTCTCGGAAACCGTTAAACTGCCTTGTGTTACGGCCTCGTCAAAGCTCATAAAATACAATGACAACTGGCTTTATGTAAACGGGACGGAAAGTGTTTTTTATGAATACGACAAATGGTTCCAGCTTATCGCTTCGTTTACGTTTACGAGACAAGAGGAACATAAAACGATAGAAGAGCAGGATTACGAGGAAGACAATCCGCCTGCGGACAATACGGTTATTTACACGGGAATCTCAAAATTTGATGTGAACGATTATTATTTTGAGGATGAAGTCGTGATATATAAGGACGGAACGGACGAAGAAGAAAATACGGAAAGTACGGGTAATTGATGGGGAAAAATTTATTTATAGCCGAAAAACCGAGCGTGGCGCAGGAATTTGCAAAGGCGCTTCACGAGGAATATAAGAGAAACGACGGATATTTGGAATCCGATAAATCCGTTGTGACATGGTGTGTGGGACATCTTGTTACGATGAGTTATCCGGAAATGTATGATGAGTCGTTAAAAAAGTGGTCGCTTGACCCGCTTCCTTTTTTGCCAAAGGAATACAAATATGAAATTATTCCGAATGTAAAAAAGCAATTTGAAATCGTAAAAAGCCTTTTGCTTCGTGATGACGTCACATGCATTTATATTTGCACGGACTCGGGACGCGAAGGAGAATACATATACAGGCTTGTCGACATGATGGCAAAAGTCCCCGCGGAAAAGGTACGCCGCCGTGTGTGGATCGATTCGCAGACGGAAGAGGAAATAAAGCGCGGAATCGAAAAGGCGGAAACATGGGATAAATACGATAATCTTTCGGATGCGGCTTTTTTGCGTGCAAAAGAAGATTACCTTATGGGAATAAATTTTTCGAGAGTTCTTTCCCTTAAATACGGAACGGGTGTCAAAAATTTGTTGGGACTCGAAAAATACTCGGCAATTTCCGTGGGACGTGTGATGACATGCGTGCTCGGAATAGTAGTAAATAGAGAGCGTGAAATCAGAAGCTTTAAGGAAACCGAATTTTACAGGGTTGTCGCAAACACCGTTTACGGTTTTTCGGCGGAATTTAAGGCGGTTGACGGAAGTCGTTACTTTAACACTCCGTTTATGTATAAGGACAACGGCTTTAAGGAAAGAAAGACTGCTGAAACACTTATCGATTCCTTAAAGGGCAAAGACGGAATTGTTTCATCGATCGAAAAAAAAGAGGAAAAGCGTTATGCGCCGCTCTTATTTAACCTTGCCGAAGCACAGAATGAGTGTTCAAAGCTCTTTAAGATAAGTCCGGACGAAACACTAAAAATAATTCAGGAATTATACGAAAACAAGCTTGTTACTTATCCGAGAACGGATGCGAGAGTTTTGTCGACGGCCGTTTCAAAGGAAATAAACAAAAACCTTGCGGGGCTTACTTATTTTGAGCCAGTGAAGGAATTCGCAAAAGAGATACTTGACGAAAAGCTGTATGTGGGGCTTGCAAGCACAAGATATGTCGACGACAAAAAAATAACCGATCACTATGCGATAATTCCGACGGGACAGGGACTTAAAAATCTGGGTTCGCTTTCAAAGCTTCATCAAAAAGTGTATGAGCTTATTGTAAGAAGATTTCTTGCGATTTTCTTAAAGCCCGCCGTATATAAAAAGGTGGCACTTGTGCTTGATATCGGCGGCGAAAGCTTTTTTGCGAATTTTAAGGTCTTAAAGGATCCCGGATATACGTGCGTTTCCGCGGTTAAAAAGAAAGACGAAAATAAAGACGGGGTTAGTGCGGAAACGAGTGCCGGAAACGACAAAAATCCCGAAGACAAAGGTACGGACGATTCGAAAGAGGGAGAAGCCGATACCGAAATATCCGAGGAATTTCTTGAAAAATTAAACCGTCTCAAAAAAGGTGACGAAGTAAAAATCACGGATATGCAAATAAAAGAAGGAAAGACTTCGCCGCCGAAGAGATATACGTCAGGATCACTTATTTTAACAATGGAAAATGCGGGGCAATTTATCGAGGACGAAGAACTTCGCGCTCAGGTGAAGGGCTCGGGGATCGGCACAAGCGCAACGAGAGCGGAAATTTTAAACAAGCTCGTAAAAATCGGATATTTGAATTTGAACAAGAAAACGCAAATTTTTACGCCCAACAAGCTCGGTGAAACCGTGTATGAGGTTGTTGCGTCTTCGATACCGAATCTGCTTCACGCAAAACTTACCGCAAGCTGGGAAAAAGGACTCACGGGAGTGGCGGACGGCACGATTACGGAGACCGAATATATGACAAAGCTCGAAGACTATGTTTCAAAAATGACCGTGAAAGTCAAGGAAACAAACAATTATTCATATATCAAAAGGGCATACGGTGAATTTGAAAGGAACTATAAATGATAAGCGATTACAAAACGGAAAAACTTTTTTCGACGGAAGAATCGATAGCAATCGATTTTATAAAAAAATATGAGTATCCTTGGGAAATTTTACCTCATATAAAAGAAATTATTGCGGAAATAATAAAGACGCTTTCCGACGACTACATGGTGTTCGGTGAGAATGTTTTTGTGCATAAGAGTGCAACGGTCGCACATACAGCAATGATAAACGGTCCCGCAATAATTTGCGAAAATGCGGAAATAAGGCATTCCGCTTTCATTAGAGGAAACGTGATTGTGGGAAAGGGCGCCGTTGTGGGAAATTCAACCGAACTTAAGAACGTTATTTTGTTTAATTCGGTGCAGGTGCCTCATTATAACTATGTGGGAGATTCGATTCTCGGATTTAAGTCTCATATGGGAGCGGGAGCAATCACGTCAAACGTCAAATCCGACAAAAAGCTTGTTGTGGTAAAGGACAGTGTAAGCAACGAAATTTGCCCGACGGGACTAAAAAAAATGGGTGCGATAATAGGCGACAACGTGGAAGTGGGATGCGGCAGCGTTCTTAATCCGGGGGCTGTCATCGGGCAGAACACAAATATTTATCCGCTTTCTTCCGTCAGAGGGTGTGTTCCCGCACAAAGCATATATAAAAATCAAAATGAAGTTGTTTTGAAACAGTAAAAATTGTATAATAACGTTTTAAAGGTGTTTTTTTATACGCGGCATGGTTTTATAAGTGTTGTATTGCCTGTGTGGCGGCCGGTATTTATTTAACGGGGTATTTAACTTAAAATTAACGGAGGAATTATGGAATTCGGAAAAACTGTCTTAAGGCATGTATATATAGACGTAACGGTAAAGGACTTTAATCTTGAAGAAGTTTACCTTTATTCGGTCGATTACAAAAACGACAAAAGCTTCAGAACTTCCGAAGTGAGCTTTACGGAGCCCCTTCCTTCCGAAACGACGGACGATGACGGAAATGTGATTGTCATTCCGGCGGAAGAGGTGGATTTACGCGAGCTTTTCTTTGAAAAACTTTCGGAATACAGATCGGATTGCATAAAGACAAAGTTCTTTGCGGTTGATTCAAGAGAAGTGCTCCTTTATCTTATAGAACCTCTCAAAACTTCAAATCCGAAGGCAAAGAGAGTGTTAAACGAAATAAAGGACGAATGTCTTCCGGGCGAATGGATAACAGATGTGATGAGCATGCTTCGCACGATTCCGATGACGGATTTTGACGAGTGCCCCGAGATGTCTGCGGCTATCCGCAAGAGATTTAAGGAAAAGTATCATGACGTTGCGCAATACGTGAAAAGAGAGAAGCCGAACCATATTTTCGTTAAATACGAGAATCCCCTTTCGGGCGGTGAATTGTCTTTTTGTGTGACGGATTCGTATTTGAATGTTACGGAAAACATCGTTCTTCACGGACAAATCGACAACGATATCATGGTTTCCAAGGCTTGCGAGCTTATAAACAGGTATCCGGGCGCAGACGTTATTATCAATAAGACAAGTGTCAGACTTTATAAGCTTTTTAAGAGATGTCTCGAATATTTAAATGAAAATCCTTTCCCCGTTATTTTTTCGATGGAAAGCATGCTTTATGCGATCGGAAAAGCGGGACTTCCCACAAATTACGAGACATACAGGGATTATATAAAAAATGCGGAAGATTTGAGGTTTGGGAGACTTTCCGACGATTCCGTTTACAGCTATCATACATTCAGGCTTCCGATAAGTTATAATTCCGATTCCGCATGGGACAAAAATTTTAAAAACAATTCCATGTGGCAGATGACGGGCGAGGGCGGATCGGAATATTCGCTTATCTATGACAAAAACGACGGCAAAACAACCGACGTATACGGTAAAATTTCCGCAATTAAGAACAACGAAAAATTTATTCTCAAGGTAAGCCGCATAAAGGTTAAAAAGTACTATGAGTGTTATGCCGTAATTACGATAGAGGCGGAGAACCGTTTTTATCCGGGCGCACGCGATGCCGAAAGAATAAACGAGCTTTGCGGTGAACTTTGGTGTTCCAAGGGGATTTTGGATAAATATCCCGATAAGCTTGAAGTGCAGCTTCGTAACGGACAAAAAATTTATTCCGTAAATGCGGGAACGAGAGACGATGCGAATACAACGCCCTGGATTGCTTTACTACTCGACATCGGGCGCAAGAAGCCGAACGCAAAGAGAAACAAATTCGTTGCGGCGTCTTTGTCTGACAGAATGTTTGCGCTTTCAAACAACGGAAATTCGATTGCTTCCTATATGTCAAACGAGGAAGTGATAAACAAGGCACTTGTGAAAAGTGAATTTTTGCTTCAGCTTGAAATGTATCTTGCGGAAACAATCGAGCCCAAGGGTGGTGTCGGATTCGGCGGCTTGACAAGATATCAGAGACGTGAGGTGAAGTGCATTTCCGGTGCGCTCGCATATATGGTTTGTTCTTATTGCTATTCGGAAGAACAAGGTGAATATGCCGATATTTATAAGTATGTCAACAAGGTAAGACATATAAAAGAAACGGAAGACAGGCTGTCAAGAAAGCTTGATCTTTTGTATGAATAAAAATTTTAATAACGAAATGCCAAACATGTGAGGACAACCAATGAATACGGAAATTTCATCTGCGGTTATAAAAAGACTTCCGAGGTATTACAGGTACCTCGGAGAGCTTATGCTTAAAGATGTAATCAGAATATCGTCAAAGGAGTTAAGCGAACGTATGGGGGTCACGGCTTCCCAGATAAGGCAGGATCTCAACAACTTCGGCGGATTCGGACAGCAGGGCTACGGCTATAACGTGGAATACCTGTACAACGAAATAGGAAAGATTTTGGGAATCGACAAGAAGCGCGAAATGGTTATCGTCGGAGCGGGAAACTTGGGACGCGCGCTTGCAAATTACGGGGATTTTGAAAAAAGAGGCTTTATCATAAGAGCGCTTTTTGACATAAATCCGAGTCTGATCGGAAAATCGGTAAACGGAATACCGATTGTTTCGATGGATGAAATAGAAAATTACATTAAAGAAAATCATATTGAAATCGCGGCAATCACAATTCCGAAAGATGCGGCGCCGGAAGTGGGAAACAAGCTTTCCGAATGCGGCATAAAGGCAATTTGGAATTTTGCGCCGACAGACCTTTCTTTACCGAAATCGGTAGTCCTTGAAAACGTACATCTTACGGAAAGCCTTATGAGACTTTCTTACAAATTAAAAGCTTCAAAGGATGAGCAATGAAATATTCGCTGAACGCCAAAGAATCAAAAGAAATAGATGAATTTACCATAAACCGCATGGGAGTTCCGGAAGCCGTACTTACAGAAAAGGCGGCTCTTGGTGTCTGTCATGCGGTTTGTGCGACTATGCCCGTTACGGATAAGGTGCTTTGCGTTTGCGGAACCGGGAATAACGGCGGAGATGCGATAGCGGTCGCAAGAATACTTTTCGGCAAAGGCTACAATGTATCCGTATATCAGGTCGGTGACAAAACAAAAATTTCAAAGGAAACAAAAAAGCAATTAAAAATCGCCAAAAATTACGGCATAAAGGTCATAAAAAAGGCTGATTATCAAAAATATGACGTGATTATAGACGGAATTTTCGGAACGGGACTTTCGAGAAACATTACGGGCGATCTTTATAAGGAGATCGAAGCGATAAACAATTCCCACAAAAAAGTGGTTTCCGTTGACATTCCGTCGGGAGTTTCCGCAGATAACGGAAGAATTTTGGGAATTGCGATAAGGGCTGAGATAACCGTTACGTTCGGATTCATAAAGAACGGATGTATTTTGTATCCGGGAGCCGAGTATTCGGGAAAAGTGATTATTTGGGACATAGGAACAAGCATAGCGGCATTAAGTGTTCCACCGTCAAATTTCTTTTATGACGAAAATCCCAAACTCTTTTTACCGAAGAGAAAGCCAAATTCCAACAAGGGCACCTATGGCCGCGCACTTGTTGTTGCGGGATCAAAAAACATGTCGGGAGCCGCTTATTTTGCGGCATCGGCGGCTTACAGAATGGGAGCCGGGCTTGTAAGAATACTTACGTGCGAGGAAAACAGGGAAATAATTCAAAGGCAGATTCCGGAAGCAGTGCTTACGACTTATGGGGTTACGGATGACGGGAATTTGACGGAAGACTCCATAGAAACGGTTAAGGAAGCCGTGGAAAGCGCGAGCGTGGTGCTTGTTGGACCGGGTATCGGTAAAACAAAGGCTGCCGCATTGATACTTAATTACATTATATCTGAGTGCAAGGTGCCGTTAATTATCGATGCCGACGGGCTTAATATTTTGTCGAAGCTTGTAACGGAGAAAGTGGGAGAAAATGCCTCCCCCGAATCAAGAATAAAAGTTTTAAAAGAAATTTTACCCGCACAAACGATACTTACGCCTCACAAGATGGAATTGTCGCGTCTTACGGGTATTCCGATTTCGACGCTTTCGATAGGCTTGATCGACGAAAGCCGCGAGTGCACACGGGACAACGATTTGATTTTTGTAAAGAAAGACGCGAGATCGATTGTTTCTTTCGGTAACTCAAATTATATAAACATATCGGGAAATGACGGCATGGCAACGGCGGGAAGCGGAGACGTGCTTGCGGGGATAATTTTGGGACTTCTTGCGCAAGGCGACACACCAAAAGCCGCCGCAATGACGGGCTGCTATATTCACGGCATTTGCGGAAATGTTGCCGCCGAAAAGAAGGGAGCGCGTTCGATGCTTGCATCGGATATTCTTGATGCGATTCCGGGTGTGATTTCAGAAAACAAACAAGCAAATTGATATGTTCGTGTTTTTAGGATATCAATAGAAAGTAAGAAATAAAAAATGACTGAAGATTTTTACCCTGTTCAGGCAAACATAAATATAGATGCGATAAGAAACAATATTTTAAACGGAAAGAAACTGATCCCAAAAACAACCAAAATGATGGTTGTGGTTAAGGCGGACGCATACGGTCACGGCGCAATAAATATCGTTAAAAACATTGACGATATTGCGGACGCTTATGCTGTCGCAAATGTTGCGGAAGGCGTTTCGTTACGTCAAAATGCGACAAAGAAGCCGATTTTGGTGCTCGGATACACTTTTTCGGAAAATGCGCGTGAAGCGATTAAAAACGATATTACGCTTGCCGCATTTGATTTTGAAACCGTAAAAAAATACGATGAAATCGCAAAAGAATTAAACAAAAAAGCGATAATACACATAAAGCTTGATACGGGAATGAGCCGCATCGGATATCTTTGCGATACTGATGAACAAAAGGAAAACAGTTTAAAGGATATTGTTAAAATATCAAAGCTTAAGAACGTAACAATAGAGGGAATGTTTACGCATTTTTTCGGCGCGGACATGAGCGATAAAAAATCGGCTTACGTGCAACTTAAGAAATACAACGATTTTGTAAAATTACTTTCCGAAAACGGCATAGAAATCCCCGTAAAGCACGTATCAAACAGTGCGGGCGTGACGGATATCGAGGGCGCCGCAATGGATATGGTGAGATTCGGAATAACAACCTACGGGATGTATGCGACCGACGATGTTACAAAATCAAGATGTCCGGTTCAAAGAGCAATGGAGCTTGTGGCGCACGTATCGATGGTAAAAACGGTTAAGAAAGGCACGGGAATAGGATATTCGGGCACTTATGTGTGCGACAGGGATATGCGCGTTGCCACAATTCCGATAGGATACGGCGACGGATATCCGAGGGGACTTTCAAACAAGGGAAGGGTTCTCATAAAAGGAAAAAGCTGCCCCATACTCGGCCGCATTTGCATGGATCAATGTATGGCGGATGTTACGGATGTGCCGGATGTGCATGTTTATGACAAAGTGACGTTAATGGGACAGGACGGAAATGAATCGATAACGGCCGAAGAAATCGGAGAAACTGTCGGAAATTCTTTTCATTATGAGGTTGTGTGCGACATTTCAAAGCGCGTTCCGAGAGTGTATTTTAGGGACGGAAAACAAATTGCCGTTACAAAATATTAAAGGGGGGGGAAGATTTGAGATGAGAACGATAGACACATTTAAAATGGAACGCCCGGGACTTGTTAAAGTGGGAGACGTTATGGATATAAGAGAGGGCTCGCTTCCGAACTCGGTATTTTATTATGTTGTGGAACCGGCCGTTGCGATGAGCGGAAATTTGCAATTGTCGGAAAGGCTGCTTGATCATAACGGACAAGTTATAACAAAGGGACGGATTGCGGACATCAAGGAAACGGACAGAGGCTTTTATTTAACGGTGGAATTTGAGGAATAGTATGGAAATACCGGTTGAACTTACGAACATAGTCGAAGAGATTGCGGCACAGGTAAATATTTCGGAGCTTAAAAAAAGCGCATCCGAGGTTCATATGAAATATAATGAGGCAAAAGACGGAAAATCGATCGTGAAAAGCGAGAAGGAAGTGCTTTCATATGCAATTTCGAGAATGCCGGGAACTTATGCGGCAGTGAGTATGGCGGCGTCGGCGGCATTTTTAAAAACGGACATGAAAATAAAAAGTCTCATAGATGTGGGAGCGGGCACGGGAGCCTGCTCTTTTGCTATAGGCGATATTTTTGATTTGAAACGCGTAACTCTTGTCGAACGCGAAGAAAACATGATAAAGGTTGGAAAGCTTCTCGCGGAAAAATCAAACGATGTATTAAAATGCGGAACGTGGATACGTGCGGATGCTTGCGATTTTGAATGTGAAACGGCGGATCTCGTTACCGCATCATACGTGATGAACGAGTTAAACGACAAGACAAAAACTCTCTTCTTAAAAAAACTTTGGGATGAATCCGAAAAATATATTTTGATTGTTGAACCGGGATCAAAGGAAGGATTTAAAAATATAACCGTGGCGCGTGACTTTTATTTGAGTCTCGGCGGCACAATACTTGCACCGTGTAAACACAATATGAAGTGCGATTTGGGAGATGACGACTGGTGTCATTTTTCGTGCAGGATTTCGAGAACGAAATTGCAAAAGTACGTAAAGGCGGGTGATGCGCCTTTTGAAGACGAAAAGTATATGTATATCGCGATTTCAAAGGAAAATATAGGTGTACCAAATAACGAAGCGAATATGCAAAATGAAGAATGGGGTATACAAAAAAATAAATCCGGCGCAGAAAGTGAATCCGGTGTGGCAAAAAATGAATACGATATGAAGGAAAGTGAACCCGGTGTGGCAAAAACAAAATCCGATATTCGGGAAAACGGAAGAGTGATAAGGCACCCGAATATTCAAAAAGGATTTATTGCATTAAAGCTTTGCACCGTAAACGGAACACGGGAAGTTAAGATAACGGGAAAAGATAAGGAAAGATTTAAGGCGGCAAAGAAAGTAAAGTGGGGAGAGGAATTCTAAAAAAATAAAGTGTAAAGCGGGGTACTCGCTTTACACTTAAAAAAATATAAAAAAAAGAGCGCGAGACGGGACTCGAACCCGCGGCCTCGACCTTGGCAAGGTCGCGCTCCACCAACTGAGCCACTCGCGCATTTCTTATTGTGTTTCGGACTGTTTCCTTAACACGAGTGATATATTACAACGAAAAAGCACAAAAGTCAACGGAAAAATGCAAATTCATTTGAAGAACTATTGTTTGAATTTTTAAAATAATTCAGACAACTTTTGAAGCTAAAAACAATCTGAATCTATTTTGAGAAGTGCTTTAAGAGCGTGTCAGACAGATTGGGCGAATGCGTATTCAAATGTGGGAAGGGCGGATACTTTGTTTCTCGTATGTGTGAAAGGTAAGTGTATGTTTATTCGTATGCCTCGCCGCTCGGAAACTTTATATGTGTTGATTTTTTGACTGTTTCTGATATAATCCTTGCTTAATAAAATGAAGTTGAGGTCAAAAGGTATTTTGACCTCAACGATTCGGAGAAAAAAATGAAGGGTGCGGAAATTCTTATAAAAACATTAATTGAAGAAAATGTCGATACGGTGTTCGGTTATCCCGGAAGTTCCGTGCTTGAAATTTACGATGCACTCTATAAGCATCCCGAAATCAGGCATATACTTACGTCACACGAGCAGGGAGCAGTGCATGCTGCGGACGGATACGCAAGAAGCTCGGGACGTGTGGGCGTATGCATTGCGACAAGCGGTCCGGGCGCAACAAATCTTGTGACGGGAATTGCGACCGCATATATGGATTCCGTTCCGATTGTTGCGATAACGGGAAACGTGTCGACAAAATTGCTCGGAAAGGATTCCTTTCAGGAGGTTGACATATTCGGAATCACGATGCCGATCACAAAGCAAAACTTTATCGTGAAAGATGTAAAGTATCTTAAGGAAACCGTAAAACGCGCGTTTGAAATCGCAAAAAGCGGAAGACCGGGACCTGTATTGATAGATATCACAACGGATGCGATTTCGGCGGAATGCGATACGGAACACTTTGTTTTGAATTCACAAAAGAAAGCGCATGTTTTTTCGGAAGAAGACATAAAAAATGCCGCAAAGCTCATAAACGCTTCAAAGAAGCCGCTTATTTATGTGGGCGGAGGTGCGGTAATTTCGGGAGCATATAAGGAAGTGCGTGCGCTTGCCGATGTTTTAAATGCGCCGGTTATCGATTCTCTTATGGGAAAAGGAGTATTTCCGGGAAATGACAAAAAATACCTCGGAATGCTCGGAATTTTTGGGACGGAAGAGGCGAGAAAAGCGGTATTTGATTCCGATCTCTTAATCGCGATCGGTGTAAGATTTTCCGACAGAGCCATGCACGGACTTTCGGAAATATTAAAGGAAAAGAAGATAATACATATCGATGTCGATTATGCGGAAATAAACAAAAACGCCCATTCGGATGTAAGTATCGTGGGAGATGCAAAAAAAGCGCTTTCCGTATTGCTTACGGAGATTAAGCATAAGGAAAGAAAGCTTTGGCGTACGGGCGCGGAAAAGCGTGACTCACAAAATTCCGATTTTACGGAAGAAAATATTGTTCGCACAATCAATAAAAAGCTAAACGAAAACACGATAGTCGTGACAGAGGTCGGAAGACATCAAATGACCGCCGTTTCAAATTATTGTTTTATGAACCCGAGAACACTTATTACGTCCGGCGGACTCGGAACAATGGGCTACGGAATGGGTGCGGCAATCGGTGCCAAACTCGCAAATCCCGACAAAACTGTAATCGATATTGCGGGAGACGGATGCTTCCGCATGAATATGAACGAAATTTTGACCGCGGTGCGTTATAAGACACCGATTATTGTGTTTGTGATGAACAATCATTCGCTTGGGCTTGTGCGTGATTTGCAAGACGAGTATTGTGACGGAAGACATTCGTGCACGGATTTGGAAGACACGGTCGATTACGTTCTTCTGGCAGAAAGCATGCATGCAAAAGGATTTAAGGTGACGAATGAAACTGAACTTGAAAATGCGATTGCCGAAGCTTTAAAATCTGATGTCCCCGTTATAATCGATTGCGAAGTTACCAAAAAATAAATAAAAAACGATACAACAAAAAGGCAAAAGAAAATGGAAGAAAAATTATTGAAATCGGATTATTATTATGAACTCCCCGAGCGTCTTATAGCTCAGGATCCGCTTCCCGACAGAAGTTCGTCGAGACTTATGATACTCGATAAGGAAACGGGTGAAATATGTCATAAGCATTTTACGGACATTATTGATTACATAAATCCCGGAGACTGCCTTGTGATAAACGACACAAAGGTTATTCCTGCGCGCCTGATCGGTGTAAAGACCGGAGAGCAAAACGGCAACAAATGCACGGCCAAGGTTGAAGTGCTTCTTCTTAAACGCCATGCGGGAGATGTGTGGGAAACGATCGTGCGCCCCGGAAAAAAGCTAAGAAAAGGCGCGAGAGTGGAATTCGGAGACGGAATTTTGAAGTGCGAAATTTTGGAATGTCTCCCCGACGGCAACAGAATGGTTAAGTTTGAGTATGACGGAATATTTGAGGAAGTGCTTGACGCGCTCGGAGAAATGCCTCTTCCGCCGTATATTACCCACAAACTTAAGGACAAAAACAGATATCAGACGGTTTATGCCAAAAATGAAGGCTCTGCCGCAGCACCTACGGCAGGACTTCATTTTACAAACGAGCTTCTCGAAAAAATCGAGCAAAAGGGCGTAAAAATTGCACGTGTGACACTTCATGTGGGACTCGGAACGTTTCGACCCGTAAAGGAAGAAAATATTCTTGACCACAATATGCACACGGAGTCGTATATCGTGCTTCCGGAAGAAGCAAAAAAGATAAATGACACAATCGATAACGGCGGACGCGTTATATGCGTCGGAACAACGTCATGCCGCACGGTCGAATCGGCCGCGGACGAGACGGGACACGTCATGGCAAAAAGCGGTGACACGCAAATCTTCATTTACCCCGGATACAAGTTTAAGGTGCTTGACGCACTTATCACAAATTTCCATCTGCCCGAATCCACGCTTATCATGCTCGTTTCCGCACTTGCGGGGAGAGAGCATGTGCTTAATGCGTACAAAGAAGCGGTAAAGGAAGAGTACAGATTTTTCAGTTTTGGTGATGCTATGCTCATCCTGTAACCCCGAAAAATACCATTACATTTTCATTCCTTTTATTTTTTTTACAGCGTGTTTGCTCGCATGCCGATTAAGCGATTACCATTATTTTTTACAAAATTATTCATGTTTGATTAAGTAATTTAAAGTTATTTTTTATAAGAATTATTCATAACAGTTGCTTTTACTTCTTTTTTTTGATATAATCTTTGATGTTTTTTATAAGCGGCGGAAAATCCTGAAATAAATGATTTTCCGCCAAAAACAAATTTTTTTGAGAAGGAGATAAATTTAATCCAAATGGATACTGACCCTGCCAGTCGATGGTTTATTAGTGTTTTAGCTTCTGAAAACGTGCAATTGTTGCCATGGGTGACGGTTGTACTGCTTCTGATGTCAGCTGCTCTTATTGCCGTTACGGAAACGGCGATTGCTTCCGTGAAGCCGTCAAGGATTCGTGCACGCGCGGAAAAAGGTGATGAAAGAGCTGCCAAAGTTCTTGATGTTCTTGATAATTTTGATCGTGCAATCACTACAATTTTGATTCTTACAAATATTATTCATCTTACAACGGCCGGAATTGTAACAATGCAGGTTACGCGCATTTGGGGAATTGACGCGGTTACGGTAAGTACGATAATCACTACGCTTGTTGTGTTTTTTGCGGGAGAAATGCTTCCGAAGAGCATAGCAAAAAAATATTGTGAGACGCTTTCTCTTTTTATGGCGCCGATACTTTTGTTTTTCATGAAAATATTGAAGCCGCTTTCCGCATTGCTTTCCGGAATAGGTAATTTTGTCGCAAAGCATACGAGCGCCGAGCCTGAGGTTTCGGTTACGGAAGATGAGCTTTATGACTTGATAGAAGACATGACCGAAAACGGTTCTTTGAAGGAAGAACATGGGGAACTTATTTCTTCGGCTCTTCAATTCGGTAACGTCCAGGTTAATTCGATAATTACGTCAAGAGTCGACGTGTGTATGCTCGACGTAAATTCGAGCCCCGAGAAGATAGTGGAAACGATTAAAAACGTTCATCACAGCAGAATTCCGGTATATGAAAATACGCAGGACAATATTATAGGCGTTCTTCAAATCAAAAAGTATGCCAAGGAATATTTAAAGGTCGGAAACAAAATCAATCTTCGCGAAATTCTCGATCCGCCGTATTTTGTGCATTCAAGCATCAAGATTGACGATTTGCTCGCAAAAATGAGCAAGGAACGCATAAATATGGCAATTGTAACCGACAGCTATGGCGGAACGCGCGGAATTGTTACGGTTGAGGATATTCTGGAAGAGCTTGTAGGTGAAATCTGGGACAAAGACGATGTAGTAAAAGAGCCTATAAGACGTGTTTCCGACAATTCATGCATATGTGACGACAACGTGCATGTGGGGGATGTTTTTGAGTTCCTCGAATACGAAGATCCCGAAGGAAACGAAGAACTTGAAAATAAGATTATTGCGGAATGGGCATACGAGTCCTTCGGCAGTATTCCGAAAAACGGTGATGAGTTTACTTATCATGACATCACGGTTAAGGTTTTCCAAATGGACCATAACAGAATAAAAGCTTTAAATGTCACCAAAAACACAAATGAAGCTCAAGACGGAGGTGAAGAATAATGACCGGTATTATTTTCATTGTCTGTTATTCGATTGCGATAGTTGTTTGTATATGTTTATCAAATTTCTTTTCGAGTTCGGAGATGAGCTATTCCTCGTGTAACAAAACAAGACTCGACAGCCTTGCCGAAGAAGGAAACAAGCGCGCGAGCCTTGCCGCAAAGATTACGGAAAAATTTGATGACACATTAAGTACAATTCTTATCGGAAACAATCTTGCAAACATAGCATGTTCATCAATCGGAACGGTGCTTGTCATATCCGTATATCAATTGATTTATCCGGGTGCGTCGGCCGATGACGCTCCGTCATGGATTTCGACGGTTGTACTCACAACGCTTATAATTATTTTCGGTGAAACGATTCCGAAGATTACGGCAAAGAAAAACGCAAACAAAAATGCACTTAAGTTCGCATATATTATTAAAGGCTTAAACATTGTGCTAAAACCTATTGTTGTTCCGGTTGTTGCGCTTGTAAAGCTTTTTACGAAAGCGTTTAAGGGCGAAAAATTTGACGATGACGATGATGTTGCGATAGATGAACTTTCGGATATCATTGAGACGGCGGAAGAAGAAAAGGTGCTTGACGAGGACGCGTCCGAGCTTGTGCAGGCCGCAATCGATTTTGACGACACTCCCGTTCATGATGTAATGACGGCGAGAGTGGATGTTGTGGCAATAGACATAGACGATGACGTCGATACAATCGATAAAATTATCGAAGAATCCACATATACGCGTATTCCGGTTTTCGAAGGCAGTATTGACAATATTATCGGTATTCTTTCGTTAAACAGATATTTACGTGCTCGTCTTGACGGTAAGAAACCCGATATCCGTTCGATAATCATGCCGCCGAAATATGTTTATAAAACGGCAAAGCTTCCGAATGTTTTGCAAGAACTTCGTCATGCAAAGCAGCACCTTGCGATTGTTACCGATGAATACGGCGGAACACTCGGCATTGTGTCCATGGAAGATGTCCTGGAGCAGATTGTCGGAGATATTTGGGATGAGAGCGACGAGGTGAGCGAAGAAGTTGTGGAACATTCCGACGGCAAAAT
>CAZZFV010000020.1:0-31269 GCA_964653855.1 uncultured Lachnospiraceae bacterium
TTTGATTAAGTCGGACGGTTTTCCCACATACAATTTCGCAAATGTTGTCGATGACCATCTTATGGGAATCACGCACGTTGTACGCGGAAATGAGTATTTGTCGTCGACACCCAAGTATACAAGACTTTACAATGCGTTCGGCTGGGAAGAGCCGGTTTATATCCATTGTCCTCTCATCACAAACGAGGAGCACCAAAAGCTTTCGAAGCGCAGCGGTCATGCTTCGTTTGAGGATTTGATCGACCGGGGATTTTTGCCCGAGGCAGTCGTAAACTTTATGGCACTTCTCGGATGGAGTTCGGGTACGGACAGGGAAATTTATTCGCTCCCCGAGCTTGTCGAGGTGTTTGATTATCACCATATCAACAAGTCGCCGTCCGTGTTTGACATTCAAAAGCTTCGCTGGATGAACGGCGAATACATGAAGGAGCTTGACGACGAAAAGTATCTTTCGCTTGCCGTTCCTTATGTAAAGCAGGTTGTTCACAAGGATTACGATTTAAATAAGATTGCGATGCTTGTAAAAACACGTATCGAAACATTCCTTGACATTGCGGAAAAGATAGACTTCTTTGACGAGCTTCCGGAGTACGACCCCGAAATGTATGTTCACAAGAAGATGAAGACGACGTTTGAAAGCTCTTACGAAGTTTTAACGGATTTGCTTCCGCGCCTTGAAAAGTTAAACGACTACTCGATTTCGGGAATCGAAAGTGTAATCATGGGATATATAGGCGAAAAGGGAATCAAGAACGGACAGGGACTTTGGCCGATTCGTACCGCTGTTTCGGGAAAGCAGATGACACCGGGCGGCGCATACGAAATAATGGAAATTATCGGTAAGGACGAGTCGATAAGAAGAGTTAAGAAGGGAATCGAACTCTTAAAGACAAAATTGTAATTTTAATAACAGGCGGTGGATTTTCACCGCCTGTTGTGTTATTATTTCTTTGCATGATCTTAAAATTCTTATGGAAGACACAAATCAACTTATCGCAATCAATCATATCACGGGGCCGGCAATAGTCATTGCGGGACCGGGATCCGGTAAAACACGCGTAATCACAAAAAGGACACTCAATTTAACAATGAATCATAATGTGAACCCCGAAGAAATTCTTGTTGTCACATTTACAAGGGCGGCGGCAGCGGAAATGCGTGACCGCTATATTAAGCTGTGCCCGGAAACAGGGCTTGAGCACGTTACTTTCGGGACTTTTCACAGCATTTTTTTCGGAATCCTGCGGAATGCGACGGGTCTTACGGCAGAGAACATTCTAAAGGAAAGAGATGCCGACTTTTTTATTTCGACTCTGATTGATAAGTATAACGTCGAAACATTTGACAGAGCCGAACTAATATTCAAATTAAAAGGGGAAATCGGACGTGTAAAAGCGGACGGCGGAACTCGCGAAAACTATACGGCGCGTTCATGTAACACTTATGACTTCATTAACATATACAACGATTATACGGATATTTTAAATAAAAGGCGGCTTGTTGATTTTGAAGACATGATGATTAAAACGCATGATATTTTAAAATCCGATTTGAATGTGCTTAAAAAAATGCAAGACGCTTACCGGTTTATCATGGTTGACGAATTCCAGGACATAAATCCCATGCAATACGAAATCATAAAAATGCTTTCCGCTGTTCACAGAAATCTCTTTATCGTAGGTGACGACGACCAGTCGATATACGGCTTCAGAGGTGCGGAGCCGGGAATTATGTTAAAATTTCCCGAGGATTACCGCGACGCCGTAAAAATTGTCTTAAACACAAATTACCGTTCAAAAGGGAATATCGTTAAAGCGTCGGAGCGCCTTATAAAAAACAATAAAACAAGATTTCAAAAGGAAATAAAGCCGGTCAAAGAGCCGGGAGAAAAAGTTATGGTTACGCAATACGAGACAATCGACGATGAAATACAGGGAATTTTCGAAAAAATAAGCCGGTATGCCGCAGAAGGTATCCTGTATTCCCAAATGTGTGTTATTTTACGGACAAATGCGCTCAGCGCAAAATTCAGGGAAGGACTTAAAAATCGGGGAATTCCCGTGAAATATTTTGGAAGCGACAGCATATATGACCGCTTTCCCGCAAAAGACGTTATCACATATATACGTGTGGCGCTCGGAGAACGGAGCAGAAGTGATGTTTTAAGCATAATAAACAGGCCCGAAAGATATATTATGAGGGAAACCTTCACGGATGAGACGGTTGATTTTGAACATGTTTCAGAAAAATTGCAAAACGAAGGGACGATTTTTAAAAGATATCAAAAATTTTTAAAGGACCTTGATTTCATAAAAAGAGGAACACCGCTCTCGGCGGTAACTTATATAAGGTACGGTGTTAAGTTTGACAGGTTTGCGGCGGAATATGCGAGAACGCACAAAATGAATCCGGCGGAAGCTTTGATGACACTTGAAGCCGTGGAAAAGGACGCAAAAAATTTTGATTCGTTTTCGGAATGGTTTTTTAATATCGAGCGTAAGAAAAACGCCGAAAATGCGGAAGAAGCTTTAAGGGATGCATATATCAAGGACACGGTGAATGTTATGACGATGCACGGTTCGAAGGGACTTGAATTTGACGTCGTGTTTGTGCCGCACGCCAATATGGGAGTTACGCCGTACCGGGACGCGGTGACCGAGGCAGAAAAGGAAGAGGAACGAAGGATGTTTTATGTTGCCATAACGCGCGCAAAAATGGCGCTTAATCTCTCTTATGTAAGAAAAATCGGAAAAAGAAGGGCGGAACCTTCCGGATATATAAAAGAGACGGGCGAATTAAAGGAGTCTTCGATAAAAAGGGTGTAATTTTATAAAATTTGTGTTAAAATTAAAAAAATATATTGCACGCGGAAACATAAGGCAAATGATGAGAGGGATTTAAATATGAAAACAATATTGATTGTCGACGATGACCAAATGAACCTTGACAGAAACAAGTTTATATTGCAGCAGGAAGGATTTAACGCGATCGCCGTTCACGGGGGAATCGAGTGCATTGCGGCTTTGTGCGAAGGAAATGTGGATCTCGTGCTTCTTGACATAGACATGCCCGAAATCAACGGAATTCAGACGCTTAAGGCAATTCGTGCGAGAAGCGAATTTAAGAATATTCCGGTTATTTTTCTCACTTCGATTGCCGACCTCGATCATGTCAAGGAGGCAAGCAGGCTGGGAGCGGTGGATTACGTTAAAAAACCTTTCCGCAAGCAGGATCTTGTAAATCGTGTAAATAAGGTGCTTGACGGGTTGAATTAAGTGATGTGAGATTTATATGCCTGTCACCGTATGATTCCGGGCAAAAAAGGAATTTGCGGTGATTGCTGTTTAAAGCCATAAAAAGGTGTCTGATGAAACGCAAAAATATCATTTTGTATATAATTACATTATTGCTGACGGTTGCGTCCGTGACGCTTATCACGTTTATTTCGTTTAAGAATTTTTATAAGCTTGCGGAGGAAAGACAGGTCGAGCTTTGCGAGAATGCGCTCGGCGAGGAAGCGGCAGAAATCAACGAATACTTGTCCGCTGCGGTAAACACCGTTTCCGCAAGCGGAGTTTTTGTGGATTCGATGATCGGACGAAATGCGGACATCGATGAAATAAAGGAAACTTTTTATGCCGTGTCCGAAAAATATATGAACGGCGAAGCAAACGGATTTACGGGAATTTATGGATGGGTTTCTGGGGCCTACCTTGACGGAACCGGATGGGATGTGCCTGCGGATTACGACGCAACGACACGCATTTGGTATACGGAAGCCGTAAAAGCAAACGGAAGCATTACGACGACGGCACCTTATACGGATGCGGAAACGGGGAAAACGGTAATTACCGTTTGTCTTATGCTTTCCGACAAAAAAAGCGTGATTGCGACTGACATAGATGTTGCCGAAATCCGTGAGGTTGTCGCAAACATCGGAAGCGGCGACGCAGGTTACGGCTTTGTCGTCAACAAAAAGGGCGATATGCTGGCTCACGGAGTAAAGGCGTATGAAGGCATAAATATTTATGCGGAAGGCGATGAAAAGCCTACCGACAAAATGATCGAAATAATAGAGTCGGTGTTTCAAAATACCGATTCGGCGGGCGGAGAATACTTTTTTACCGTCGATTACAAAGACCACAGGCTAATGGTTTTTTCGCATATCATACGCGACGACTGGTATGCGGGAATGGTGCTTGACTATGATTCGGTGTTCGAAAACGAAATGTCGGTGCTTTTTAAGAGTATACTTCTTTCGCTTATAACAGTGGGAATTGTGGCATATTTTTGCACGTCAAGCGTTATTTCGAGAAACCGGCTTATCGACGGAACGCGTGAATTAAAGGAAATTGCGGAAGAAGAAAAACGTGCAAGCGTCGAAAAGAGCAGGTTCCTTGCGAACATGTCGCACGAAATAAGGACACCGATAAATGCCGTGCTCGGTATGAACGAGATGGTGCTGCGTGAGTGCTCCGACAAAAACATTTTAAAATACGCAAACAATATTCAATCGGCGGGTAAATCGCTTCTTTCGATCGTAAACGATATCCTTGATTTTTCAAAGATTGAGGCCGGAGAAATGCCCATTTTTAAGGCAAATTTTAGGGCAATGACATTGCTCTCCGATTGCTGCAACGTGATCTCTCAAAAAGCGCGCGACAAGGGATTAAGACTCACTGTATACAATAACCGGATGACGCCTGCGGAACTTAAAGGCGACGAAACAAGGCTAAGACAGATTTTTATAAATCTTTCGAACAATGCCATAAAGTATACGAGCGAAGGCGTCGTCACGATAGAATTTGACTTTGCGAAAACGTCCGAAGGCATGGGAACGCTTATTTTCACGGTTTCGGACACAGGGATAGGAATTTCCGACACCGACAAGGAAAAGCTCTTTAAATCCTTTAAACGTCTTGACGAAAAGAAGAATAAGGGTGTTGAGGGCACAGGACTCGGACTTTCGATAGCAAAACAGCTGACCGAGCTTATGGGAGGCACAATTTCTTTTGAAAGCGTGTACACCGAAGGCTCAAGATTTTCCGTATCCATACCTACGGAAATAATTGACGATACGCCCATGGGCGCTTATTCGGAAAGCAAAACCGCGGACATCAAAAACATTACGTCATACAGCGAAAAATTCCGTGCGCCGGATGCCGAAATTTTGGTTGTTGACGACGTTCAAATGAACCTGGACGTGTTTAAGGGACTTTTAAAGAAGACATGTGTAAAGATCACATGCGCCTTAAACGGATACGACGCAATCGACCTTGCGCGCGTAAATCATTACGACATAATTTTTCTTGACCATTTGATGCCGGACATTGACGGTATCGAGACGTTAAAGGAATTAAACGTAACCGAAGATTACATTAACAGAAACACTCCCGTTATCGTTCTCACCGCAAATGCGGTTGCGGGCGCAAAAGAAGAATATCTGGCGGCGGGATTTTCGGATTATCTTGCAAAGCCTATTGTGGGCGGAGCTCTTGAAGATATGGTTTATAAGTATCTTCCGAAATCGAAAATCGAGTGGGTAAACGGGAAAGAAGCGGAAAAAGATAAGGTAAACGAAAGTGCCGTAATCGATGCACGGGTAAACGCGGGAAATGTAAGTGAAACAACGGTAATTTCGGAAACGGTAAGTGAAAAAATTGCAAGTTCCGGAACGGTAAAAGAAACGATTGCCGACAACATTGCGGTAACCGGCAGCGGGGGAAAAGTGATTTCCCAAACGGCAAGCAAAACGATTGCAGGCAGCGGGGCAAGCACGGGAACTGCAAGTGAAACAGATTTAAGTCACGAAATTGCAAATAAAAACAGGTCAACCGAAACCCTAACCGAAAACCACCAAAATTTACCTCACAGATTTATTTCAAAACTTAAACACATCGTAAAGACACTGTTTGACACAGATAAAGACATAACTGTACTCGCGCAAAACATAGCGATCGTTTGCATGGTCGGCGGCGGAATCGTGCGTGCGCTCACGACAAAGCTCATAAACGGAAACCTTACGTCGGTTATTGCGATACTCGGGTGCGTGGTAATAGGAATACTTTATCTTTATATTTCGTATAAGGATAAGCATACGACCTTTTCATCGATATTTGCGCAGCTTGTGTGTCTCGACGTTTTGTTCCCGATGCTCTATTTCAACTGCGGCGGAATATATTCGGGCATGCCCATGTGGTTTGTGTTCGGACTCTTTATGCCGTGGGTCGTTTCAAGGGGAAAAGCATCCTATATGGTTTATTTTGTGACGCTTTTTACGGATGTTTCTTCTATAATAATATCGATACTTTATCCGGAAACGGTAAGTAATCCCCTGCACGGAAATCTGCTTGCGACGGATGTTACGGTCGGAATAATTACGCTTACGGTGTTTGTCGCCGTTTTCCTAAAAATTCAGGAACACGTTTTCGAAAGACAAAAGGGAAGCCTAAAAGACCGTACCGAAAGCCTCGATAAGACGTTGTCGGAGCTTGAAACCGTAAACAAAGAAAAAACGGAATTCCTTGCAAACATGTCTCACGAAATCCGCACTCCGATTCATGCGATACTCGGATACAGCAGGATGATAGAAGACGAAAGCAAGGAATCGAAGACGCTCGGCTACGCAGAAAACATAGAGCAGTCGGGAAGGAATCTTTTGTCCGTCGTAAGTGACATATTTGATTTTACGGAAGCGGACAATACGGATTTTGAAGTGGAATTTAAGGAAGCGAAGACGATCCCCGGCATAATCGATATTTTGTCTTACGCAAGATACAACGCGGATAAAAAAGATCTGACGCTTTCCGAATTTGTGGATCCCACGATTCCGAGCGCGATACTTGGGGATGCCGAGCGCTATGTGCGTGTTGCGATAAAGCTTGTTTCAAATGCCGTGAGATATACCGCGAACGGGAAAATCGAAATTGTTTTTGTCTGGAAAAAAATCGAAGGAACGGACAAGGGCGAACTCATATTCTCCGTATCGGATACGGGTGTCGGAATGAAACCCGAAGAAGTGGACCTCTTAAAGCAAAACCAGCTTACGGGAAAAAGTGTTATGAGTATCGAGGGCGCGGGAATAGGACTTGCGTATGCCGCAAGGATATTAAAGAAAATGGGTTCCGAAATAAAGGTGGAGAGCCGTTACGGATGCGGAAGCAGATTCTGGTTTACGATAAGGCCTCACATAATCGACGAAACGCCGATCGGGGAAATAACAATCAAAAACGATCTCTACCGCATCAAAAAGTCGGAAACCGTAAAATATACAGCTGCGTCCGCACGTGTGCTTGTTGTTGACGACAACGAAATGAATCTCGATTTGATAGGAAGATTTTTGTCGGAAATAAAGGTGACGATCGAATATGCGGAGGACGGCGCGGAAGCGGTCGAACTTGTGCGTAAGAATCCCTACGATGTGATTTTGATGGACCACATGCTTCCCGTCATGGACGGAATTGAAGCCTTTAAGGTGATAAGAGACGAACACTTGTGCGATAACACCCCGATAGTGATTGTTACCGCAAATGCGGTGGCGGGCGAAAAGAAAAAGTATCTCGACATGGGATTTGACGCATATCTTGCGAAACCCATCGACAAAAAGGAACTTCTTTCGGTTGTAAAAGAGATGCTCCCGGAGAAAAAGATCACGGAAAGTGCCGTGAGTGACGGACAAAACGGAGAAACAAGAGAGGAAGTATTCACGGATTCCGACTCCGATAACGTATCTGACGAAGACACTTTGGTGCTTACCGCGGAGGACGAGGAATTTTTAAAGAAACTTGATTTCCTTGATACCGAAACGGGACTCATGTATACAGGAAACGATATGGCATTCTTTAAGGCGATGCTTAAGTCTTATGCCAAAAATTCCCGTATTGCGGAAATTAAAGAAGCTTACTTAAACAAAAATTTTGATAATTACAGGACTTTTGTTCATGCCGTTAAGGGAACTTCGCTAACGATAGGCGCAATCAGGCTTTCGGAACACATGAAGCTAATGGAAGAAGCGGCGCGTGACGGAAAGACGGACGAGATTATCGCGCATCACGACGAATATATCAAAGAATACGAAGACCTGGTTGAAAAAATTTTAAAGGCAATCGGTGAATAAGAAAAAATATTTTTTCTTGACAAATTATTTTGTGCCTACTATAATAACCCGTGCGTGTGCCGAAAAGCGCACGGGTTTTTGCGTGTTAATTTAAATGTTATCACGGGCAGCCACCAATTGAAAAATTCAAACAGGAGGAAAAGTTAATGCCTACATTTAACCAATTAGTAAGAAAAGGCAGACAGACTGTGGAGAAAAAGTCGACAGCACCCGCTCTTCTTAGGGGATTCAACTCTCTTAACAAAGAAGCCGTTGCAACACAATCTCCTCAGAAGCGCGGTGTTTGCACGGCAGTTCGTACGGCTACACCCAAAAAGCCCAACTCGGCTATGAGAAAGATCGCCAGAGTTCGTCTTTCGAACGGAATCGAAGTAACAAGCTATATCCCGGGAGAAGGTCACAACCTTCAGGAGCACAGCGTTGTTCTTATTCGTGGCGGACGTGTTAAGGACCTTCCCGGTACACGTTACCACATCATCAGAGGAACACTCGATACCGCAGGTGTCGCAAAGAGACGTAAGGCTCGTTCCAAGTATGGAGCAAAGAGACCCAAGGACGCAAAGAAGTAAATTTTAAAGTAACTGTTAATTGATTTGCAATTACTCATAATCGCAGGGTTAACGATCCTTTCAAACAAGAAGTGGTTGCCGGTTTGAAAAAGATATAAACCAAAAAGCGCGAACACAAGAGTAAATGTGAGTACCTATGAATTAATAGACTTATAAGTCGATATTAAGGAGGGAAGCAACGTGCCAAGAAAAGGACATATTACAAAAAGAGATGTGCTTGCTGATCCTTTGTACAACAGCAAGCTTGTTACAAAGCTCATCAACAACGTAATGCTTGACGGCAAAAAGGGAACAGCACAGAAGATCGTTTACGGTGCATTCGATATTGTTGCCGAGAAGTCGGGCAAGGAAGCACTTGAAGTATTTGATCAGGCTATGAACAATTTGATGCCTGTTCTCGAAGTTAAGGCTCGCCGTATCGGCGGTGCCACATATCAGGTACCTATCGAAGTAAGACCTGAAAGAAGACAGGCTCTTGCTCTTCGCTGGCTTACAATGTTTTCACGTAAGCGCGGTGAGAAGACAATGCAGGATAAGCTTGCGGCAGAAATCATGGATGCCGCAAACAACACAGGTAATGCAGTAAAGAGAAAAGAAGACATGCACAAGATGGCAGAGTCGAACAAGGCTTTTGCTCACTACCGCTGGTAGTTTTTCTGGATATATTATTTAGGAGGAAAAAACCTTGGCAGAAAGAGAATATTCACTTGAGCATACCAGAAACATCGGTATTATGGCTCATATCGATGCCGGTAAGACTACTCTCACAGAGCGTATTCTTTATTACACCGGTGTAAACCACAAGATCGGTGATACTCATGACGGTACGGCTACAATGGACTGGATGGCCCAGGAGCAGGAAAGAGGTATCACGATCACGTCGGCAGCCACGACATGCCACTGGACTCAGGAATTCGAGCACAAGAAGATCCCGGGAGCACCGGAATACAGAATCAACATCATCGACACACCCGGTCACGTTGACTTTACGGTCGAAGTTGAGAGATCGCTCAGAGTTCTTGACGGTGCGGTAGGCGTTTTCTGCGCAAAGGGCGGTGTTGAGCCCCAGTCGGAAACCGTTTGGCGTCAGGCCGACAAGTACAACGTACCCAGAATGGCATTTGTCAACAAGATGGACATTTCGGGTGCAAACTTTTACAACGTTATTTCAATGATTAAGACAAGACTCGGAAAGAATCCCTGCCCCATCATGCTTCCTATCGGAGCTGAGAACGATTTCAAGGGAATCATCGATCTTTTTGAGCAAAAAGCATATTACTACCTTGATGACAAGGGAGATTCGATCGAAATCAAAGAGATCCCCGATGACATGAAGGAAAAGGCAGCGGATTATCGTCAGCAGATGATTGAGAAGATTTGTGAGACGGACGATGAACTTCTTGAAAAGTTCTTTGAGGGTGAGATCCCCGATGAGAAGGCACTTAAGAAGGCACTTCGTAAGGCTACGATCGCAGGAACCATCATTCCCGTTTGCTGCGGTTCCGCATACAAGAACAAGGGTGTTCAGAAGCTTCTTGACGCTGTTGTAGAGTATATGCCCGCTCCCACAGATATTCCGGATATCAAGGGTAAGGATTTGAACGGAAACGAAGTTACGAGAAAGTCTTCCGACGACGAGCCTTTTGCCGCTCTTGCATTCAAGATCATGACAGACCCGTTCGTAGGAAAGCTTGCATTCTTCCGTGTTTATTCCGGTACATGCAACGCAGGTTCTTATGTGCTTAACGCAACAAAGGACAAGAAGGAAAGAATCGGACGTATTCTTCAGATGCACGCAAATGAGCGTCACGACCTCGAAAAGGTTTATTCCGGTGATATTGCCGCAGCCGTAGGCTTTAAGGCAACTTCGACGGGTGACACGATCTGCGACGAAAAGCATCCCGTTATCCTCGAGTCCATGGAATTCCCTGAGCCCGTTATCGATATCGCAATCGAACCCAAGACCAAGGCAGGCCAGGACAAGATGGGTGAGGCTCTCGCAAAGCTTGCGGAAGAAGATCCCACATTCAGAGTTTCCACAAACGAGGAAACAGGTCAGACAATTATTGCAGGTATGGGTGAACTTCACCTTGAAATTATCGTAGACAGACTTCTTCGTGAATTCCACGTTGAAGCAAACGTAGGCGCACCTCAGGTTGCTTACAAGGAAGGAATCACAAAGGAAGTCAACATCGATTCCAAGTATGCAAAGCAGTCCGGCGGTCGCGGTCAGTACGGTCATTGTAAGGTTATTTTCACACCTATGGACGTTAACGGCGAGAAGACATTCGAATTCGAAAACACGGTTGTCGGCGGTGCAATTCCGAAGGAATACATCCCCGCTGTACAGGCAGGTATCGAAGAAGCAATGAAGTGCGGTATCCTTGGCGGATTCCCGGTACTCGGCGTTCACGCAAACTGCTGGGACGGTTCTTACCATGAAGTCGACTCTTCCGAAATGGCATTCAAGATTGCCGGATCCATGGCATTCAAGGAAGCAATGCAAAAGGCCGCTCCCGTACTTCTTGAGCCTATCATGAGAGTTGAAATTACGGTTCCCGAAGAATATATGGGTGATGTTATCGGTGATGTTTCATCACGCCGCGGACGTATCGAAGGCACAGAGGATGTAAACGGATCAAAGCTTATCCGCGCATTCGTTCCTCTCGCAGAGATGTTCGGTTATGCAACGGCTCTTCGTTCTAAGACACAGGGACGTGGCGCATATTCGATGTTCTTCTCGACATACGAGCAGGTTCCGAAGTCGGTTCAGGACAAAGTTCTTGCGGCAAAGAACGGAAAGTAATCCGATATTTATATCATTTTAAAATTTACTTGAAAAAATTTGTACTATGCAATATAATTGCGTGTACAAGGCTCAGATATATTTACCGTAGTCCGATGGGCGTACGACGTAAATAGAGCAAAAAAATATTCTTTTAACTTATTTTAAGGAGGATTTTTCAAATGGCAAAGGCTAAATTTGAAAGAGGCGACAAGCCCCATGCTAACATTGGTACCATCGGACACGTTGACCATGGTAAAACAACTCTTACTGCAGCAATCACAAAGGTTCTTGCTGAGAGAGTTCCCGGAAACGCAAAGGTTGATTTCGAGAATATCGATAAGGCTCCCGAAGAGAGAGAAAGAGGTATCACGATCAACACAGCACACGTTGAATATCAGACAGCAAAGAGACACTACGCTCACGTTGACTGCCCCGGACACGCTGACTATGTAAAGAACATGATCACAGGTGCGGCTCAGATGGACGGCGCTATCCTCGTTGTTGCCGCTACAGACGGCGTTATGGCTCAGACAAAGGAGCACATCCTTCTTGCCCGTCAGGTAGGTGTTCCGAATATCGTTGTTTTCATGAACAAGTGCGATATGGTAGACGATCCCGAAATGCTCGAGCTCGTTGAAATGGAAATCACAGAACAGCTTGAAGAATATGGTTTCACAGGCTGCCCTATCATCAAGGGTTCTGCTCTTCAGGCACTCAACGATCCTTCAGGCCCTTGGGGAGACAAGATCATGGAGCTCATGGATACCGTAGACTCCTACTTCCCGGATCCCGTTCGTGAGACAGATAAGCCTTTCCTTATGCCTGTTGAGGACGTATTCACAATCACAGGTCGTGGTACAGTTGCTACAGGCCGTGTAGAGCGTGGTACACTTCATCTTAACGAGGAAGTTGAAATCGTTGGTATCAAGGAAGAAATTCAGAAGAAGGTTGTTACCGGTATCGAAATGTTCCGTAAGCTTCTTGATGAGGCTCGTGCCGGAGATAACATCGGTGTTCTCCTTCGTGGTGTTGAGCGTAAGGATATCGAGCGCGGACAGGTTCTTTGCAAGCCCGGTTCGGTAAAGTGCCACAAGAAGTTCACGGCTCAGGTTTACGTTCTTACTAAAGAAGAAGGCGGACGTCATACTCCTTTCTTCACAAACTATCGTCCTCAGTTCTATTTCAGAACAACAGACGTTACAGGTGTTTGCCGTCTTCCTGAAGGCACAGAAATGTGCATGCCGGGCGACAACATCGAGATGACAATCGAGCTTATTCATCCCGTAGCTATGGAGCAGGGTCTTAACTTCGCTATCCGTGAGGGCGGCAGAACAGTAGGATCAGGTAAGATTGCTACAATAATCGAGTGATTTAAAAAAAGGCATTATTTCAAGACCTCCTTTAAGCAGGAGGTCTTTTTTTAATTCTTTTCCCCGAAAGTTTATACTTTGTAAATTGCTTTAAGCCGCTTCATGGCTATAATCTTACCTTATAAGAAAAAAATCGGAGGAACATATAATGAGATGGTTTAAAAACACTTCGCTCAAGGTAAAGGTTATTTTACTTGAGGTTGGCGCCCTCATAATTCTCGGCACCATAATGATGATAGGCACGTTCAAAAAAATTCGGTTGGATTTCTCGGAAACCTATATGGACACATGCAAATCCGCTACATACAGAATTCAAAACTTTTTTGATTATTTGCCGGGAGACGTTACGTACGATGCCAAAAACGATGTGTTTAAGGTGGGCGACACCGTAATCGAATATGCCTTCCTTAATAATATGTATGAAGAGGAACAGTCCGAAGGCAGCGAATCGATAATGCATACGATTTTCTACGGACAGACAAACGTTTGCACAAGCTATGTGGGTGCGGGGTACAGCAGACTTGAGAATTCCCTTGCGGATGACGTTTGGGCGGAGATCCAAAAAGGTAACGATGTGGAACTCTATAATGTCGATAAAGCCGGAGTAACATATAACATTTATTACGCACCGTTTACGAACGAAGACGGAAAAATAATCGGTGCGATATGCTCGGCAATTGCATGCGACAGCATAAACGAAACGGTTGCCGTGATGCGTTCAAACATGGTCGCACTTGAAATTATAATAATTTTGCTTGCGGGCAGTGCTTCCGTATTCGTAATCGGACTTCTCATGAAGAACCTAAAGAAGGGATGTAACGAACTTTCCGAGATGGCTGCGGGGAACTTAAAAGAACTTGAGCCTTTTGACGTTGCCGACAAGACCCACAACGAAGTTTATATGATAATGAGAGACATACGAACACTCAATGCTTCTCTCAGAAAAGCATTTGACGGAATAAACGGTGACGCAAACAATATTCTTACATCTTCGGAAACAATTACCGCAGACATCGGAAACGTAAACAATTCTGTATCGTCGATTTCCGCCGCACTTGAAGAAATGTCGGCATCCATGGAGGAACAGTCCGCCGGAATGAACGTAATCACCGACAAGGTTTCGGATACATATAAATCCGTAAACGACATTTCGTCGCTCGCTTCCGAAGTAAGCGCTCAGTCGGAAAAGACGATCAAGCAGTCGGGTATCCTTTACGATAACTCCAAGGCTTCGCAGGAGAACGCGAAGAAGACCGCGGGCGAACTTGCCGAAACAATGCAAACAAAGATCGAAGAGAGCCGTCAGGTTGAACAGATCAACAATCTTACGGAAAACATTCTTAATATTTCGAGTCAGACAAACCTTCTTGCGCTCAACGCTTCGATTGAGGCAGCGCGTGCGGGCGAAGCAGGACGCGGATTTGCGGTTGTTGCCGACGAGATAAGAAAACTTGCCGAGGATTCGGCTCAGGTTGCGGGAGAAATTCAAAGCGTTTCGTCGAATGTCATCACGATTGTCGAAGATTTGTCAGCGGAAGCCGAAAAGGTTATCAATTTCGTAAACGAAAATACGCTTAAGGCTTACGACGAACTCCTTGATTCTTCGAGCGCACATGCGGAAGAAATTAAGAAGATTGCCGATATGATGGAGACGTTTAAGAAGATAAGTGCCGACATCACAAAGGGCATGAACGAAATAGATTCTTCGATCAACAGCATTTCGCATGCGGTTGAGGATTCGGCAAACGGCGTTCTCGAAATCACCGAGAACTCCACAAAGCTCAGTGAAGAAGTCGGCGAAATGGACGGAATGTCGAAGGAAAATCTCGAATCCGTTAAGCGCCTTACGGATGAGGTTGAGAGATTTAAGCTGTAATCAGTAAAACCGGGATGATTTTCATCCCGGTTTTTTTTAATATTCTCGTTCACAAAAAGTTTACAATTAAAGAAAAAAAACAGTTGCAATAATATTTATTTTGTTATATAATGCCACACGTTGTGACCTTGATAGCGTTGAAACGGAGGTTGCTGCGCAAGTCGCAGGTTTTCCGCGGAGCAAATGTCAAGTTATGATACCTGGCGACAAGTCACTGTACCAAAAAAGCAAGTCATATTGCAAAAGAGATGTGAGTTTCGGCCGTTCGGGAGGTTGAGCAATCATAAGCAGCCAAGGGTAACCTTGGTTTGTTATTCCGGCAGGCAGGAAACACACGGACATGTGTACAGTCACCGCTTGTCGTACTGCTATTTAAGTGCGAATAAGGAGGCGACATTTTTTATGGCTAATCAGAAGAACGTGATGAGAATCACACTCAAGGCTTACGATCATCAGTTAATCGATGCATCTGCTGCAAAAATCATTGAAACTGCCAAGAAGACGGGCTCAAAGGTCAGCGGTCCCGTACCCCTTCCGACAAAGAAGGAAGTAGTTACAATCATTCGTGCCGTACATAAGTACAAGGATTCACGTGAGCAGTTCGAGCAGAGAACACACAAGAGACTGATCGACGTCATAGAGCCCACACAGAAGACTGTGGATGCTCTTTCGAGACTTGAAATTCCCGCAGGCGTACACATCGTAATAAAGATGTAATTCGCTTTCGGAGTGCTCCGTAAAATACGGAACACGGGATGGTCCTTCAACCATCTTTAATGACCGCATGGCGATCTTAAAAAAGAAACGGTGTGGTCCGCTGTAGATTTTTGAAAGGAGATTTAAGAATGAAAAAAGCTATTTTGGCTACAAAGGTCGGTATGACACAGATCTTTGACGAGAATGGGAATGTAATTCCCGTAACTGTACTCAAGGCTACGGCAAACGTCGTAACTCAGGTTAAGACCGTTGAAAACGACGGTTACGCAGCAGTACAGGTTGGTTTCGGTGACATCAGAGAGTCACTCGTAAACAAGCCCCGCAAGGGACAATTTGCAAAGGCAGGAGTTTCCGCAAAGAGATTCTTAAGAGAATTCAGATTCGAAAATGCCGAAGATTATAAGGTTGGTCAGGAAATAAAGGCCGACACGTTTGCAGCCGGAGACAAGGTTGATGCAACAGGCATCACAAAGGGTAAAGGTTTCCAGGGCGCAATCAAGAGATTCGGACTTTCAAGAGGACCGATGAAGCATGGTTCCAAGTATCACAGACATGCCGGTTCAAACGGACCTGCAACAACACCCGGCCGTGTGTTCCCCGGCAAGCATATGCCCGGACAGACGGGAAACGTTAAAGCAACGGTTCAAAACCTTGAAATCGCAAAGATTGATGTTGAAAACAACTTAATCCTTGTAAAGGGTGCTGTACCCGGACCCAAAAAGGCACTTGTTACCTTGAAGGAAACCGTAAAAGCAGGTAAGTAATCTCTAAGAAAGGAGGAACAACTAAAATGGCAAACGTAAAAGTTTATAATATGGAAGGCGCCGAAGTTGGTTCAATGGAACTTAACGACGCAATCTTCAACGTAAATGTAAATGAGCATTTGATGCATATGGCTGTTGTCGGACAGCTCGCAAACAAGCGTCAGGGCACACAGAGCGCTCTCACAAGAGCTGAAGTGCGCGGAGGCGGCAGAAAGCCTTGGAAGCAGAAGGGCACAGGCCATGCAAGACAGGGTTCGACGAGATCTCCTCAATGGACAGGCGGCGGTGTTGTATTTGCTCCGAAGCCGAAGACATACTCTCTCAAGATGAACAAGAAGGAAAAGGCAGCAGCAATCAAGTCTGCACTTACCGCCAAGGTTCAGGAGAACAAGTTTGTTGTTATCGACGATCTTGCACTTAATGAAATCAAGACAAAGAAGATGACCGCTCTTTTTAACGGTTTGAATCTCAACAAGGCACTTGTTGTTATGGATACGGACAAGGACAACACAAACGTTATTCTTTCCGCAAGAAATATTGAGGACGTAAGAACGGTTCAGTCAAACAGCATCAATGTTTTTGATATTTTAAAGTATGACACAGTTGTTATCGCAAAAGAAGCTGTAAAGCAGATCGAGGAGGTGTACGCATAATGGCAGATCTTAAGTATTATGACGTTATCTTGGCTCCCATCGTTACAGAGAAGAGCATGAATCAGATGTCAGACAAGAAATATGCTTTCTCCGTTAATCCGAGCGCAACAAAGTCTCAGATTAAAGAAGCTGTTGAAAAGATGTTTTCCGGAGCAAAGGTCGCAAGCGTAAACACAATGACCCTTGACGGAAAGACAAAGAGACGCGGAATGACTTACGGTAAGACGGCCGAAGGCAAGAAGGCTATTGTTAAGCTTACTGCCGACAGCGCCGACATCGAGGTATTCACGGGTCTGTAAAATGAATTAGGGGCGGCGCGGAAAAATAAGGAAAATCCTTAAACGTATCGTGTCGCTTATGCGAAAGGAGTTATAAAAATGGGAATCAAAACATATTCTCCCTATACACCTTCCAGAAGAAATATGACCTGCTCCGATTTTTCGGAAATCACATGCAAGACACCCGAGAGATCTCTTCTTGTTTCGTTAAAGAAGAATTCAGGCCGTAACAATCAGGGAAAAATCACAGTAAGACATCAGGGCGGCGGTTCAAGAAGAAAGTACAGAATCGTTGACTTTAAGAGAAATAAGGATGACATTCCGGCAAAGGTTTTGACGGTTGAGTACGATCCGAACAGATCGGCAAACATCGCTCTCATCTGCTATGCAGACGGTACAAAGAGCTATGTTCTTGCTCCCGCAGGTCTTAAGATCGGCTGGACACTTATGAACGGCGAAAACGCAGAACCCAGAACAGGTAACTGCCTTCCTTTAAAGAACGTTCCCGTAGGTACGATGATTCACAATGTCGAGCTTATCCCCGGCAAGGGCGGTCAGCTTGTTCGTTCCGCAGGAAACGCAGCACAGCTTATGGCAAAAGAAGGAAAGTATGCGGTTCTCCGTCTTCCTTCGGGCGAAATGAGAATGGTTCCGATCGAGTGCCGTGCAACAATCGGTCAGGTCGGCAACATAGATCACAACCTTGTTAATATCGGTAATGCAGGACGTAAGCGTCACATGGGAATCCGTCCCACTGTCCGCGGTTCCGTCATGAACCCGAACGATCACCCGCACGGTGGTGGTGAAGGTAAGTGTCCTGTAGGACGTCCGGGCCCTGTTACACCTTGGGGCAAGCCTGCTCTCGGTTATAAGACAAGAGACAATAAGAAGTCATCAAGCAAGCTTATTATGAGAAGACGTAACGGTAAGGCTATTAAATAATTGACAAGGAGGAAGAATTAAAATGGCACGTTCACTTAAAAAAGGACCGTTTTGTGACGCTCCCTTACTCAAAAAGGTAGAAGCTGTTGTAAAGAGCGGCGACAAGACAGTCATTAAAACATGGTCAAGACGTTCTACTATCTTCCCTCAGATGGTTGGTCTTACAATCGCTGTACATGACGGAAGAAAGCATGTTCCGGTATATATTACGGAGGACATGGTAGGACACAAGCTTGGCGAATTCGTTGCTACAAGAACTTATCGCGGTCACGGTAAGGACGAAAAGAAGACAAGTTCAAAATAAGTTAACATGCGTTTATAACGCAGGTGGAAAATTACCGGCGGAGAGCCGCCGAGAGATTTAGGAGGTTTTCATCCATGGCTAAAGGACACAGATCCCAAATTAAGCGTGACAGAAACGAAAACCGGAGAGACAGACGCCCGAGCGCTAAGTTAAGCTACGCTCGTGTGTCGGTTCAGAAGGCATGTTTCGTTCTTGACGCAATCAGAGGCAAGGATGTACAGACAGCACTTGGAATTTTGGCATACAATCCAAGATATGCTTCAACATTAATCGAAAAGTTATTAAAATCGGCAATCGCAAACGCAGAGAACAACAACGGTATGGATACATCAAAGCTTTATATCGCCGAGTGCTATGCAAACTGCGCACCCACAATGAAGAGAATTCATCCCCGTGCACAGGGCAGAGCATACAGAATCTTAAAGCGTATGAGCCATATTACAATTGTTCTTGACGAGAAGAAGGAGGCATAAGTTATGGGACAGAAAGTTAATCCTCATGGATTAAGAGTCGGTGTCATCAGTGACTGGGATTCCAAATGGTATGCCGAGGCTGATTTCGCGGATAATCTTGTGGAAGATTACAAAATCAGAAAATTCTTAAAGAAAAAGCTTTATGATGCAGGCATTTCACGCATCGAAGTCGAGAGACGCGCTGCCGATGCCGTTAAGGTTATCATTTATACAGCAAAGCCCGGCCTTGTAATCGGTAAGGGCGGTGCAGAAATCGAAGGATTAAAGAAGGACGTTCAGAAGATTGCCACAGGCAAGAAGGTTAACCTTGAAATCAAGGAAATCAAGAAGCCCGACGCAAATGCACAGCTTGTTGCAGAGAACATCGCAACACAGCTTGAGAACCGTGTTTCTTTCCGTCGTGCAATGAAGTCGACAATGAGCCGTACAATGAAGAGCGGTGTTAAGGGTGTCAAGGCATCCGTTTCCGGTCGTCTCGGCGGTGCCGATATCGCAAGAAGCGAGCATTATATCGAGGGAACCATTCCCCTTCAGACACTTCGTGCAGACATTGATTACGGTTTCGCCGAAGCAGATACAACCTACGGCAAGCTCGGCGTAAAGGTTTGGATTTACAACGGTGAGGTTCTTCCTACCAAGGCTCCCAAGAAGGAAGGAGGAGACAAGTAATATGTTAATGCCCAAGAGAGTTAAACACCGCAAGCAAATGCGCGGTTCTATGAAAGGTAAGGCACTTCGCGGCAACACGATTTCGAACGGTGAGTTCGGTCTTGTTGCAACAGAGCCTTGCTGGATTAAGTCAAATCAGATTGAGGCAGCCCGTATTGCCATGACACGTTATGTGAAGCGTGGCGGTCAGGTTTGGATTAAGATATTCCCCGATAAGCCTGTTACGGCAAAGCCCGCCGAAACTCGTATGGGTTCCGGTAAAGGTTCCGTTGAGTATTGGGTATCCGTTGTTAAGCCGGGTCGCGTAATGTTCGAAATCGCAGGCGTTCCCGAGGATGCCGCAAAGGAAGCATTAAGACTTGCAAGCCACAAGCTTCCCGTTAAGTGCAAGATTATGTCGAAGGCTGAGTTAAATGGAGGTGCGGATGATGAAAACAACTAAGTTTAACAAAGATTTACAGGCTTCGTCCGTTGCTGAGTTAAAAGAAGAACTTGTTGCCGCAAAGAAGGAGCTTTTCAACCTTCGTTTCCAGAATGCAACAAATCAGTTGGATAACACAAGCAGAATCACTGAAGTAAGAAAGAACATTGCTCGTATTCAGACTGTTATTTCTTCAAAGCAGAACTAATGCAGGATAACTATTATTGAAAGGAGTTAATACTGTGGAAGAGAGAAATCTTAGAAAAGTTCGTATCGGCAAGGTAGTAAGCGATAAGATGGACAAAACCATCGTTGTAGCCGTTGTGGACAACGTAAAGCATCCTCTTTACGGCAAGATCGTAAAGAGAACATATAAGCTCAAGGCTCATGATGAGAACAACGAGTGCAAAATCGGCGACAGAGTTAAGGTTATGGAAACAAGACCTTTGTCGAAGGACAAGAGATGGAGACTTGTTGAGATAGTTGAAAAGGCAAGATAGTCTTTTGGCCGATAGAAATTTGGAAAGGAGTATCATACAATGGTACAGACAGAAACCAGACTTAAGGTTGCCGACAATACCGGAGCCAAGGAATTACTTTGCATCCGTGTAATGGGCGGTTCAACCAGAAGATATGCAGGCATTGGCGATGTCATTGTTGCTTCTGTCAAGGATGCAACACCCGGCGGCGTAGTTAAGAAGGGTGACGTTGTTAAGGCTGTAGTCGTTCGTACAAAGAAAGAGATTCGTCGTAAGGACGGTTCTTATATCCGTTTCGACGAAAATGCTGCGGTTATAATAAAGGATGACAACAATCCCAAGGGAACCCGTATATTCGGACCTGTAGCCAGAGAGCTCAGAGAGAAGCAGTTTATGAAGATTGTTTCCCTTGCTCCCGAAGTATTATAGGAGGACGTCATATGTCTATGTTAAAGATTAAGAAAGGTGATACCGTTAAGGTTATCGCCGGCAAGGATAAGAATAAGGAAGGCAAGGTTCTTCGTGCCGACGACAAGAAAGTCGTTGTTGAAGGCATCAACATGATTACCAAGCATTCCAAGCCCACACAGGCCAATCCCAAGGGCGGCATCGTTCATCAGGAAGCTGCAATCAGCGTTTCCAACGTTATGTATATGCATAAGGGAAAGGCAACAAGAATCGGTTTCACATATGTTGACGGAAAAGACGGCAAGAAGAAAGTTCGTGTCGCTAAGTCCACAGGTGAAGTAATCGACTAATTCTATGAGAGGAGGTCAAAAATTTTGGCTCGTTTAAAAGAAACATACACAAAAGAGATCGCTCCGGCAATGCAGAAGAAGTTCGGTTACAAGAATGTTATGCAGATCCCGAAGCTTGACAAGATCGTTATCAATATGGGTGTCGGCGATGCTAAAGAGAACGCTAAGGCACTTGAATCGGCCGTTAAGGATCTCGAAACGATTTCCGGACAGAAGGCCGTTATCACAAAGGCAAAGAAGTCTATCGCAAACTTTAAGATCAGAGAGGGTCTTGCAATCGGTTGTAAGGTTACGCTCCGTGGTGAGAAGATGTACGAGTTCGCTGATCGTTTGATCAACCTTTCACTCCCTCGCGTACGTGACTTCAGAGGTGTTAACCCCAACGCATTCGACGGAAGAGGAAACTATGCACTTGGTATCAAGGAACAGCTTATTTTCCCCGAAATCGAGTATGACAAGGTTGACAAGGTTCGCGGTATGGATGTTATTTTCGTAACAACCGCAAATACCGACGAGGAAGCTCGTGAGTTGCTTACACAATTTGGCATGCCTTTTGCAAAATAAGGCAAAGCATTAGGAGGAAAAATAAATGGCAAAGACTTCGATGAAGTTAAAACAGCAGCGTAAACCTAAGTTTTCCACACAGGCTTACACACGTTGCAAAATTTGCGGTCGTCCCCATGCGGTTTTGAGAAAGTACGGAATTTGCAGAATCTGCTTCCGTGAGCTTGCATACAAGGGCGAAATTCCGGGTGTAAAGAAGGCATCCTGGTAAAATAGGTAGTTTACCTGTGTTCATTGCGATAAGAAGACAAAGAGTCTTAACTTCGCAATACGCAGCAAATAAGGAGGAAATTTCATTATGGCAATGAGCGATCCGATTGCAGATATGCTTACAAGAATTCGTAACGCAAACACTGCTAAGCATGATACCGTTGATGTTCCTGCTTCGAAGATGAAGCTTTCCATAGCAGATATCCTTTTAAAGGAAGGTTATATCAAGGGCTATGAGGTTAAGGAAGACGGTGCTGTAAAGACAATCGTTATTACACTTAAATATGGTAAGGACAAGAATGAAAAGGTTATCACAGGCTTAAAGAGAATTTCTAAGCCCGGTCTTCGTGTTTACGCAAGCCGTGAGGAGCTCCCCAAGGTTCTCGGCGGACTCGGAACCGCAATCATCTCCACAAACAAGGGTGTTGTTACCGATAAGGAAGCACGCGCACTCAACGTAGGCGGAGAGGTTCTTGCATTCATTTGGTAATAATCCGGTTATTTAAATATTAGGAGGTACGGGCATGTCACGTATAGGTAAGATGCCAATCGCCATTCCTGCAGGTGTAACTGTAAGTGTGGCAGAAAATAATAAGGTTACCGTTAAGGGACCCAAGGGAACTCTTGAAAGAGTTCTCCATGAAGCAATGACAATCAAAGTCGAAGGTAATGAAGTCATCGTTACAAGACCCAACGATCTTAAGCAGATGAAGTCGTTACACGGACTTACAAGAACTCTTATTTCCAACATGGTAACGGGTGTTACCGAAGGATATCAGAAGGCTCTTGAAATAAACGGTACAGGTTACAGAGCGGCTAAGACGGGTAAGGAGCTTAATCTCACACTCGGTTATTCTCATCCTGTTATCATGATCGATCCCGAAGGAATCGAGACTGTTCTTGACGGAACAAACAAGATTATCGTTAAGGGTATCGACAAGGAAAAGGTTGGTCAGTACGCAGCCGAAATCAGAAGCAAGAGACTCCCTGAGCCTTATAAGGGCAAGGGAATCAAGTATGATTCCGAAATCATCAGACGTAAGGCCGGCAAGACAGGTAAGAAGTAAGAGAGGAGAAAATAGAAAATGGTAAGCAAAGAATCAAGAAGTTTAATTCGTGCCAAAAAGCACCTTAAAATCCGTAATCGTTTCTCCGGTACACCCGAAAGACCCAGACTCGCTGTATTCAGAAGCAACAAGCATATGTATGCTCAGGTAATTGATGATGTTAACGGCAATACACTCTGTGCCGCATCGACGGTAGAAAAGGATGTTCAGAAAGAAATCGAACATACCGACGATGTTGCGGCAGCAGCTTACTTAGGAACAATAATCGCAAAGCGTGCTCTCGATAAGAATATCACCGAAGTATGCTTTGACCGTGGCGGATTTTTATACCAGGGTAAGATTAAGGCACTCGCAGAAGCAGCAAGAGAAGCAGGACTTAAGTTCTAAGTAGGAGGAAAAACGATGAGAGAAAACATTGATAACACCGCTAAGTCGGAGTTGGAAGATAAGGTAGTCGATATCAAGCGTGTATCCAAGACCGTTAAAGGCGGACGTAAGATGAGATTCGCTGCACTCGTTGTTGTGGGCGACAGAAAAGGCCGCGTGGGCGTAGGTCTCGGCAAGGCTGCCGAAGTTCCCGAAGCAATCCGCAAGGCTAAGGAAGCAGCATCAAAGAAATTAATCACTGTTCCGATGAACGATCTCGGAAGCACACCTCATGATTTCACAGGCTTCTACGGCTCGTCTTCGGTACTCCTTAAGACAAGTCCCGAAGGTACCGGTATCATCGCCGGCGGCCCGGCACGTATCGTTCTTGAGCTTGCGGGCTACAAGAATATTCGTACCAAGTCCCTCGGTTCAAACAACAAGCAGAACGTCGTTCTTGCTACGATTAACGGTTTAAGCCAGTTGAAGACTCCTGAACAGGTTGCGGCTCTTCGCGGCATTTCTGTTGAGCAGTTAGGCTAATAGGAGGAAAAGATAATGGCAGATAAGTTAAAGATAACCTTAGTTAAGTCTCCTATCGGAGCAATCCCGAAGCAGAAGTTGACTGTTGAAGCACTCGGCCTTCATAAAGTCGGTCAGAGCACAGAGCAGCCCAACAACAACGCAACAAAGGGACAGATTCAGAAAGTAAGACATTTGGTTAAGGTAGAAGAAATATAATACGCGGCAAGGAGGTGTTCACGATGAATTTAACAACAATCAGACCTGCAGAAGGTTCGACCCAGTCAAATAATTTCAGAAAGGGTCGCGGCCACGGTTCAGGCAACGGTAAGACGGCAGGATACGGCCACAAGGGTCAGAAGGCTCGTTCGGGCAGACCCAGAGCCGGTTTTGAAGGCGGTCAGAACCCCTTATACAGAAGACTCCCCAAGAGAGGTTTCAATTGCAGAAACACAAAGGAAATTGTAGCTTTGAATCTTGATGTTCTCAACCGGTTCGAAGATGGAACAGAGGTTACCGTTGATACACTTGTTTGTGCAGGCGTAATTAAAAATCCCAGGGATGGCGTAAAGCTTCTCGGCAACGGTGAGATTACCAAAAAGCTTGACGTTAAGTTGAATGCATTCAGCGAGAATGCAATAGTAAAGATTCAGGCTGCAGGTGGAAAAGCTGAGGTGATCTGATGTTTAAAACGTTTGTTAACGCATTTAAGATCAAGGATTTAAGAAAAAAGCTTTTATACACATTCATCTGTCTCATAATTATCCGAATCGGAAGCCAGCTTCCGGTTCCGGGTATCAACAGAACCCTTTTCAAGGCATTCCTTGACAATCAGCTCGAAGGCGCAGATTTCCTTTCGATGCTGACGGGCGGTTCCTTTGAACAGATGTCCATCTTTGCACTCGGTATCAACCCGTACATCACTTCATCCATTATCATGCAGCTCCTCACGATAGCGATTCCAAAGCTTGAGGAAATGCAAAAGGACGGAGAAACGGGAAGAAAGAAAATTGCCGAAATCACAAGATATGTCACAATCGGACTTGCCGTATTTGAAGCAATCGCACTCGGAATCGGATTCAACAATTCCGGTTACATCGAGAGCGACAATGCCGTACTTGCAATAATGGTTATCGTTGTTGCGCTTACCGGCGGCTCGGCATTCCTTATGTGGCTCGGCGAACAGATTACGGAAAAGGGTATCGGAAACGGTATCTCCGTAATCCTTCTTATAAACATTGTTTCGGGATTCCCGGATGATTTCAGCGGACTTTTCGAGACATTTGTTACAGGCAACGGCGTTGCAAAGGGAATTCTTGCGGCTGTAATCATCATAGCCGTAATCGTGCTTCTGACGGTACTTGTTATACTTCTTCAGGACGCACAAAGAAAAATTCAGGTTCAATATGCACAGAAGATGCAGGGCAGAAGAATGGTAGGCGGTCAGTCTTCATTCATTCCGTTAAAGGTAAACACCGCAGGTGTTATCCCCGTAATCTTCGCATCGAGCCTTTTACAGACACCCATCATCATAACCTCGCTTTTTAAGTCGAGTTCAAGCGCCACAAACGTTTGGGACATAATACTTATGTATTTGAACCAGAGCTATTGGTGCCGTTTCACAACGGAAGGAATGGCTAAGTACTCAATCGGTCTTATCCTTTACATATTCCTTCTCATCTTCTTTGCATATTTCTACACGGCCATTACATTTAACCCCGTAGAAGTTGCAAACAATCTTAAGAAGCAAGGCGGCTTCATTCCGGGTATCAGACCGGGCAGACCTACCGTTGATTACCTCACAAAGGTTCTCAACTACGTTATCCTTATGGGTGCCGTAGGTCTCGCAATTGTGGCTCTTATTCCGATTATATTTACGGGCGTATTCAACGCAAGCGTAGGCTTCGGCGGAACGTCGATCATAATCGTTGTCGGAGTTATCCTTGAGATTTTGAATCAGGCTGAAACAATGATGAGAGAACGTCATTACAAAGGCTTCTTATCCGAGGACTGATATTTGATAACACACGGGTGGAGTAAATAAAACTCCGCCCGTTTTGTCTTTTATTTCTTAAGGGAGATCAATATGAAGATAATAATGCTTGGAGCGCCGGGTGCCGGAAAGGGCACGCAGGCAAAGATGATTGCGGCAAAGTATAACATTCCCCATATTTCGACGGGAGACATATTCCGTGCGAATCTTAAAAACGGTACCGAACTCGGACTTAAAGCAAAAACTTATATGGATAAGGGGTTGCTTGTGCCGGATGAACTTACGCTCATGCTTATCATGGATCGTTTTAAAGATGCGGATTGCAAAAACGGATACGTTCTTGACGGATTCCCGCGCACGATTCCGCAGGCGGAAGCACTCACCAAAGCCTTAAAGGAAAATTCGGACGATATCGATTTTGCGATCAATGTCGATGTTCCCGATGAAAATATCGTAAACCGTATGTCGGGAAGGCGTGCATGCTTAAAGTGCGGAGCAACTTATCATATTAAGTTTAACGCACCCAAAAAGGAAAACGTATGCGACGCATGCGGCGAGACCCTTGTGCAGCGTGAAGACGATAAGCCGGAAACGGTTTTGAATAGGCTTAATGTTTATCATAAGCAGACACAGCCGTTAATCGATTACTACAACAATGCGGGAAAGCTTAAGACGGTTGACGGAACACGTGACATGAACGAAGTTTTTTCGGATATTACGGATATTCTCGGATAAGTGTAGCAAAAAATGGCAATTACAATAAAAACAGAAAAAGAAATCGAGCTTATGCGCGAGGCGGGACATATTTTGGCGGATGTCCATGACGAGCTTAAAAATTTTGTAAAACCGGGCATTTCCACTTATGAGATAGACAGACGTGCGCACGAACTCATAACGAAACACGGATGCATACCTTCGTTTCTTAATTATGAAGGTTATCCCGCATCGATATGCTGTTCGGTGAACGACGTGGTTGTGCACGGAATTCCGTCAAAGTCAAAAATACTTAAGTCGGGCGACATAATTTCGCTTGACGCGGGCGTAATTTATAAAGGATATCAATCGGATGCCGCACGCACATGGTGCGTGGGAGAAGTGACGGATGATGTGAAGCGGCTTGTTGACACAACGCGTGCGAGCTTTTTTGAAGCCTTAAAGGTTTGCAAAGCGGGACATCACCTAAACGAAATCGGCGAAACGATCGAAAGCTTTATTATGCCGTACGGGTACGGAATCGTAAGAGACCTTTGCGGACACGGAATCGGAACCGAGATGCACGAAGACCCGCAAATTTCGAATTTTAAACAAAATATCCGGGGAGTGAGACTTCGCCCCGGCATGACGATCGCAATCGAACCCATGATAAATATGGGCGGTTGGGAAGTCGATTTTAACAAAGAAGACGGCTGGACCGTCACAACAAGGGATCACACGTATTCGGCGCATTATGAAAATACGATATTAATAACCGAAAACGATCCCGAAATACTTTCGCTTTACGGTGACGAAGCGCTTTAATTTTAAGCACATGCTACCGAAAAATGCGTTTATAGTTTATCATTCATCAATCATCGTTTATGATCATTAGTTATGATAAGTCAATTTTAAAGAGGTAAATATGTCGAAAGCAGATTTAATTGAACTGGAAGGTACGGTTGTGGAAAAACTTCCGAATGCGATGTTCCGGGTTGAGCTCGAAAACAACCATCTTGTTCTTGCACACATCAGCGGCAAGCTTCGTATGAACTATATCAAAATTGTTCCCGGAGACAAAGTTACTCTTGAAATGTCACCTTATGATCTTACAAAGGCAAGAATCATTTGGAGAGACAAATAAAATATTTATAACTTTTTAAATCTTTAACTTAAAAAAGTGCTTGCAGTGTGACAAAAAAAAGAGTATAATGTCACACGGACTTTTTTTGAAAGGAGAAATGAACAATGAAAGTCAGATCTTCAGTTAAACCGATTTGCGAAAAATGCAAAGTCATCAAAAGAAAGGGCGCGATCAGAATCATCTGTGAGAACCCTAAGCACAAGCAAAGACAGGGCTAATACCGATACCTGGATAGGCATCGTTTTTTAAAGGCATCAATAAAAGGTGCTCTTATAGAAACCGGTACCTTGCTTTCTGTGTTGCAATGTTCATTGGATCACTCAAATGAACACCGGATAAATTCCGGGCTAAGCTTTTTAAAGCTTACTTGTGATACCGTCCGGCGGATTTTTCCGCCCGTCAGAAAACAGTTAACGCTCCTTATCGGCGGAGTATTATTGTTTCTGCCGAATTAAAAATTAATTCGGTGATGGTTTAAAGCGGCTGGGCGGGATTTATTAAATCCCGCAATCAAAACATTTTATTTTATACGGAGGTACAATACACATGGCTCGTATTAGTGGTGTAGACTTACCAAGAGAGAAGCGTGTAGAAATCGGACTTACTTATATCTATGGTATCGGAAGAGTAAGCTCAAATCGCATCCTTGAAAAAGCAAACGTAAATCCCGACACACGTGTTCGCGATTTGACGGATGACGAGGTTGCAAGAATTCGTGACGTCATTGACGCAGGATTCATGGTAGAAGGTGATTTAAGACGTGAAACTGCCTTAAACATTAAGAGACTCCAGGAAATCGGATGCTACAGAGGCATTCGTCACAGAAAGGGACTTCCCGTTCGCGGCCAGAACACAAAGAACAATGCCAGAACAAGAAAAGGTCCTAAGAGAACAGTGGCAAACAAGAAGAAATAATAGGGAGGTTTCCAAATGGCTAAGAAAGTTTCTACAGCAGCTAAAAAGACTGCTAAAAAGCGTGTTAAGAAGAATTTGGATCATGGCCAGGCACATATCCAGTCTTCCTTCAATAATACAATTGTTACACTTACAGATGCACAGGGCAATGCCGTATCATGGGCAAGCGCAGGCGGACTTGGATTCAGAGGATCCAGAAAATCCACACCTTATGCCGCTCAGATGGCAGCAGAAACAGCAGCTAAGGTTGCCGTTACTCAGGGCTTAAGAAGCGTTGACGTTATGGTAAAGGGACCCGGTACGGGCAGAGAAGCTGCAATTCGTGCACTTCAGGCTTGCGGAATCAACGTAACTTCCATCAAGGACGTTACTCCTGTTCCTCACAACGGATGCAGACCGCCCAAGCGCAGAAGAGTTTAATTGAAGGAGGAAATAGATAATGGCCAGAAATACAGATCCTGTTTTAAAGCAGTGCAGATCACTCGGCATTGAGCCCTCTGTTCTCGGAATCAACAAGAAGTCAAACAGAACAAATTTAAGAGCAGGCAAAAAGGTTTCCGAGTATGGTGCTCAATTAAAGGAAAAGCAGAAGGCTAAGTTCATCTATGGTGTTCTTGAGAAGCCTTTCCGCAACAATTTTGAAAAAGCAAAGAAGATTAAGACCGGCACAACCGGTGACAATATGATGATTCTCCTTGAGCGTCGTCTTGACAACGTTGTATTCCGTTTGGGATACGGCAGAACAAGAACAGAGGCTCGTCAGATCGTGGATCACAAGCAGATTCTTGTCAACGGCAAGTGCATCAACATCCCTTCCTACCTTGTTAAGGCAGGCGATGTAATTGAAATTAAGGATACCAAGAAGGCATCCCAGAGATACAAGGATATCCTTGAAGTTACCGGCGGAAGACTTGTTCCGGCATGGCTTGAAGCAAACCATGATTCACTTTCCGGTAAGGTTTTGGAGTTCCCTACAATCGATATGATCGACGTTCCCGTTAACGCAACGCTTATCGTCGAGTTGTATTCCAAATAGTAGGCGGCTTTTGAGGTATATTTTGTATATCTTAAAAAGCTTCGAACGAAAAATAAAAAGGAGGATCCTATATGTTTGATTTCGATTTTAAGCCGGCAAAGATTGAGATTGCCGAAACATCAGAAGACAAAAAATACGGACGCTTTGTTGTAGAGCCTCTTGAGCGCGGCTACGGCACAACGCTTGGTAATTCTCTCAGAAGAATTATGCTTTCTTCACTTCCCGGTTCGGCTGTAAGTCAAATTAAGATTGACGGCGTTCTTCATGAATTTTCGGTTATTCCGGGAGTTAAGGAAGACGTTACGGAAATTGTAATGAACATAAAGAGCCTTGCCATAAAGAACAACTCTTCTTCGAACGAGCCCAAAACGGCATACATCGAGGCAGAGGGCGAGGGCGTTATTACAGCAAAAGACATTATTGTTGACCAGGACATCGAAATTATCAACAAGGATCAGGTAATTGCAACACTTAACGGCGGAGACAATTGCAAGCTTTACATGGAGCTCACAATCACAAACGGACGCGGTTATGTAAGTTCGGATAAGAATAAGGGTGAAGAGCTTCCCGTAGGCGTAATTGCTGTCGATTCCATTTACACACCCGTTGAGAGAGTAAATCTGACTGTTGAAAATACACGTGTCGGCCAGGTAACCGATTACGATAAATTGACTCTTGATGTTTATACAAACGGAACTCTTGCTCCCGATGAGGCAGTCAGCCTTGCGGCAAAGGTTTTGAGCGCACATCTTGAATCTTTTATTCAGCTCTCAGAGCGTGCGGCTTCCACGGAAGTTATTGTTGAACCTGTTTCGAATGAAAAAGGAAAGACCCTTGAGATGAGCATTGAAGAACTTGAACTTTCGGTTCGTTCGTTCAATTGCTTAAAGCGCGCAGGTATCAATACCGTTGGCGAACTTGTTAATAAAACTCCGGATGACATGATGAAGGTTCGTAACCTTGGTCGCAAGTCACTCGAAGAAGTACATGCGAAATTAAAGGAGCTCGGCTTGTCACTCAGACAGGGCGAAGAGATTTAAGGAGGAAATACAATGGCAGGCTATAGAAAACTTGGCAGAACGGCAAGCCAAAGAAAAGCTTTGCTCAGAAATCAGGTTACCAATCTTCTCTACAACGGCAAGATTGTTACAACCGAGTGCAGAGCAAAGGAAGTTCAAAGCATAGCTGAAAAGATGATCACACTTGCTGTAAAGGAAAAGGACAACTTTGAGACCGTTACCGTTAAGGTAAAGGAAGCAAAGAAGGACAAGGACGGCAAGAACGTTAAGGAAGTAGTTGACGGCAAGAAAGTTACCGTTTATACAGAGACAGAAAAGCAGATTAAGAAGGACAGCGCATCAAGACTTCATGCACGCAGACAGATGAATGCATTCCTTTACACCGTTACGGATGTTCCGAAGGAAATCGCAGGCAAGAAGAAGAACACAAAAACTGTAAGCGTTACAGACAAGCTTTTTGATGAGATCGCTCCCAAGTATGCGGATCGCAAGGGCGGCTACACACGTATCGTTAAGATCGGTGAGCGTAAGGGCGACGCAGCAATGGAAGTACTTCTTGAGCT
>CAZZFV010000020.1:31369-35109 GCA_964653855.1 uncultured Lachnospiraceae bacterium
TCGTTAAGATCGGTGAGCGTAAGGGCGACGCAGCAATGGAAGTACTTCTTGAGCTTGTTTAATCTTCAAAATTCTGATATTTAAAATGTTTGATGAAAGCCATTCTTCATGTGAAGAGTGGCTTTTTTTGTCCGAAAATTTTAATATGGGATTTTTGTCGGATTTATGGTGACATTTAATGTCGGAAACTTTAATCTCTTAATTTTTTTGAAATATTGTACTTGTGTGGGGATTATGGTAAAATTAAACGGAGTATGGTCAAAAAAGAAATACAGAAATTTGGGTACATATAATGATAAAAGCGGAAAATGTTTCATTTGAATATATAAGGCGTGACGACGAAGGAAACGTAAGCGAAATCGTGAAGGCGGTTGACGGAATCGATTTGCATATAAAACCGGGCGAATTTGTTGCGCTCCTTGGGCACAACGGCTCGGGAAAGTCGACGTTTGCGAAAGGCGTGAACGCAATTCTTACGCCGTCGGAAGGTGATCTTTATGTTGCCGGCTACAACACGAAAGACGAAGACAACATTTGGCTCATACGTCAAAATGCGGGTGAAGTGTTCCAAAATCCCGATAACCAGCTTGTTGCGTCGGTTGTGGAAGAGGATGTGGCATTCGGACCGGAGAATTTGGGCGTAGAATCATCCGAAATTTTTAAGAGAGTGGAATACGCCCTTGATGCTGTCGGAATGAGCGCATACAGGTTTTCATCGCCCACGAATCTGTCGGGCGGACAAAAGCAAAGAATCGCGATCGCGGGAATTCTTGCGATGCGCCCGAAATGCATTATCCTTGACGAGCCCACGGCAATGCTTGATCCCGCCGGCCGTAAAGAAGTAATAAAAACATTGATTGAACTTAACAAAAAAGAAAATATCACGATAGTTCTTGTCACGCATTATATGGAAGAGGTTGTAAATGCCGACAGGGTAATCGTGATGGACGACGGAAAAATCGTGATGAGCGGAACACCGCGTGAGGTGTTTTCGAGAGTGTCTGAAATCAAATCGCATTATTTGAGTGTGCCGCAGGTGACGGAGCTTGCTTACAAACTAAAACAAAAGGGAATCGATTTGCCGGACGGGGTTCTGACGGTTGACGAATTTGTTGAATGCTTTATGAAGGCATATAGGGAAAAATGCATAGAAAAAGCAAAATAAAGTGCAGCAAAAATGGCTATAAAAGGCTATAAAGTATAATAAAGTGCAATAAAGAGCAATAAATCATAAGTGAAGTTTTGTTTTAAAAGTGCCTAAGTGTATACGAAAAATTACGGAAGTGTACATAAGGGCTCACAGAGGAAAAAAAGTGTTATATCTTGATAAGGTAAATTTTACATATTCCAAGGGTACGGCAATGGAAATGCCGGCGTTAAAGGACGTATCGCTTGAAATAAGGGACGGTGAATTTATCGGAATAATCGGTCACACGGGATCCGGTAAATCAACGCTTATTCAGCATATGAACGGACTTGTGCGCCCTACCGGCGGAAATATTTATTATAACGGACGTGACATTTGGGACAAGGACTTTAGCAGGCGTGAGTTAAGGACAAAAGTCGGACTTGTGTTTCAATATCCCGAATATCAATTGTTTGAATCGACCGTCGAAAAGGACGTTGAGTTCGGACCGAAAAATATGAAGCTGCCTCTCCTTGACGTTCAAATGAGAGCGTTTGACGCACTAAAAATCGTGGGAATTCCCGATACGCTTTACGATGCGTCGCCTTACGACCTTTCGGGCGGGCAAAAAAGGCGCGTTGCGATCGCGGGAATCCTTGCGATGGAGCCGGAGGTTTTGATCCTCGACGAACCCACAGCGGGGCTTGATCCTTATGGGCGCGACGAAATATTGAATGCGATAAAAAAGATACATGAAGAAAGAAAAATAACCGTAATACTTGTTTCACATTCCATGGAAGACGTTGCAAAGTATGTTGACAGGCTTATCGTGATGGATGCGGGCACGGTGAGATTTGATGACGAAACAAGGCGTGTTTTCGAACACTACAAAGAAATTGAAAAAATCGGACTTGCCGCACCCGAAGTTACATATATTACGGAAAAACTGGAGCGTCTCGGCGTACCTGTCAAAAATATGGCAATTACGGTTGATGAGGCGGTTCGGATGCTCACGGAAACAATGGGAGTAAAATAATGCTCAGGGACATAACACTCGGACAATATTATCCGACAAATTCCCCGATACATAAGCTTGACCCGAGGGTGAAGCTTCTCGCGACGCTTGTTTACATCATTTCGATGTTTTTGTTTAAGACGTTTGCGGGATATGTAGTATGCGGAATTTGTCTTATAATCGTAATAAAAATTTCTCGTGTTCCTTTCAAATTTATGGTGAAGGGACTCAAGACAATTTGGATTTTGCTGGGATTTACGCTTGTATTCAATGTCTTTTTTACGACGGGAACGGTTATATTCGAATGGAAATTCATAAGTATAACAAAAGAAGGCCTTATAACGGCGGCTTTTATGGGAATGAGGCTGTTTTACCTTATAATCGGAAGCTCGTTGCTCACACTCACAACAACGCCGACGGCGCTCACAAACGGGCTTGAAACGGGACTTCGCTGGATGAAAAAATTAAAGGTGCCCGTTCACGAAATTTCGATGATGATGTCGATTGCGCTCAGGTTTATTCCGATTCTCATGGAAGAAACCGACAAGATAATGAAGGCTCAGCAGGCAAGAGGCGCTGATTTTGAAGAGGGAAAGCTGATCGACAGGGTAAAAGCGCTTGTGCCGATATTCATACCGCTTTTTGTTTCCGCCTTTCGCCGTGCGAACGAGCTTGCGATGGCAATGGAAGCAAGATGCTATCACGGTGACGAAGGACGCACTCGCATGCGCCCCTTAAAATACAAAAAGAACGATTATATATGCTATGGATTGCAAGCGGTTTATGTTGCGCTTGTGATTGTGACCGATAAACTCGTGGGGTTGATTTTATGAAGCGCGTTAAGTTAACCGTTTCATATGACGGAACGGCATATTCCGGATGGCAATATCAGCCGAATGCAATGACGGTTGAAGGTGAAATAAATAAGGCATTGTCGGGGTTACTTGGGAACGAAATCGAAGTGATAGGCGCAAGCCGCACGGATGCAGGCGTTCACGCAATGGGAAATGTGTGCGTGTTTGATACGGATTCAAGGATCCCTGCGGACAAGTTTTGTTATTGCTTAAATAGGTTATTGCCCGCGGACATTGTGATTCAAAAGTCCGAGGAAGTGCCTTTGAATTTTCATCCCAGAAAAACAAATTGCAAAAAAACATACGAATATAAAATATGGAATGCGGATTTTGTGCAGCCGTTTAACAGAAAATACACCTATTTTGTGTATAAAAATCTTGATGTCGATTTGATGAGAGAAGCAAGTGCGTGTTTAATCGGAACGCATGATTTTACGTCTTTTTGCTCGATTCACGCGACCGTGCCCGACCACATACGCACGATTTATTCGGTGGATGTCGAAAGAAAAGACAATCTCATATCGATCAGGATTACGGGAAACGGATTTTTGTACAACATGGTTCGAATTATTGCGGGAACGCTGATAAAAGTGGGCCTTAGGGAAATTGAGCCCGGGGACGTAAAAACAATACTTGAATCCGAAAAACGCGAAAACGCCGGACCCACCGCACCCGCCATGGGACTGACGCTTGTGGGGATAGAGTATGAAAAATAAAATCGGCAAGGTAAGAACAGGAACTTAAG
>CAZZFV010000020.1:35209-37350 GCA_964653855.1 uncultured Lachnospiraceae bacterium
TTTACACCCACCCCCACTCCCGACACCGTCACGATAACGATGGTGGGAGATATCCTCTTGCATGACGGAATCGAGGCGGATTGTTTGACGGATTCGGGGACTTACGATTACACGGGAATATTCAAAAATACAAAGAATTACATCTCTTCTTTTGATATCGCGATTGTGAATCAGGAAGTGATTATAGGCGGAAAAGAACTCGGAATAAGCGGTTATCCTAAGTTCAATGCGGACTTTACGCTTGCGGATGCGATAAGCGATGCGGGATTTGATGTTGTGCTTCACGCAACAAATCACATGCTTGATAAGGGTGTGACCGGAATTTTGAATTCGCTTAACAACTGGAAGCGTTTTCCGGACATCAACGTAATCGGAATATATGAAACGGAAGAGGATTACGAAAATCAGATTCTCTATATCAAAAAAAACGGAATAAAGATTGCAATATTAAACTTTTCTTACGGGACAAACGGTCAAAAGATACCGAGCGATGCGACATATGTTGCGGGGCCGCTACTCAAAAATCCGAATGACACGGACTACGCGGAGTGTCTTGCAAAAATCACGGCGCTTCTTGATACGGCACACGAAAATGCCGATTTTGTGATAGTTTGCCCGCATTGGGGAGAACAATATTCCTTAAAGCAAAACACATATCAAAAAAAATGGAACAGAATATTTTATGAGCACGGGGTTGACTTGGTGCTCGGCTGTCACCCTCATGTGATTCAGCCGATTGTGGCGGTTGATTCGGAAATTACGACAAACATCAATAAAATAAGCTTTGACGATATGGCGGAAAAGACGATTCCGTCGGACGAAATGCTTGTATACTATTCGATAGGAAATTTTGTAAACTGGACTGGAGACTACGGAGAAGGAATTCTTAAGCGCATGGTCGGCGGAATGCCGGAAATTACGCTTACACGCAACGAAAACGGGGATGTCGTGATTAAGGATTTCTGTGTCACCGCAATTGTTTCGCATGTTGAAACCGGAAAGCAAAAAGTTACGGTATATAAGTTAAGCGATTATACGGAAGAACTCGCATATGCGAACGAGATAAAAAATCGTGCGGGGTGCGAACTTACGCTTGAATTTTGCAAAGAACTTTTGAACTCTGTATGGGGTAATTATTGGAAATGACAAGTAAAGCGGTATTCAAAAACATATACGGAATTTTGCTTGCGATAATACTTGTTTTTGCGGATTATACGGTGAAGTATGTTGAGGACGGGATTAACGAATATGAGTCACACGAGCCCATACACGCCGTGGAAGAATATGTCGATAAGTTAAAAGAAAAGATTGCCGCGGGGACCGAAATCTCCGATTTTACCTATCCCGAAATTCCTTTTAACGAATTTGAGGAAAATGCGGATGCCGCCAAAATATATTCGGATTACGAAGAAAAATTGCAAAACGTTAATGATTTTGAAATAAAGCTTGTATCCGGCTCATACAGCATTACAAACCGGATATATGCGGTTTATTCGGGCGGAGAAAATATTTTAAAAATCGATTTAAAGTCGCTTGATTCCAAAACGCTTCTCGGGATGCTTACCGTAAACACGTGGACGGTTGACAAGGTTTATCCCGTGATTACGCTTGACACGTATGCGGTAAATATCGAGGTGCCGGGAGAGTTTGAAGTCGCGATAAATGACCGTCACGTGGCGGATAAATATATTGTTGAATCGGAAAGCAGTGAAGACACTAAAGTATACAGCGTTTCGGGATTTTTTAATGATCCTAAAGTTTCCGTATACGACAAATACGGAATGAAGTGTGATATTACGGAAGACAACGGTTACATTAAGCCGGATTATACGGAATTTAATGTGATTCTGCCGGAAGGACTTGCGCTTTACACATCTGCGCAAATAACGGGTAAAGACGACAATATTGTGAAAGTTGCGGGCGTGCAGCACGAAAACGGCACACTCTATTCGTTAAAGTCGGCGTGTGATTATGCTTATGTGTGTGACTCTTTCGGTAACAAAATAAAATATCAAAACGGCGACGACCTAAAAATATACAATGTGTCGTTTGTTGTACCGGAGAATTTTATGGTTTCCTACAACGATAAGGATTTAAGCGATTGTATTACGGAAATCAGCGAAAACGACGACTATTCGGAA
>CAZZFV010000021.1:0-36927 GCA_964653855.1 uncultured Lachnospiraceae bacterium
AAACAAGTGAAGGCAAGGGGAAGCAGGATATTTATTTGTTATTTATAATAACAAATAAGCCGCGAAAGCATAACGTTCGAAAAAAACGGCATTTAATGTCCGAAAGCAAAATGTATATTGTGTCCGGAAAGAAAATGTGTAATATTTTAAAATAATGAATTACTTCTTGACGTGTACACGCAAAGCGGGTATACTGCTTTTATGATTAAAAATTTCTGCGACAAAGAAACCGAAAAAATATATAATCAAATTTTTTCAAAGAAAATTCCGACGGATATTCAAACCGTGGCATTACGAAAATTGATTATGATTGATAATGCGGCAAATTTGGAGGACTTAAAAGTTCCGCCCGCGAATCGTTTGGAAAGTTTAAGTGGTGACAGGGAAGGGCAATACAGTATTCGCATCAACGATCAATATCGTATATGCTTTACTTTGCACGAAAAAAATGATTTTTGCGATGTGGAAATCGTCGATTATCATTAAATTTATGGGAAAGGAGCCGAATATGGATGCAATTATTACGACACCCACAATGGGCGAAATATTGAGAGAAGAATTTATGACACCGCTTAATTTGTCAACCTACAAGCTTGCGCAGGAATTGCATGTGCCCGTGTCGAGAATACAGGCGATTTTAAAAAACGAGCGTCGGATTACGGCAGATACATCTTTACGGCTGGCAAGGTATTTCGGAGTATCGGATAAGTATTTTTTGGATATTCAAAACGATATCGATATTCGTGAACTTAAATTGAGTAAGGATAAAGAAATAGAACAAATCATACCGTATGCAAAAGCTATGTGACATCTTACGAAAGTTATGCGATATGCTGCAAAGGTTGTGTGATAGGTGATTAATCAGGGAGCGAAAATGAGCAATTTTACTTTTAACGAAACAAACATAAAAGGCGTTTATATAATTGACGTAAAAACATACGGAGACAACCGCGGCTATTTTATGGAAACATATAAAGAGACGGATTTTAAGGCGGCGGGGCTCGACTACACATTTGTTCAGGACAATCAATCGTCGAGCAGAAAGGGAGTCTTACGCGGTCTCCATTTCCAAAAAAATCATCCGCAGGCGAAGCTTGTGAGAGTGATAAGCGGCACGGTTTTTGATGTGGCTGTCGACTTAAGGAAAGGCTCCGAAACTTTCGGAAAATGGGCGGGAGTCGTTTTGTCAAACGAAAACCACAGGCAATTCATGATTCCGCGCGGATTTGCGCATGGATTCCTTGTTTTGTCGGATTATGCCGAATTTGCATATAAGTGTGACGAAGTTTATCATCCCGAGGATGAAGGCGGAATTTTGTGGAACGATAAGGACATCGCGATCGATTGGCCAAAAGTCCCCGAAATCATTTTGAGTGATAAGGATAAAGTGCATCCGGGGTTCAGGGAGTATGTAAGAAATATGTAGGCGGCATTTTTTAAAGAGGACTTGCGACAAAATTCCGAACGTACCGATAAATCAGCTTTACAAAGCACGAAAGATAATGTAATGTAGCAACAGGGGGAATTTGCAAAATGGATTCGATGATTTATGATCCGCTTCGGGAATTTGAAAGCAAATATAAGGATTTACACGAAAGTACCGTCGTTAAATTTTTTGATGAGCTTACTCAAAAATCCGGTGTCGATATTGAAGCAAACAGAAAAACGGTAAAAGAATACAATGAGTACAGATACAGGTTGGCTGCTTTAAAGAAAAAGCTTAATTTAAAGCGGTTTTTGAGAGTTCTTATGTGTATTACGCTTGTTCTTATACCGCTTGTCATAACAAAAATAACGCCGCAAATAAGGGCGCTCCGAGCAGATATCGCGGATGCGGACGCACGCATAAAGGAGCTGTTCGATAAGGCAACCGGTGAAATGCTCCCGTTAAACCGGCTTTTTACGGACCGTGACGCAATCAATTTGATTGAAAAAGTAATTCCTCTTATGTCTTTTGAAAAGTGCTTTTCGACAAAGCAGGAAGAGGACATGAAGACAAATTATGATTTTGAGATGCCCGATAATCCGGAAGAGTCCGCAATAGATGTGCTTGCCGGGCATTATAACGAAAATCCTTTTTTGTTTGAAGCCAAAATCATACACACGATGGGCGAAGAAACCTATCACGGATATAAGACGATAACGTGGACCGAGACGTATCACGACAGTAAGGGGCATTTGCGCACCAGGCTGTGTTCGGATACGCTTCATGCTTCCGTCACAAAGCCGAAGCCTTTTTACAATACGGAAATCGTGCTTAATTATTGCGCACAGGGCGCGCCCGACCTTTCGTTTACCCGTGACGCAACAAATCTTCACAAGAAAAGCGAAAAGGAACTTGCACGTCACATAAAACGCGGCGAAAGAAAATTAAGAAAATTAAACGAAGAAGCCTTGCGTGAAAACGACGATTTTACAAGCATGTCAAATACCGAATTTGAGGTGCTTTTCGACGCACTTGACAGAGACAACGAAGTAGAATTTCGTGAGCTTTTTACGCCTCTCGCACAAACCAACATGGTGGCGCTTATTTCGTCGGATGCGGGTTTCGGAGACGATTTTAATTTTATAAAAAGAAAGCGCACAAATAAGATTTATACGAATCACAGCCGCGGGCGGACGATAAATCTTTTTCCGAACGAGTATTATTCGTATTCGTATGATACAATAAGAAATAATTTTATAAAAAAGAACGTGGTGTTTTTTAAGGCCGTATATTTTGATTTTGCGCCGTTACTTGCGATTCCCGCATACCAGGAGCGCCCGGTGCATTCGTTAAAGCCGATTCCCGATTATTCGAAAAAATATTCGTATAAGGAATGTGAAACGCTTGCAAATTTGCTTGACAGAAAATATGTTGTGCATCCGCTCACAAAGACACCGGCGATTTTGAAAGCGTCTTTTACGGGAAACAACGGAGAGGCAGACAAGACCCGCATTACGGCGTATTCTTACGATATCGACAAGAAAACGGATTATATTTCGGTGCATGGCGGTGACGGATATGACCATATGGTTCCTGTCGAATGGGATGATTATTTGCCTCTTTCCGAGAGTCATGAGTTTTTTGTGGCGGACAATAAATATGCCGCGGGGCATGACGTTATCGGACGGCATGGGGATATTTGCATATATGAGAAATAGAGGGCAGGCGGCAAATCCGTAATAAAAGAATGTATTCACGATATAAGAGCGGATAAATAATACAAGAACCGATCCGTCTTTGCAAGTAAAGGCGGAAAACATAAAAAAACAAAAGGAGAATAAAAAAATGGCAAACCAACTTGACGAGCTTAACCCCGAAACAAGAGAAGAGGGACTTGACACAAACGTTATAGTCAAAAAAATTCCCGCAGAGGTGGGAGTGGGATCAAAGATATTTGAGATTGTTTTGTGGATATGCTGTATTTTCCCGGGACTCATTTTCTTGTTTATGAAGATAAATGCGCAAAAGCATTTTGATCAATTGCAGCAAAAAATTCAAAGAAACGCCTCGCAAATCGACAATTACCTGGAGCAGCGCGTTATGGTTTTAAAGAATTGCGCACGTCTTCTCGATAAGGCAATCGATCTTGACAAGGACACATTTGAAAATATTGCGAAGTACCGCTCCGGTGCCGGAAACACGTTTGACGACGACGCACGTAACGAAATCGAGGCGCGTGTTGAGGATATGTCAAGAAATATCAATGTGGCATACGAAAATTATCCTGACCTTGAGGCACACAAAGAAATTGCCGACGCAATGCAGCAAAATATGTATTTGCAGCGCGAAATTACGGCTGCAAGAGAGCTTTACAATGACACGATAGACGAGTGGAACAGAGACATTTTTGCATGGCCCACAAAGAAAATCGTTGCCGCCAAAAACGGATATACGACAAGAATTCCTTTTGTTGCTTCAAAGGAAATCAAGGAAGAGGCAAAGTCGGTGTTCTTTTAAATTTGACCGGGAAAGCAAATGATGACGGAAATACTTCTTGCAACACACAACGGAGAAAAATATTTGCGGGAGCAGCTTGATTCTTTATTAAATCAAAGCGAGCAAGATTTTGAAATTTTGGCGCGCGATGACGGCTCGACGGACGATACGCTTAAAATTCTGTCGGATTATGAAACGCGTTTCCCACAGAAAATCAAAATCATAAAAGACGATAAGAATTGCGGCGGTGCGGCACAAAATTTTATGGAGCTCACCATGCACGCGAGCGCCGATTATGTTATGTTTTCCGATCAGGATGACGTGTGGTGTGCGGATAAAATTAAGATTTCGCTTGAATCGATGAAAAAAGCGGAAGAGGTTTATGGCAAAAATACGCCTGTCCTCGTGTTTACAAAATATGTGCCGGTAGACCAAAATTTGAATGAGATAAAACGGGGGCACAAATGGGAGCGGGACAGAAAGTGTACCGAAAAGCAAGTCGTAAATCAAGCAGAAATTTATACCGGAAATAATGCCGAAAGCCATGTTAAAAATCGTTCCGAAAATTATAACGGAAACATAAACGGGAATTTGGCGTTTAACCGCCTTCTCGTACAAAATTATGTGTCCGGATGCCTTATTATGATGAATAAAAGCCTTTATACAAAACTCGGAAGTTATGACGACTCGATAATCATGCATGACTGGTGGGCGGCTTTGGTTGCATCCGCAATCGGTAAAATTGTATTTTCCGACACCGTCACAATGCTTTACAGGCAACACACAGACAATACGCTCGGGGATATTGATACGAAAAGCTTTTCGTATATGTGGCGGCGGCTTGGTGACCCAAATACCAAAACCAAGAAGTATCTTTATAAAAAACAGGCGGAGCTTCTCTGTTCGCGGTTTGCGGATGAGTTACCTCAGGAATCTCAAAAAATCGTAACCGGTTTTCTTGCGGTTTTTGCCGAAAAATCAAAGATTAAACGCATAAAAAAGCTGATAAAGGGCGGATATTTAAAAGGGAATTTTGTTCAAAGAGTCGGGCAGATAATGTATATATAGGAAAAGAACGATATATGTTAAACGCAGATGTTATATAAAAATGTGAATGCAATATAAAACCGGCTGTCGTCTTTAAATGGGGTGACAACCGGTTTTTTATTGATTTTGTAAGAGAAATTCTTTCGGATTTTATTCGGGCATATCCGCAACAATATGCTTTGGCTCGCCCGCAACCATTATTTGCGTGAGTTCCCCTTGTATCAGCGGCCGTATATAATTTATGAATTTGTCCGTTATTCCCGCTCCGTCCGGCAAAATCCAGTCAAGCGGAACTTTTTTCTCGATATTTGCAATCTTATGTATGTCATAAAGATCCGTTGCCGAAATATAAGGGGTTTCGGAAGTACGTTTCAAAATCACCATTTTGCCGCTTTCACCGTTATCGGCAGCCTTTACGGCGCATCCTCCCGCTTCGTATGCTTCCGTGACATCAACGTACGACGCCAAGTGACCCGCACAGCGCTGAAGCGTTGAAAGTTCGACTGCCCTTGATTTGCATCCGATTTTTTCGGACACAAGCGCTGAAAGATATTTTGCCGTCCCCGATAGTTGCGTATGACCGAATGAGTCGAGTTTTGTCATGTTGTTTCCGAGCTCGGAAACGTATTTGCCGTCTGATGTCTTTATGCCTTCCGACACGGCAACAACGACGGATTTTTTTGTTTTTTGGGTTTCTTTTATTCTTTCGATAAAGGAGTCCGGATCAAACGGAAGCTCGGGGAGATATATTAAATCTGCGCCTTCCGAGTCGTCACCCTTTGCGAGAGCGGCGGCACCTGTAAGCCACCCGGCATTTCGCCCCATGATTTCAATGATGAGAACGCTTTTTATGTCATACACGAGCGAGTCACGGACAAGCTCTTTTATCGTTGTTGCAATATATTTTGCCGCACTTCCGTAGCCCGGGGTATGGTCGGTTACCGCAAGGTCGTTGTCGATTGTTTTGGGAACGCCGATAAAACGAATCGGGCTACCTATGAGAGATGCGTAATCCGAGAGTTTTTTTATCGTGTCCATTGAGTCGTTTCCGCCTATGTAAAGAAAGGCTTCGATGTCGTATTCGTTTAAAATTTCAAATATGTGTTCATATATAAGGCGGTTTTCGCTTATTTCCGGAAGCTTGTATCTGCATGAACCGAGAAACGATGCGGGCGTGCGCTTTAAGAGTTCCAAATCCGTGTCGGAACGGATTTTTTCGCTCATATCCATGATGTTGCGGGAGAGTAACCCCTCTATTCCGTATCTCATGCCGTAAACTTTTTTTGCACCTAAGTCTTTTGCGGTTTTGTATACGCCCGCAAGGCTTGAATTGATTACGGCGGTGGGCCCGCCCGATTGACCGACTATTACGTTTTTTGTCATATGTGCCTCCGAATATTTGATGCCGGCACCGCATTTTGCAAGGTACCGGAGAAAGGGGGGATGAGAAGAAAGTGCTTATGCGGTTTATATAAAGCAGTTTCTTTTTTGCAACGCCACATAGACTACCACAGATGTAAAACAAGTACAAGAGTTGTTAAAAAATAAATAATCTTGGGTACTTAATCTTAATTTATCAATGATATTCGGTGTTATATCGACGAAAATGGAGTTAATATTGTCTGATGCGATGAAGTAAATTTAAGAAATTTTAATCTTCGTAATGAAATTTACAGGAGTATATGATAAGATTTCGATTGATGTCAAAGTTATATGTGAGACGGTGTTCGTCGTCGCTTTGCCATTCTGTGTATTGCTGCCAAGCGGTTTGCGTAAAAATTATATTCATTGTTCAAATGCCTCCAATTCGTCGGGAGTTTTTACAATGAATTTTCCGGCTTCCGCTTCTTTTATGGATTTATCAAGCATTGCAAGATATTCCGCATTTTTTTGCGCCTTTATTATTTCGTTGTATTCGGCCTCGGATATCATTACGACATTTTCATTTTTGGGCCTGGAGATAATGAGCGTTTCACCGTTAAAAACCTTGTCGCATAAGGATTTGAAGTTATCCCTTACGTCCATACTTCGTACCGCAAGCATATTGTCACCTCGATTTCATAAAAAACGTACGTTTTTTCGTACGAATATTATATATAACAAAAAAATCTGTGTCAAGGAAAAAATTCCGAAACTTTTTTGGGCTTTTTACGTTAAATATAGTTATATAACGCCCAAAGGTTTTGTTACAGATAAAAATCTTTCGGAAAGAAAAATATCGGTGGGAGAAGAAGAAAAAACATGGAAAAATCAAATCGTTTTGAAATTACTTCGGCAATGCTTCATATTATCGCAATGACTTTTATGCTGTTTGACCACATGTGGGCAACGCTTTTTCCGGCGGCGGAATGGCTGACGTTAATCGGCAGAATTGCGTTTCCTATATTTGCTTTCATGGCGGTTGAGGGATATTTTCATACACATGATTTTAAAAAGTATTTGATGAGGATGCTTATATGCGCCGTGATTTCGGAAATTCCGTTTGACCTTATGTACGGCGGCACGTGGTTTTATCCGGTTCATCAAAACGTAATCTGGACGCTTATGCTTGGGCTTCTCGGAATACATCTCGCGGAAACGGTGCGAAAAAAATGCAAAACGTGGATATACGTTATTGTGTCCGTTGCCACGGTAATTTTGGGCGTTTTGCTCGGAACCTTGTGCATGGTTGATTATTACGGCGCGGGGGTTGCAACGGTGCTTGTGTTTTATTTCTTCCGGAAGAAAAATTGGTACAATTTGCTTTTACAGGCGGCTGCACTCTATATAATAAATGTCGAAGTGCTCGGCGGACTCATGTTTAACGTATCGATTTTCGGAAAAGAATTCGAAATTTGCGAGCAGGGAGCGGCATTACTCGCGCTCATACCCATTTGGCTTTATCGCGGAAAAAGAGGATATAAGGCCAAGTGGTTTCAATACTTTTGTTACGGCTTTTATCCCGCACATATGCTGATTTTGTGGGGAATATTGAACGCAGTGACGAGGTAAAGGGAAAATAAAAAGAAAGAGAATGTGAATGATCTTATTAAAGACGTGAGAAAAAAGAAGATTTAAATAAAAATAGTTATTGACGCCAATGTACTGATATCGGGATTTCATTACGGCAAGAGACTTTTGCAAACGATATGGGTTACAGTCGACAAAATATACAAGGTTGCAAGGCTTAAAAGACAGCATTTGCAAGCTTGTATTTTTCTTCCCCATACGTTATAATCAATCCGTTTTGAAAAAATTCACCAAGAGGAGGGTGCAATGGAAATTTTATATCAAAATCTGCTTGCGTTCGAGATACAGGACATTGTGATGATCTGTATCGGCGGCTTGCTGATTTATCTTGCAATCGCAAAAGAGATGGAGCCTTCGCTTTTACTTCCGATGGGCTTCGGCACAATACTCGTCAACATTCCTTTTTCGGATGCGCTTACGGGCCCTATTCAGGAACTTTACAATGCCGGTATCGCAAACGAGCTTTTTCCGCTTTTGCTCTTTATCGGAATAGGAGCGATGATTGACTTCGGACCGCTTCTTTCTAATCCCAAGCTTATGCTTTTCGGTGCGGCCGCGCAGTTCGGTATTTTCTTTACGCTTTGCATGGCAAGCATGTTTTTCCCGGATTTCAGGGATTATTTCTCGATTGCCATAATCGGCGCAGCTGACGGCCCCACATCGATAGCCGTCGCAAACAAGCTTGGTTCAAAGTATGTCGGCGCGATTACGGTTGCGGCATATTCCTATATGGCTCTTGTTCCCGTTATTCAGCCGCCTGTAATCAAGCTTCTCACAACCAAAAAGGAACGCATGATCCGCATGCCTTACGAAGAGAAGCAAGTATCGAAGCGCACGCGCATTTTGTTCCCCATTATCATTACGGCCGTTGTTTCCGCAATTATTCCGCAGGCTACGGCGCTTATCGGATTCCTTATGTTCGGTAACCTTATCAGAGAGTGCGGAGTTTTGAATTCGCTTTCCGATACGGCACAGAACGTGCTTGCAAACCTTATCACGATTTTCCTCGGAATTTCCGTTGCATTCAACATGACGGCGGACAAATTCCTCGAAGTTGATACACTTATCATCATGGGACTCGGTCTTATCGCATTTATCGTCGATACGGCGGGCGGCATACTTTTTGCCAAGTTCTTAAATCTTTTCTTAAAGAACAAGGTAAATCCGATGATCGGTGCTGCGGGAATTTCGGCTTTCCCCATGTCCGGACGTATCGTTCACAAGATGGGACTCAAGGAAGATCCCGAAAATTTCCTTCTTATGCATTCGATCGGCGTTAACGTATCCGGTCAGATCGCATCGGTAATTGCGGGCGGTATTGTGCTCAGCATCGCATCAAAATTAATGGGAGGAATGTGATTATGTTTCTTACGGGAAGCTCAATGAATTTGGTATGGAATCCCGGCGCATTTGTCGAAAATCTCAAATATATGGGACAGGGAATGCTTGCGATTTTTGTCGTTATCGGTGTGATTATTATCGCAACAAAGATTGTGAGCGGCATTTCGTCGAAGAAGGATAAGTAGTACAGGTTGTTAAACATGTTTGAAAGTGTTTTTAAGCAAACATGGTATGATGTTGAGGTCAAAAGGTATTTTGACCTCAACGATACACGGATTGCTATGTGCGTTGCACTCTCGCAATCCTACAAACCATTCGTAATCCGCTCGTTTTTCTTTCGAAAAACGGCTACTTACTCATGTTTTGGTGGGTCAAAATGTCAAAATTTCTCATGCAAATAACTTTGCATCGAAATTTTGAACCTTTTGACCCTTGTATCATGGTATGATTAAGTAAATATGAATTTATGAAACGCCCTATCGGTACACTCCGGCGGGGCGTTTTTATTATGTCGTATCAATACTTATTGCATCCTATCGATTTTCGAAAAATTTCAATAAAATTTCCGGGTATCACGAAATTGTTTCGGCAAGAACTTATCAAATTCCGAAACGGTTTCGCAAATGCATATTTTTATAAGAAACTCATTAGAAAATCTTATTGTGAAAAATATAACAATGCCTCCGACCACTTGAAAATAATGCGTTTTGATGTTAGACTTATCTTGATTTTGGCAAAGGGGAAATTTTGCATAAGTTTTATCAAAAAAAGTGTAAAGTGTTTGCCAAGATATAATCAAAAAGGACTTCATGGAGGAAGCATGAAATTAAAAATCAGTGAACGGTTTAAATTTCTGATAGGATGGGTTGCTCTGATAATTCTTACAATCACTGCGATTTTTACATGCAAGCATCTGCGCGACAAGGTTGAAAAAACCGGCTTCGGCGTCATAAAAGAATCTACTTCCGAATCCTTAAAAAAACTCGAAAACGAATTTGAATATGAGAAATCTTTCTTAAAGCTTTTGTATGACAGTTACGATTCAAATGAAGTTTTTTCGGGAGAGGACTTTAACGATGCGCAGTATTCACGCGCAGAACTTGTCCTTACGGAATCGGGCGCGAGCGTGGTGGGCGTTGAGGCAAACGGAAATGTCAAGGGATTGACTGCTTCGGGCGTGCGTGACGTCAAAAATATTTATAACGGCTTTGTTACGGATGCGATCAGAAAGAGCGTTGTAAACGACAACAAAACGATTCTTCTTAACGGCGAAGGAAACGGTCTTGACGGACTCTTTATCGTAATTCCCTGGATCGAAAAAAACTCGACCGTCGGTACGGCTTTTGCGTTTTTCGACCTTGACAGATATTCCTGTATTTTTTCAAAAACAATATATAACGATGCGGGCTACAGCATTCTTTGCGATGACGATTACAATGTTATCATTCCGCATGACGGTGTGAATAATTCCGATATCACAAATCTTATTTTAAAGTGCAAGTCGGATGATAAAAATGTTGATGTGCTTTACGAAGATTCTGCTTCCGATACCGGATTTTACAAGGTTGCCATAAAAAAAGACATATACTTTGTTTATATTACAAGTCTTTCCGATGCGGATTATTATGTTGCGACGATAATAGACAGCGAATCGGTGTTCAAAAACATTTCGCCCGTCACAAGACTTATAGTTTCGGTATGCAGCATAATTCTTTTCCTTGCGGTTCTTTATTCGGTATACAGCCTTGTTACGCATACAAAGAGAAAGCGCGCATACAACGACGCGTTAAATTACGACGAGCTTACGGGATTTCCGAATAAGGCTCACCATAAAGTTATCGTTCAAAATATATTAAAGAAGGGCAAAGGAAATTTTGCGTACGCAACGTGCGACGTGTCCGACTTTAAATATTTTAACAGCCAGTTCGGATACGAATACGGAAACACCGCTTTAAAATATATCGCAAATGTCATGAGCGATGCCATGATGAAGGACGAAACGGTCAGCCGTACGAGCGGAGATCACTTTGCGATGCTTCTTCATTACCGCGATGTGAACGAGCTTACTCATCGTGTGCAGGAAATTTTGGATCGCGCGAGTCTCATTCCGCAGCCCGACGATACGCACAAGCCTAAGGCAATATTTACGTGCGGAATTTATCTTATAACAAACGACACCGACGTGAACCGCATAAGAGCGCGTGCGAATGTCGCAAGAAAAACGTTAAAGAAGTTTATTTCGAATCAGATCGCATTCTATGACGAAGCGGATTTCAACAAGGATCTCGAAAGCCATGAGCTTCAGGAAGATTTGCGTTTCGCGATCGAGAAAAAAGAACTTGTGGTTTATTTGCAGCCCAAATACGGTATCGAAAACGAAGAAGTAATCGGTGCCGAAGCGCTTGTGAGATGGAATCACAAGACACGCGGACTTCTTTCGCCCGGCATGTTTATTCCACTTGCCGAAGAAACGGGATTTATCCGTGAAATCGACTTTTTTATGTTTGAATCGGTGTGCAAAAAGCTTGCCGAGTGGAAAAAACACGGCAAAAACCTTATTACGATATCGGTTAACTTTTCGAGAGATCATTTGTCGGACGACGATTTTGTGCCGAAGCTTATAAAAATTGCGTCGGATTACGGAGTTGAGCCAAAGTACCTTGAAATCGAGCTTACGGAAAGCGCGGTTTATGACGAAATGGGAAAACTTCTCGAAGTCATGTATCACATAAAAGAAGCGGGATTCGGACTTTCGATGGACGATTTCGGTTCGGGATATTCGTCGCTTCACCTTCTTCGTGAAATGCCCGTTGACGTGCTCAAGCTTGACAAAGGTTTCCTTGACGATTGCCACGATGACAACGTCCGTGAAAAGAAAGTTATTTCGCATGTCATTTCGCTTGCAAAGGATCTTGAAATATCCGTTCTTGCGGAAGGCGTCGAAACCGAATCACAAAAGAGCTTCCTGGCGGGCGCAAAGTGCGACATGATTCAAGGGTACTATTACGCAAAGCCGATGCCGATGGATGATTTTGAGAAATATATCACGTGATGAAAAATATGAAATACTGAGAGACACATAAAACGGAGTATAGGCGGAAACAACGTATATGCTCCGTTTTTTGAAATATTTACGTGAAAACAGTGTTTTGAAGGTCGGTTATACTTGACAAATAAAAGAATCATAAGCAAAATAAAGTCAGATTTTGTTTTCCGGTTTTGTTCGGAATTGATTGTGTGATTAACTTTGTTGTAAATTTAATGTAGGTGGGGAATATAATCTGATGGGCAGTGTGAAACGAAAGAAAAAATTTGGAAAATTTTGTGCAATTATGCTTTATTGGATGATGGTTGCACTCACCATAGGAATAATGATTTGTGTGGACAAAATTGTTATTCCGAGCGGAAAACTCAGCGAAGCGGAAGCATTGATAGAAAAAGGTGATTATAATTCGGCCGCAGATATTCTGTATAATAGCGAAAAAAATTATAAAAACCGAGATTTGCAGGCTTTGCTTGAAGCTATTGATTGTATCGAAGAACTTCAATATGACAAAGGCATAAAAAAAGCCATTGAAAACGGAACAAGTGTGTGTATTACTTGTTATGAAGATTCGGCAAGTGACGGAGAAATATATATATTTGATTCGAAGAACGAATATAACGGATTGCCGGTTCTGCAAAAAACAGGTTATTGGTTAAAACAATGGGATTTGCAAGAGTGTAATTATGATGAAAATACATTGTATGTTGATTTATTTGCGCAATGGTCGGATGAATATAAAATAACTTACGATTTGGCGGGCGGGAATGCTCAAAACCCTACATCATATCATTACATGGATTCGGATATTGTTTTAAATCAACCGACAAAAGACGGATTTAATTTTTTGGGGTGGATACAGGACGGAGATGAGACGGCTCAAAAAGATGTTGTTATTTCGGAAGGAAGTTATGGTGACAAAAAATTTGTCGCACTTTGGGAAAATATAATTTATAACATTAGTTTGGATGCCGATGGCGGAGAATGCGATACGGAAAGTATTGATGTTTCGTGCGGAGATAAAATTTCTTTGCCTGTTCCCGTAAGAGAGTTTTATACGTTTTGCGGATGGTCTTACAATGATTTAATAATTGATGCCGACACTTGGAAAGTTGCGGATTCTGTTACGTTGAAGGCTATATGGGAGCCTACAGCGTATTCGATTAATTATGTGCTTGACGGCGGAATAAACCCGGAAGAGTCAGTAAACTGGTATACGGTTGAAGACAATACCGTTACTCTTGCTTCCCCTCAAAAAAAAGGATATTCGTTTAAAGGATGGTACAGTGACAGCGAGTTTAAAAATAAAATAACCGAAATAGATACGAAAAATTGTTCTGATATTACTTTATATGCAAAGTGGAAAATTTTGACCTATAAGATTACATTGAATGCTGCGGGGGGAGTAATCGATTCTGAGGACGAGACGACTATTTCGGTGAAATACGGAGAAAAATTTACTTTACCTACTCCCACAAGGGAAAATTATGAATTTGTTGGGTGGTATAACGAAAATAAAAAATATTCAAGCGGAACATGGGAAAACACATCGGGAATTACTTTAACGGCTAAATGGGAAGCTGTTTTATATTCGATAAATTATGAACTTAACGGAGGAACAGGCGACGCAAACAATCCGTCTGTATACAGTGTTGAATCCGGAGAGCTTAAAGTAGAAGAACCGAGTAAGAACGGATATGAATTTGCGGGGTGGTATTTTGACAGCGATTTTACGGAGCCTTTTTGCGAAAACGGTAATATGACCGATATAACATTATATGCGAAGTGGAATTTGATTGTTTATAATATTACTTACGAAATGAATAGCGGAAAAATGTCGGGAAATATGGTAACGACATATACGATTGAGGATCTTCCTTTAAAATTGCCGGTTGCAACAAGAAATAAAATGCTTTTTGTCGGATGGAATATTGTGGATTCGTCCGGTGAATGTATAACCGAGATAACGGAAGCAGAAATGGGAGTGGAGCAACTTGTTGCATGTTTTATGGATCAGGATTTGACACTTAAGCTTTCAAGGGATGAGACTTACTATTATGTTGCAAAATATTCCGGTGATGCCGTAAAAGTTGTCATTCCATCACATTATAAAGGAAAACCGGTTAAGAAAATAGGATCATATGCATTTTCCGACAGCTCAAAGGTTGTTACGGTTGTCGTTCCGGATACTGTTGTTGAAATAGGTGATCATGCATTTTCGGGATGTGATAAATTATTGACAATTAACATACCGAATGGTGTTACCCAAATTAATGATTATACGTTTTATCATTGCGATAACCTGAAAGAAATAGAACTGCCGGATTCGGTTGAAGCAATAGAAGATTACGCTTTTGCCGAATGCAGGAAATTAACTTCTGTAAAATGGCCATATGTGTTAGAGACACTTGGCAGTCATGCTTTTTATAATTGTGAACGGCTTAAGATTACGGTTGTGCCTGATTGTATTCAGATTTTAAACGATTATGTTTTTGCGGGATGTACAAGTATAACTCAAATTGAAATTATAAGTACGGTGACGACAATACGGAATTGGGCTTTTTCAGGATGTACAAATCTTACAAAGGTAATTATTCCCGACAGTGTAAAACAAATCAGCTATTATGCATTTTATGATTGCAATAAGGTAACGTTTTATTGTGAATCCCAATTGCCGGAAGATGATTGGAATATGGGGTGGAACCAAGATCGAACAATTAAATACGGATATATGTGGGATTGAGCGTAGATAGGTTGTTCAGTTATATCAAATTGAAACGTTAATTTTTTTTTGAACAAATTGAAACTTTGACAATAACTATTTTATTTGAAATGTGCGTTAAATCGGATAATTTGTTTTTGACAGGAGTGGTAATTTGCTTGCTGTCAGATATGCCGTAAAGAAAATTAATGAGTATTTGATTTCGCAAGAAATAAATTTGTCAACGGGCAATATACACTCCATATAAAAAATATTGATATACGGAGTCAATTTGAGATAGGAGAAAAAATGAGTATTTGTGTTGATCTACAGGTTATTTTAGATGGTTTAATTGGGGAGGGTGCGTTGAAAAGCGCAATAATGTCGGTGGAAGCCGGCATAAGCGCAGTGGAAACGTCGGTGGAAGCCGGCATAAGCGCAGTGGAAACGTTGGGGGAAGTCGGCATAAGCGCAGTGGAAAAGTTGGTGGAAGTTAACAAAAACATTGATAAGCAGATTGCCGAAAAAAAACAACAACAGAAGATGGCGGCCGCTCACAGAATGCGATCTGCCGTGGCTATGCATAAGCAACTTACGGATATGTGCAGACAGGTGCTTTTGCAAATAGATGCAAATAAAAAAAGTATAGCCGAAACCGAAGGATGGGAAAGTTTAAAGGCGGAGTTGCAAAGTATCTGCAGTGAAGATATTCCTGATGATGTCACAGATATAGAAAGTTTAAATTATTTTGGGTTTGCCAAGCTTGATAAAATTGTTGCAAAGCAGAAATATTTACAAACTTTAAAATTTGCAGAAAATGATTCCGGGATATATCAGGGAGCTTCTCTTGCTGATTTGATGTCAGATATGAAAACGGCAATATCGGTAATGAAAATTGAGGCAACAAACGAAAAAGATATGGGTGTAACGGATCCTATTGTTTTGGAGCGCGTGGAATTACATGAAAAGCTATCGGATGTTGCTTCAAAAACGATATCCGCATTGGAACATGTTGGGAAGATGTCCTCAGAGACCGGATTATCGGTATCGGGTAATACATGGTTTCATAGCTGTTTTAACGGAGTTGACGATTTGATTGAAAGTCTTTATGCGCCGTCAACATCCAATGTCGAATTGAAGAAGGGCATTAAAAGATTGGAAGATATACTTGAACAGTATGATATGTTTATTCCGTCCATTGAAAAGGAACAAAAGAAAATGTCGACGCTTTATTCGACATATGTTAATGTGGCTAAGTGTCTCAGAGAACCGATCGAAAGCATTAAATCTTTTGGTAGTTCGGATGCGTTGAAAAAACGACTTTTGGCTTTGGAAAAACGACTGGAAAAAAATAAAAAATGTGGCGAAATATATCAAGCACTGGGACGTGAAGGGTATATTTGCTATGCTATGGAACAGGAACTGAAGGCCCTTGGCTATTCTGCGTATACTCGAAGCGATATTACGAAAATGTCAAAACATAATCCGCAAAATGCAAAAATCGGTGAAAAAAAAATGCCGTTTTATAGTTGGAGTGACCATGATTTAACGCAACTTTATTCCATAACATCGGGAAACTCTTTGCAGGTTATTGTTCACGATGACGGCTCTGTCACAACGCAAGCTTTTTCGGATGCTGACGATAAAACGGCGAAGGCTGTGCAATCAAAGCAATGTTCTGCTTTGAAAAAGGTTCGTGAAAACCTTTGGAATAATTGGTTTATTAAATGTGACTACAGGGAAAAAGTATCTTCCGAAACGGTTATTTCGTCTGCAGAATGGTTTGGCTCGAATGAAAACGCATGGAAAAACAATGCGGATGAATTAATTGAAGACAGGAGAAACAATAAGGGTGAAGAACGGGCTATGCAATTAAAATAAAAACAGAGGAGAACGGGAATGAGTAAAATTCCGTGCAGGAAATGCACTCAATGCGGAAAATATAATGATTTTACGATTGATAAATGTGAATGCGGAAAAGAATTGAACAATATAGAAGCAGAACTGGTTGATACAGAGAAAATTTCTTCGGAACAATATGGTAAAATTGATATTTCGAGGAAAATATATGTGCAAAAATGTCCTCGTTGCGGAGCATTAAATTATATTAAAAGTCCTTCGGATTCCGTAAAGGTGTGCTCAGGGTGCGGGAAGGCGAAGATTGCGCAGATTAAACCCGAAGAATATGTTGATGAAGAAAAAATAAAAAAGAATGATGAAGCAGATGATTCAAAAAGCCATATAAGTCAAGACTTAAATTTGCAAGATGCCGATTTTTCTCAAGAGAATAACGATGAATCTGCCGAATGGCAGGAAAAGGCAAATAATATTCGAAAAACGGTCGGAGATATATCGACATCTTCCGATACGGAAGATGAAGAAGTTGTCGATTGGTCATCATTTCTCGGAAACATAAATGAACAAAATACCGCATCTTCAAAATTACAGGATAAAACGGATGAAAGTCCAAAGAATATTATGTTGACGGCAGTACGCTACGGAAACTTATCTTTTATGCTGGAAGCGGGAACGAATAAATATATGTTGGGGCGCACTGCGAATCAAAGTGATTTTTTGTCTCAAGACAATCGGGTTGGAAGGGAGCATTGTTATCTCTTTTACAGAAACGGAAATTGGTTTGTACGGGACAACAAATCGCAAAACGGCACAATGGTTAATTCACGTGATATAGGTGAAAACGGAGAATATATGTTGAGCGACGGTGATGAATTAAAGTTGGGGCACCACAACGATTCCATGGCTTTTCATATATCAATAATATAATGATAATTGCCGGAATATTATCGCCGGTTCATTCTTTGGGGCCGGGAGAGAGAATTTGTCTTTGGACACAGGGCTGCAAAAAAAGGTGCAAGGGATGTATTTCCCCGGAATTGCAACCTTATAAGGGGCATGAAGTTGATGAGGAGAATTTGGCAAAAATCATAATGCAAATTGCTCAAATGAATCATTGTACGGGTGTTACCATATCGGGCGGAGATCCGTTTGAACAACCTCAAGCATTGTTGAAATTATTGATTTTGTTACGAAAAGAATTTAATGATATATTGGTGTATACCGGCTTTGAACTTCAAGAAATTCAAAGCGGTTTGGCAGGCACAGAAGCAAAAAGATGCCCGGATTATTTGGATGTTTTGATTGACGGAAGATATGTTGAAGAATTAAACAATAATGATTGCGTTTTACGAGGATCGAGCAATCAGAATATTTATTTTTTTAATGAAGAACTTATTCCGAAATATGAGGAATACATGAAACAGGGAAGAATATTGGAGAGTTTTGTTCATAATCGGGAGATTATAATTACAGGTATACTTAATAAGGGGGATTGAAATGAACGAAAATATAATTCCGAAATGGCAGCGGGAACTTAGGTCGTTTTTGGGAATTAAGAGCGGCATTATTCTGGAAGGAAATGTGTACGATGAATTTCCGAGATTTCAATATGAGATCGGTGAGGTTAGCTTTCTTGACAGTGACAATATGGAACAAACCATTTTGAGTTTGGTCAATGAGGAGAAAACGATTGTTTTTTTCTTTGATCCGGTTGACGGATTTTATTGTTGTGAAAATTCGGAAGCTGATCAAAAAAAGATATTGGAGTGTTTACTTAAAGGATATTCCGCAGACGAGGGAAAAAGAGATCATGGTTGTACCGTTTGTATGATGCCGATCGAAAAGGAAAATGGATGCAAAGGTTCTTCGGGGGCAGAAAAATATATTCGGGTGAGTGAAATTATTCGCAGAACGATGGCGGATAAAGACAGTTATTTAACCGCTGACCAAAAAAATAAAAATGTTGTTTTCGTATTAAATTTTGCTTCACGATTGGATGCATGTAACTTACGTGAAGCAGAGGCAAATATGATGTTTTTGAACCTGATGGCAGCCACCACCCTGGTACAAACATCACAAGTATCCTGTAATTCTCTTATAATGATTGTTGATAAATACAATGATATACCTGCTTGGGTGTATCTTAATAATCCCAATATTCGAACAATTTCTGTTTGTGTACCTGACAGGAATATCAGACGGTTGTATCTTGAAAATCTTCCCGGTAAGTTGGAAATGTTTAAGGTGCTCAGTAAAGAGGACGATGATGCCGGAAAGCAATTTGTTGCCGAAAGCGAGGGATTGCAACTGCAGGACATCAGGCAAATTTTACAGCTTGCTTACCGTGAAAATATTCAACCACAAGATATTAACCTTGCTTTTAGATTATATAAGTACGGAGTACTTGATGATCCGTGGAAAAAGCTTGAAAAGGATATACTTGCGCATATTGAAAGTAAGTTGGAAGAAAGAGTAAAGGGGCAGGAAGAAGCAATCAAAAAAGTTAAAACCGTTGTTACAAGAGCTGTGAAAGGCTTGTCGGGATTGCAACATTCCGGAGCTTCGCATAAGCCGAAAGGAATTTTATTTTTTGCGGGACCTACCGGTGTCGGTAAGACCGAAACTGCCAAGGCATTGGCAGAAGCAATTTTTGGAGATGAAAACGCTTGTATAAGATTTGATATGAGTGAATATCGTTTGGAACAAAGCGATCAGAAATTGTTTGGAGCACCTCCGGGTTATGTGGGTTATGAAGGAGGCGGGCAGCTTACCAATGCAATTAAGAACAGACCCTTTAGTGTTATTCTTTTTGATGAAATTGAAAAAGCTTCACCAACAATTATGGATAAATTTCTTCAAATTCTCGAAGATGGTCGTATGACGGATAATCAGGGGAATACGGTTTATTTTGGTGAAACCATAATTATTTTTACAAGTAATATAGGTCTAACCCAAGATGATCCGAGTTATCAAAACACTTTCGGAACAAATTCTCATCGGATACCGACTGTTACGATTGAAAATCCGATGGAGGAAGATACACCTAAATTCAGAAATGATCTTGTAAAAAAACTTACGGAGGGCGTAAAATCGTATTTTAATGATATAGGGCGCCCTGAACTGCTCAATCGACTTGGTGAGGACAATATTGTTGTGTTCCAATTTATCAATAAACATGATGCGGAAGTGATTTGCGATTATAAACTCAGTAAGATTTGCAAATTAATCAAGGCAGAAAAAAACATTGATATAGATGTGGCAGACGTGGTTGATGAGTTACATAAAAAAGCAATTATGGAAAGGGCAAACGGAGGACGCGGCGTCGGAAATATGTTGGAGCGAGAATTTTTGAATCCTCTGGCAAACTTTATTTGTACTTTATCCGATACGCCATTTAAGCTAAAATGCCGCATTGTTGATAAAGGCATAGAATTTGTGACGGTGCAAAATGAAAATTAATTATGCTGCCAGGGTTGAAATGGGAACAAGAGAAACCAATGATGACAGAGCTTTAATAGATGGCCGGATTCTTGATATGATGTCCCAAAAAGGAGAATTGTCGTTGCCGACAGTTGCGGCTATATGTGACGGCTGCGGAGGTTATGATGGCGGAGGAGTGGCCGCTCAAACGGTTTTGGAGGTACTGTCCGCTGAGACACCGGAATCTTTGGGAAACATTGATCATCTTAAGCATGTGTTGGGAAATTGTGAACAAGCGGTTTTTGATAAGAAGAAAAAAATGCCGCATTTTTCCAAAATGTGTACAACGATAGCAGGGTGTGTTTTCCTTGATGACTCCATCGTTTTTTTTCATTCGGGAGACAGCAGAATATATCGTTGTGACAGATGGGGATTGAGCAAAATGACTGTTGATCATTCCGCGGTACAACAGATGATTGACATGGGGCAAATGACTGAAGAAGAAGCAGCCATAAACCCCAACAGAAATGTAATTACAAGATGTATAGGTATTGCTTGCCAACCTCCGGAAATATATGTTTCAAAGAGGGCGATTGCTCCGGGAGATAAGTTTTTGATATGCTCCGATGGCTTATGGGAAAACGTTTCGGCTGAGCAAATGGAAGAAATTTTATCAAGAGACGTTTCTTTGGATAAGATGGCGGATGTTTTGATTGAGACTGCGTTAAATCAAGGCGGTGACGATAACATCAGCGTTTGTATTTGTGCTGTGTACGGAAATATAACTTGTATTGAGAATGAATCTTTTGCTTTGGAATAATGTGGAGGTAAGGCTCTATGGGGAAAGAAATTAATAAGTATAAGCCTACGCAAGTTGATGAGGGATGGCGTAATGATAAAAAAGAGAAGTCAGCAACAAAAGTTGATGAAGGTTGGCGTAAAAATGTAAAAAAAGCCGGAAATGAAACAAAAGTTGATGAAGGTTGGCGACATAATGCTTCTGTAGACGGATTGGATGCAAGCGATATTATGAATATGGCAGCGGCGAATTATTTTCCTACGTTGGAAGCATTTAAGGAAGCGGTTGTAAAGTTACATGAGCTTGTTTCATCAAACAACAATGTGTATAAAGTAGAGAAAACTCTTTCGACCGCCGGCGGTGAATCTGTTATTTTGCTATGCTCGGATTCGGAAGGTAAAAAGGTTGTTGCCAAAGTGTATTATGAATCGGTTAACAGTCCGGGATCTTCTGTTTCATCTCGTCGCCGAGTGCTTGAATATATGAAAACGGAGGAGGGGCAAAAATATACTCTTGCTGTTTCGGAAATAGGATTACAGGAATTCGGAAACAGTAAGTACTATTTTGAAATTATGCCATTTGTTGAAGAAGGCGATATTTCAAATAAGGGCGCTTTTTCTTTTGATGAAATATGTGTGGTGACAAGGCAGCTGAACGAGGCAATTCACAGTATTCATAAATTTGGTATTCTTCATAGAGATATTACTCCGAATAATATTTATAAAATTGCAGACAGGTATGTCCTTGGAGATTTTGGCGTTGCAACAGTTACTCAAAACGGAAACTTAAATGTTACGCGTCATGTTGTCGGTAAGGATGGTTATGTTGCTCCCGAATTGCGTCTTTGTGTTACCGATCAGCCGACGTTTACTTATGGTGACAAGACTGATTATTATTCTCTTGGAGTTACACTTGGTTCACTGTTTGAGGGACATAATGTATATGATGGTATGGAGGCATCTATGATATCGGTTTCTGTTCAAAAAGGGAAACTTCCTTTAAGAAGGCTCGCTCTGAACAGAGAATTGCTTGAAAACCTATTGAAAGGCTTATGTAAGTATGATGCAAAATACCGTTTTGGTTATGATGATGTAAATCAATGGTTGTCAGAGCATAATTATACCGGATCAAATTCCGATGAGGAGTGGCCGAAAAAATTTAATTTGCTTGGTGTTGAATGTTGTGACGAAGAGAGCCTTTTCAAGGAGATCACACAGGATGAGGAACATTGGAATGAAGCCAAGGATCTTCTTTATCGTAAATATTTTGAAAGATTTTTTAATTCTTTTAGACTTGATTTGGCAAGAGAGGCTCAAAAAGCTGAGGAAACCTATCGTAGTGGTGATTCCGACAAGGGATTGGCGGTCTTTTTAAAAAAGTTGTATCCGTATGGCCCTATTGTCTATCGAGGATACACTTTCAGCAACTTACAAGAATTGGGAAATAAGATGGTTGCGGCAAAAAAACCGGCTGCATATGGTGAAATTCTCCGGAAACATTGTATTTCTTATTGGCTTGATAATACTAAGGGAATAAGCATAAAACCCGATACTCGAAATTTGATTGATGAAATTGAAAGATTGGCTGAAAGTGAACCCCAAATATCTTGCTTTTGGTTTGGGAATTCTTTTGCGGAAAAAAGACAGCTCACTGTTTGCGAAAAGACTGTATCGACAATTTCACAATTGGTGGAAGCTTTGTTTGCTTCTCCGGCTGTTTTTTATAAAGGAGACGGATTAAAGAAGATTCTTAGCCGTGAAGAAGGTGCTGATTTATATGGATTTCTTTTTAGTTTTGGGTATAAAAAAATTTGGGATGATGTCATGCAGAAAACGAATCAATGCGATTTGTTTGGCAAAACATGCTTTTTGTTGTCTATGATTGATGACATTGCGGTTAAAGAAAATGTCGATCCGGTGTGTATCAGAAAATTTTTTGTGAAATATGGTCCTATCGGTATTGCTACATATACCAAGCAGCTTCTTACTCGTGCTAATAAGATATATAAACCGTTGGATGCGGAAGGTAAACGTGTGATTTCAAAAATTATCGATTTTCGTGAACCTACACAAAAAAAAATTGAAAAACTATCAATCGACGAATTATATAAAATATATGACCCTTTGATACAGAATGTTGATAAGTTTAACAAGATCTTAATTGATAATCCGTTTTGTGTGAGTGCGGGTGTTTATAAAGAAAATGGTGTAATATGTACGAATTTGATCGGATGTTTTGCGTTTAATATTTTTGGACGTCAGGCACCTATCGGATTCGGTTATTTTATTGAAAAAGCCGAAGGGGATACAGATTAATGAACTTTAGCGATGATATTTCTTTCAGAAAATATGCAGATGATGCAAATAGAGAAATGGAGAATTTTGAAGGTGAACTCTCTCAAACCATCAATGACTTTGAAAATAGAATGAACGGCAAATCTAAAGCTAAAATTAAGGGCTCCATATTCGCTACCATAGTCTGGATTGCCGCAGTGGTTTTGGGCTATGCATACGTAAGAAATTATCTGAATGATACGATTCGGCTTGTTTGCCTTGGAATTGCGCTTTGGTTGTTTGTTACAATGCTTTTTGACGAGATATGTAATCTTCGTTATTATGGGAAAATTTCGTCTTCCAGAGACTATATCATTCGATTGAAAAATCGGGTAAACAAAGAAAGAAATTCCATTAGTTTAAATCAGGATGCTTTTTTGAAGTCGGGCTCCGCCGGATGGAATTATCCGCTTTCCGTTAAAAAGTCTGTTTCTGAAGAAATTTCTTCTATCGAAAGCAATGTAAGTGGCATGAATCCTCTGGAATTTGGATTTATTAAGGGAATAAAAGAATTTTTATTTTTTGTATTCACTATTGATATTACTGCAGTAGGTTCTTATACAGTATTCGAAACAGTGGGAAAAATAATGGGAGAACGTATTGAAGAACATGCGGGCTATAACGTTATCAATGTGTTGGGTATTATTTGTTTTGTGATAACGTTTATTGCAGAAATTATTCTTGCTAAAGCGGTTTGGAGTAAGACAAATTGTTTTGTTACCAATGCTACCTTGCTTATCGTACCTGCCGGACCTGCTATTTTTCTGGCTTTGCTTTGCATAGCGAGCCTTATCGCAATGGTGTTTAAGTGGATCATTCTTACGGTTGTTATTCTTGTTGTTGTGGCTATTGTGGTAGCATATATTTCGGGCAGAATGTAATGTGGTTTGCCTGAAGGAAAAAGATGAGAAAAGGTGGTTGAGGATACTTTTTACCCCATCATCTTCATCGGACAAACTTTAAATCCCACAAGAAATCCGAGCCATACGATAATTCTCACAATAATATAAACAACAAGTATTCCGAGTGAAATAAACGGAGCCGGGAGAAAAGCAATTTCTTTTTCGGCGTAGTTTAGGCACCACGCAAGAAGAAAAATGAGATTTACGATAAAGCCGTAGGTTTTTGCTTTTTTTGATGCGTATGAAAACCGGTGCTTTTCCGCAAGCATGGGAAAAGGAAGGGCACCCGGAATCTTTTCTTTTTTAAACGATTCTTCAAGTATAAGAGGAAGCAAAAGATTTGCCACAAGTATGTAGAGCGCCGAAAAGTTTCTGTACGAATTTATGACAAAATAAATTTGTGCGAGGAACAAGGCTCCCGATAAAAAGTAACATGAAATTTTAAGCCCCACAAAGCTTGATAAGTTGTATATAAAATGATTTATTTCTTTTTTTGTGAATTTCGTGTTGTTTTCCATTAAAATTACCTCATGTGTGGGAGGGTGATTTTGCCCGCCCGATTATTCTACTATTTTTTACGCGTAAGTTCTACCCTTTAAGCCATATAAAAAGAAAAAAATATTGATCCGACAATCCCCGTTATATTTTTTGGTAATAATGTCGATAATTGATACAGAATTATAGTCATTATGTTGATTGCGCACGAAAACAATTTTTGATACAATGATGAAAATCAATGTGCAGGTTTAAATCACATGTTTTGGAGATATTATGGTAAGAGGACTTTATACGGCCTGGACCGGAATGTTAAATGAACAAAAGCGTCTCGATGTCATTTCAAACAACGTTGCAAACGCCCAGACAACGGGTTTCAAAACGGAAAATGTCACATCGCAAAGCTTTGACAACGTGTTAAAGGTGAAAATCCGCGATCGCTCGGACGGATACGATACGGACGAAATAATAGGTAAAGTTACGCTCGGTGTAAAAATCGGTGAGCAATATACGGATTACGCACAAGGCTCGCTTCGCGAAACGGGTAACACATTTGATCTTGCGATAGACGGAAGCGGATTTTTTACGGTAAATGTTGCAGATACCGCCGGAAACACGCATACGCGCTACACAAGAGCAGGCAATTTTACGATGAATGCGGACGGAATCATCATGGATTCCGACGGGAATCGTTTGCAAGGCGAGGGCGGTGACATAAGCGTGCCGACAACGGCTTCCGAAATTTCGATAGACGGAAGCGGTGCGATATATGCCGACGGTGAGTTTGTTGACAACATTCTTCTTACAGATTTTGAAGATTACGGCTACCTTAAAAAATATGCCGATACGATGTACGAGCCGGTGGAAGGCGCTACGGAGACGGAAACCGTATCGGGTGTTGTGAGACAGGGATATCTTGAACAGTCAAACGTAAATGTTGTAAAGCAGATGACAAATCTTATTACGATTACGAGGGCATACGAAGCAAATCAAAAGGTAATCCAGACAATGGATTCTTCGCTTGAACAATCGATAAGTCTCGCAAATGTGTAGGGTGAATATAACGACGAGGTAATTTATTATGATGCGATCGCTTTGGACCGGCGCTTCGGGCATGATAGCCCAGCAAAATGCGGTTGATACAATTTCAAACAATCTTGCAAACGTAAACACGACAGGCTACAAAAAAGAGACGGTGGAATTTAAATCCCTTCTTTATTCCAAGCTTCAGACAAAGACGGAAGACAACGAGGGTAATCCCAAGCCTGTTATAGCACAGGTGGGCGCGGGCGTCAGAACATCCGGAATCACGTCAAGGTATACTCAAGGGACACTCAACGAAACCGGAAACACCTTTGATTTTGCGATTTCGGGTGACGGTTTCTTTATGGTAAGCGCGGGCGAAGGCGAAACATATTACACGCGTGCGGGCAATTTTAACGTTTCGATTGCGGCGGACGGAAATCTTACTCTTGCGACGCAGGACGGATATTCGGTTTTGAATACGGAGGGCGAGGCGATTTCGTTTGATGCGTCGCTCAATTCCGCAAACATTTATATAGACGATTTGGGACATTTTTATTATCGCAACACGGACGAAACGGTGACGGATCTCGGAATTCAGGTGGGGCTTGCACAGTTTTCGAATCCTGCGGGATTGGAAAAAATGTCATCAAGTCTTTTACTTGCAACCGATGCGTCGGGCGAGGCAAGACTCGAGTCGGAAGACACGGAATTAACACAGTCAAAGGTGAAGTCGGGTTACCTTGAAGCGTCAAACGTTCAGACGGTTGACGAAATGGTAAATTTGATTGTCGCTCAGCGTGCTTATGAAATGAGCTCAAAGATTATCAACGCATCCGATGAGATGCTGCAGCAGGCAAACAATTTGCGCGGATAATAGATTTTTAGGGAGGGCCGCATGAAGATTACGGGTTCAGATTCATTATATTTAAACAGCGCCGCAGGTAACGCAAGTACGGCGTCAAGCGAGAAGCTTTCGTCTACGATTTCAAATCTTTCTTCCGAGAGTTCCGACGAAGAACTTTTGGACGCTTGCAAAAGCTTTGAGGAATATTTGGTTGAGCAGGTCGTAAAGTCGACAAAGAGCGCTTTGCTTGAGAATGAGGAAGAAGAGGAAAATGACTACCTAAGCACCTTTTCCGATACGATAAATCAAGAATATGCAAAAATAATTTCGGAAAACGCAAATTTGGGTATTGCGCAAATGTTATACGATTCGATAAAAAATAACGGACAGTAACGCATGATAATTACCGGCTACGTATCCAAAATTATATACAGGCTTGAAGAAACGGGATATACAGTCATGACGATAGAAACAGAAGACGATGACGTTTGCTGTGTCGGAGTTATGGCTGTTTTTGATGTGGGCGAATTTGTGGAAGCGGAAGGAGAGATGACTTTTCATCCGCAATACGGAGAACAAATGAAGGTGCGATCTGTCAGAGCCAAAGATCCCACGCGAGCCGCAGATATGGAGCGTTACCTTGCAAGCGGAGCAATAAAGGGAATAGGCGCATCGCTTGCAAAACGCATTGTAGAGATGTTCGGTGACGATACGTTCAGAATAATGGACGAAGAACCGGAACGCCTCCACAAAGTAAAGGGAATCAGCGCAGCGGGCGCGATGAAGATTGCGGAACAGTTCGCAAAAAAAAGGGAGCTCAGGGAAGCGATAGTTTTTCTTGAGCATTACGGAGTTTCCGAGGCGCTTGCGATTAAGATATATTCCGTTTACGGCGAAAGAATGTATATTGTTTTACGGGAAAATCCGTATAAGCTTTGCGAAGACGTAAAAGGCGTCGGATTCAAAACGGCGGACAATCTTGCGCTTTCAATGGGAATCGCGGATATTTCGGAAACGCGTGTAAGGGCGGGGATTATTTATGTGTTGTCAAATGCCGCCGCAAACGGAAACGTTTATTTGCCGGAAGACATGCTCTTTGAAAATCTTGAATCCGTTATTGAGACGGAACTTGAAATTGCCATTCATGAATTAAACGGGCTTGCCGCCGAACATAAAGTCATAATAAAGGATCGGGACGACGTAAGACAGGTATATCTTGCAAGGTTTTATTATCTTGAACTTGATGTTGCAAGGATGCTTGTTGATTTAAATTGTACTTTTGAAATTTCCGACAAAAAAATTGACGATCGTATCGCGGGTGTGACAAAAGACCTGGATATTGAGCTTGACGCGCTTCAAAAGCAGGCTGTTACGGAATCCGTCAAAAACGGTGTGTTTGTGCTGACGGGCGGCCCGGGTACCGGAAAAACAACAACGATAAACGCGATAATCAGATTTTTTGAGCGCGAAGGAATGGACGTGCTTCTTGCGGCTCCCACGGGACGTGCGGCAAAGAGAATGACCGAAACCGTCGGAAAGGAAGCAAAGACGATTCACCGTCTGCTCGAATTTCAAAAAAAGCCGTCGGACGACGGCACAGTTTCGTCGGTCGATTTTGGGAGAAATGCGTTGAATCCGCTTGAAACCGACGTCATGATAATAGACGAAGTGTCAATGGTTGACATTACGCTTATGCATGCGTTATTGAAAGCGATAATCGTGGGAACGAGAGTCATATTTGTGGGAGACGTAAATCAGCTTCCGTCAGTGGGACCGGGCAACGTCTTAAAGGATATTATCGCATCGGGCAGATTTAATACGGTTTGCCTTAAAAAAATATTCCGCCAGGCGGCGGAAAGTGCGATTATAACAAACGCCCACAAAATAAACAACGGCGAAGCGATATCGCTTGACAACAAGAAAAACAAGGACTTCTTTTTTATAGAAAACGGTAATTCGCGTGAAATCACGGAAGGTATCGTTTATCTTGTAAAATCAAAAATTTCCAAGTTTGCGGATGTTGCGCCAACCGAGGTGCAGGTGCTTACTCCCATGAAATCGGGCGAGCTCGGGTGCGAAAGATTGAACGAGGTTTTGCAAGACGCTTTGAATCCGGAAGAAAGGGGAAAAGCGCAAAAAATCTTTGAAAACGGGAAAATATTCAGGGTCGGCGACAAGGTAATGCAAATAAAAAACAATTATTCGCTCGAATGGGAAGTGCGCGGCGCCGGCAGAGTTGTGATTGATAGCGGAACGGGCGTTTTTAACGGAGACACGGGGATTATCACCGATATAAATTTTATCACGGAAACGATTGATGTGCGCTTTGACGAAGGGCGAATCGTCGAATATAAGTTTACGGATCACGACGAACTTATGCTTTCTTATGCGATTACGATTCACAAGTCGCAGGGAAGCGAGTATCCGGCGGTTATATTGCCTCTTTTGTCGGGACCCAAGATGCTTTTTAACCGAAATGTGCTTTATACCGCGGTGACAAGAGCAAAGAAGTGTGTTACAATAATCGGAGCGTCGAACACGATTAATTTTATGATAAACAATATCATGGAACAAAAACGTTTTTCGGGGTTAGAAAATGCAATAAGAGAGGTAGTAAAATGAACAAAACGGCACTTGTTATTATGGCTGCCGGCATGGGGAGTCGTTACGGCGGCGGAATCAAGCAGCTTGAGCATGTAGGAGTTTCGGGCGAAATCATAATGGAATATTCCATATATGATGCGCTTGAGGCGGGTTTCGACAAAATCGTATTTATTACGAGACGTGATTTGTATGACGAATTTCAAAAGATAATAAATCCGGAAATCGCAAAAAGAGCGGAAGTTAAATACGTTTTTCAGGAAATTAATGATGTTCCCGAGGGGTTCACGGTTCCTGCGGGCAGAACAAAGCCTTGGGGTACGGGTCAGGCCGTGCTTTCGTGTCTCGGAAACATAGATTGCCCTTTTGCGGTTATCAATGCGGACGATTATTACGGACGCGAGGCTTTTACGGTTATGCATGATTTTCTCGCAAACGTCGATGTGAATAAAGATCCCATGACTCTTTCCATGGTCGGATTTGTGCTTAAGAATACTTTAAGCGAAAACGGACGTGTTACGAGAGCGGAGTGCAAGGTGTCGGAAAACGGACATCTTAAGGATATCAACGAGCGCTTTGAAATATATAAAGACGGAAACATCGCAAAAGCGCTTGATTCAAACGGAAATCCCATTACGATAGGCCTTGAAACACCCGTTTCCATGAATATGTGGGGACTTGTTCCGGGATTTTTGGATGAACTTGCGGCAGGATTTAAGGAATTTTTAAATAATCTCGGCGACAATCCTTTAAAGCGCGAATACCTGCTTCCCGATGTCATAAAGAAAATGCTTGCCGACAAAAAAGCAACCGTTACGGTGTTAAAGAGCAACGACAAGTGGTTCGGAGTCACATATAAGGAAGACAAGCCTTTGGTTGTGGAATCGTTTAAGGCGTTATGCGATAAGGGTGTATATCCAAAGAAATTATTCGGTTGATTTTGCTTAAAACGTTCATGGCACATGACATATCTAATACTTTTTTAATTGATATGCAAAAAAAAATATAGTAGAATGGATGGAAATCAAATTATACGATTTTTTTGATTTTTTGTTCCCTAAGTGTTGCCCCGTGTGTCTCATGCCGGTTATGCCGAAAGGACAAAAAATCCACGAAAAATGCATAAAAAAGCTTGATATAATAAAAGAGCCTTATTGCTTAAAATGCGGACGTAGCATTCGGGATTCGCAAAAAGAAATGTGCCCCGATTGCATGCGGAAAACGTTTATGTTTGATTCCGGAAGATGCACGTTTAATTACAGGTCTTCCGTAAACAAGGCGATAAAAAGCATCAAGGAAAACGGAACGGAAGAATTTGTCGAATTTATGGCGGATGTTACGGTACGCTTGCATAAGATGTTTCTTGAAAATGTGAGGCCTGAGATATTGGTTCCGGTTCCGTTACATCATAAAAAGGAAATGAGGCGCGGCTTTAACCAAAGCAAAATCCTGGCGGATGCGGTGTCACGCCGCACGGGAATTCCCGTTCAAAACGCTCTTGTCAAAATAAGGAGCACCGCCGATCAAAAAGAACTTGGGAAAAGGGAACGCGAAAATAATCTTTCGGGAGCGTTTAAGGCGAATTTCGGTGACAACAAAATTCCGAAGAGTGTACTTCTTATCGACGATATATTTACAACCGGCGTCACGCTTTCGTTTTGTGCAAAGGAATTAAAAAAATCAGGTGTAAGATATGTTTATTTTCTGGCTCTTGCGGCCGGAGACATAAGTACATAAAAAATCAATGCTTTTTTGAAAGGATGATGAATTATGGAAATGAAAAATTGTGCCCATTGCGGAAAAATGTTTACTTATATCGGAGGTCCGCCGCTTTGCCAGGCATGTCTCAAAAAAATGGACGAAAAGTTTGAGGAAGTAAAGAAGTACGTTTACGAAAATCCCGGCTGCGGTATACAGCAGGTTTGTGACGCAATGGATGTCACAAGCAACCAGATCCGTAAGTGGATAAGAGAAGAACGTCTTGCTTTTGCCGAATCTTCGGATGTTGCGATAAATTGCGAGAAGTGCGGCAAGCGTATTTTGACGGGACGTTTTTGTGACGCATGCAAGCGCGAATTCCAAAACGATATGGCAAATGCCGGCAGAAAGCCGGAGCCCAAGATGCCCGAAATCAAAAAGCAAAAAGTCGAAAACAAGATGAGATTCTTGGATACATAAGGAGAATGACGTGAAAAAGAAGCTTTATAAGTCTTACAAAGACAAAAAAATATTCGGAGTTTGCGCCGGAATCGCCAATTATTTTAATATCGATCCCACGATCGTGAGAATCATTTGGGCAATCCTTGTTCTCGCTTGCGGTACAGGTTTGCTTGCTTATATCGTTGCCGCTCTCATCATGGATTACGATCCGACGGAAGTTTAAGGCGGACGGTGTCGGAATGTGAGGTGACGGATATGAAGAAAAAGAGGCATATGAAACTTTTAAAAAAAGTTTTGCCGATAATGCTTACAGTGCCGTTGCTTTTTTCATTGACCGATTTTAATACGGCTTATGCGTTGACCCTAGGCGATAATTTTGAATCCCATGAATACATAATAGCGGGTGCGGAAAACGTACGCGATTATATGAATGAGATTGGTGAAACATATGATCCGAGTCTCATTTTTGTAAAGAGAACGATGTATAGTGAGGTTCCGGGTAACCTGAACTCGGCAGGTATAATGAGTGCCGGTCTCTTTGAGTATGAGCTCAGAAATTTGAGCGTTAAAACCGAAACGGATACGACAGAATTACTCAGAGAATACAAGCGCCCCAAGGGCACCGTTTCCGTAACCGATACGATATCGATAAGCAATAAGTTTTCGGCAAGTTCCAAGGTGAAGGCGAAAACAGTCGAAGCGGAGATCGGTTATTCACTTACCGAAAAAAATTCGTTTTTGATAAATTGGACGGACACGTTTGATAAGGCGATTGTCATAAAAATTTATCCGGTTTATGAAGTAACGGACGGGGAACTTTGGGAAGACGATGTATGGTTTGACGACTATATCGGTTCTTTTACGGCAAAAAAAGCGATAGGCTATGAAATAAGAGTATATTGGCAATAGAATGGTTTGTCGGAAGGAGATTATTGCTTCCTTAACGTAAACAAAAACGGGTGAAAATTTATTCACCCGTTTTTTTATTGCCTGAATGTTTATGAATTGTTGTTGTTTAAATGTTTATGAACCGTTGTTGTCTTAATGCCCGCAGACGGAGAGTCGGCGGCTCGATTTTTTTTATAACAACGTTATTCCGTCATCGGAAATTCTGATGACCTTATTTTTTTGCAAATGTCCGATTGCGCGCTTAAAGGCGTTTTTGCTGAGTCCGAAGCGGGCAATTATTACATCCGGAGCGCTCTTGTCGTGATAAGGTAAAAATCCGTCCGCTTCTTTTAATGCTTCAAGTATCTTTTCGCCGTCCGAATCAAGTTCCATATACGCTTTTTCACGAAGCGTGAGTTCAAGTTTTCCGTCTGCCAAGACTTCCGCAACGTGAGCGGTGACGGTCATTCCGGGGAGTACTTTTTCAAACAATCTGTGCTTCGGAATAAGTGCGGAGTAGCAATTGTCAACGGCAATAAATGCACCGAAGTTGTCGATTAATTCATAGCAAAGTCCGGTGACAATGTCGTCCTTTTTGTACGGTGAATCGGTTTTTAACATCTTATAAATTTTCATCGTCGAAGAAAGTCTGCCCGACTTGTCGATATAAAGTGAAACAAGGACATTGTCATTCTTTTTTACGCGGTAAGTTTGCTCCTTAAAAGGCAGAAATAAGTCTTTTATGAGCCCCATGTCAAGGAAAGCGCCGATTTCCGTCACGTCGTTTACTTTGAGACTTTTAAGTTCGCCCATGTGAATAAGCGGATCGTGTGTTGTCGCAATCGGTCGGTCGGATGAGTCTTTGTAAACGAAAACGGAGACCGTGTCCCCTTCTTTAAGCCCTGCGGCTTCCTTCTTCGGGAGCAAAATATTCTTTGATTCTATTTTTGCGTTTTCGGGGAGATTTGTAAATAAATCGTTGTCTGTGTCAACAGATGCAAGATATGCGCCGTGTTCGACAATTTTTGCGACACGGAGCGTTTGAGTTTGTGCCAAATAAAACATGTGTTTTTCCGTCCTTTTTGTTATTTTGTCGTTATCGTATGAGTTCTCAAGATAGCCTGCGTGTTATATCACGTGATAAAAAAAATGTCAAGTAAAGAAAACCGGCGTCCGGTTCTTTATCCTTGAAAAAAATCATATTGTGATTTACAATGAATATATCTATACCATTAAGAGAGGAATCATTGATGAATATACCCGCTCAAAAAAAGATTAATTATGTAAACATCGCAATACTTGCTTTTTTTGTTTTAAAAATTCTTGTCGAGGTTTTATATTATTTTTTCCCGAATTGCATAATATTTACGAATACCTTCTTTAATTACACGATTACGGAAGTTTTGATCATTGTGCCCTTTCTCGCGGTTTTTGCGATCCTTAAAACCAATCCGTTAAAGGAAATAAAATTCAACAAAATGAAGCCCGTAAATTATGTGCTTGTGATTTTGTTCGGCATTTGCATGCAGCCGATTCTTACGTTTGTTAACGCGCTTTCGCTTGTATTTACGACGAACACGGCAACATCTTCCGCAATTGCGGGGCTTTACAACGAGTTCCCTTATATTGTTTCTCTTATAATTATGGCGGTGATTCCCGCGTTTTGTGAGGAAACGGCGTTCCGCGGGGCACTTTGTCAAAGCTACAGACCCGCTTCTCCATGGAAGAGCGTGCTTGTTTCCGCTTTGCTTTTCGGTGTTGCGCACGGAAATCTGAACCAATTTTGCTATGCCTTTGTAATGGGCATTATTGCCGCGCTTCTCATTGAGGCAACGGGCTCGATTGTGTCAACAATGATTATCCATTTCCTTATGAATGCGACAAGCGTGACGCTTGTTTATCTTCTTCCGAAGTTTTATGAGTTTTTAAAGAACTGCATGGTGATTTACGAAGAAATGGGGCTCACGGAGTATAAGAAAGCGCTGGAACAAGTGGTCGGAGATACAGGGGCAACTGCGGATGAATGGGTAAATTCGCTTTTTGCAAGTACGGGGACGGCCGAAATCTCATTCTTCGGTGTCATTATGACATATCTTCCTCTTGCCGTGATTTCATTCTTTATATGTGCGCTTATTTTCCGGGGAATCGCAAAAAATGCCGGCACATGGGACAGGTTCCGCACGGCATACTTATATGCCGATAACGTGCCCGTCGAAAAAACGTCTGCCGGTCCTTATGAAAGACAGGTTGTAACAAACGAAAAAGAAATAAAGGGAGACCGGTCGCTTACGATTTTTACCGTGCCGCTCATGATTTCTTTGGCGCTCGGTGTGATTTATATATTTATTTACGAAACGCTGTCGATGCTGCCGAGATGATAACGGTAAAATATTGTTCGGAAAAAATGAGGAAAAAAATATGCTTGATTTAATTATAATAGGAAGCGGCCCGGCGGGTCTTGCGGCAGCAATTTATGCAAGCCGTGCGGAATTAAAGTTTGAGGTTATCGAAAAAGCACCCGTTTCGGGCGGACAGATTATCAATACGTCGGAAGTTGACAATTATCCGGGACTTTTTCATATAAACGGCTTTGATCTCGGAATGCGTTTGCGTGAGCATGCGGAGAACTTAGGCGCAGAATTTCTGGAAGGCGAAGTAACGGATTTTAAAAGAGATCCGGAAAAAGTGACGGTGACGCTTTCGGACAACACGGTAATCACGGCTCGCACGGCAATAATCGCAACGGGTGCGGTTCACAGGCACTTGGGAGTGCCGGGAGAAGAAAAGTTTTTGGGCTCGGGCGTGTCTTATTGCGCAACGTGCGACGGAGCTTTTTTTAAAAACAAAATCGTCGTTGTTGCGGGCGGCGGAGACGTGGCGCTTGAAGATGCCCTCTTTTTATCAAAAATTTGTAAAAAAGTGTATCTTGTTCATCGCCGTGACGCTTACAGAGCCGCAAAGACGCTTGTGACGGCGGTTAAAAACAAAGAAAATATCGAAGAAAAATTAAATTCGAATATCGTTTCGATAGACGGCGATTTAAGCGTAAAAAGCGTAACAATCGAAGAAAAGATTACGGGAAACAAGGAAACAATCCCTGCCGACGGCGTATTTATCGCGGTCGGAATGATTCCGGTAACGGATTTGTTTAAAGATGCGGTGTCGTGCGATGCGGCGGGATACATTGTTGCGGACGAAGACGGACACACATCGGAGATGAATGTGTTTGCGGCGGGCGACGTGCGCACAAAAACACTCCGCCAGGTCATCACGGCGGCAGCGGACGGAGCTTGCGCCGTGACAAGCGCGGAGCGATATTTGGCAAATATTTGATACAGGTTTTAGGAATTTATTTCATTTTTTGCGAGCACGGCACATCCGAGAATTCCTTGGTTATCGTGTAGCGCCGCAGGCACAATATAAGAATCGATATCGTGAATTTGTTTCGTGTCGATGTAGTTATTGAGAAGCGCGAGCACGTTTTCACGGATTAACGGAAACAGCTTATCCACATGCATTACTCCGCCGCCGAGAACGATGCGTTCGGGTGAAAGAGTAAGAATATAGTTTACGAGAGCTTTTCCTATATATTCTGCTTCAAGCTCCCAAACTTCGGGCACATCGTAAAGTAATTTCGCGCTTTTTCCGAAACGATGTTCGATCGCGGGACCTGATGCGAGCCCTTCAAAACAATTTTTGTGATAAGGGCACACGCCTGTGAATGTGTCATCGGGATTTTTTGGGAGCAAAATGTGCCCCGCTTCCGGGTGCAGCATACCGTGAAGAAGTGAGCCGTTTGTAAGCACTCCGACTCCTATTCCCGTGCCGATTGTGATATAGATTCCGTTTTTTAATCCTTTCATCGCGCCGAACACGGCTTCGCCGAGAGCCGCGGCATTTACGTCCGTGTCAAAGCCGACGGGGATATTTAGGGCATCTTTGAATGCCTTTAAGATATTGCAATTTCTCCATGCAAGCTTTGGTGTTGATGTAATGTATCCGTAGGTTGCGGAATTTTTGTTTAAATCGGCGGGTCCGAATGTGCCGATGCCGAGGGCATCGATTTTTTTGTCGTTAAACCAATCGATGAGTGAGGGCAACGTGATATCGGGTGTTTCCGTTTTTATTTCGGTACGGCTAAGTATTTCACCCTGTTCACTTATTACAGCGGCAACCATTTTTGTACCGCCGGCTTCAAGAGCTCCGTAAAGCATGATTTGTCTCCTTCTTGTGTAATGAGGTCATTATACCATAAATTTACCAAGAACTCCACATGAAAATACCAAAAAATGCAAACTGTAATCGATATAAGAACCACAAAAACAAAATGCAGACAAATGTAACGGCTACAACGTACGCAGAAGTGAGAATACAGGCAGAATACAGCGGTTATATAAGTGAGAACATAAGGTGCGATAAAGCAGGTATATAAATTAAGTTTGAAAGGCATATAAGTATATATGAACGCATATACGGGATTTTCCTCATTTTACGAAGAATTTATGGACAATATTCCATACGAAGATTGGACAAAATATA
>CAZZFV010000022.1:0-5705 GCA_964653855.1 uncultured Lachnospiraceae bacterium
CCGCAGGAATCAATTCTTCTATTTTTTCGGACCACTCTATAAGAGTCACTCCGTCACCATAAAAACAGTCCTCATATCCTATTTCGTCCATTTCGCTTATGTCATCTATTCTGTAAACGTCAAAATGATATAAGGGCATTTTTCCGTCCGTATAGGATTGCATAATCGTAAACGTCGGGCTTACAACGTGCTCTTTTATTCCGAGCCCTTTCGCAAAGCCTTTCGTAAAAACGGTTTTTCCGACGCCCAAATCTCCGTTAAGGCATATAATTGTTCCCGGAAGCGTTTTTAAGGCAATCTCATATGCGATTTTTAATGTATCCTCCGGTGAGTTTGAAGAATATGTAACCTGTTCCATACAATCCTCTGTTTTTGATTTTTACCGATTATTTTTTGATTTTTGCCGATTCCGCCGGTCTCATTTCATGAAGCAAAGCTTTAAAATCGTTCAAATTTTCGCCTATGCATTTTTTTGGCAATATAATCGCATTGTTGTTTCCGGTAAACAAAATTATGCTTCCGATCGTTTCCTTTGCAAGTAAAATCATTTCCCATGGTGCTTCCTGAGACTCTGTGCCCTGTGACACCAAGAACCCTTCTTTTTTAAATTCGTACGTAATCGGATTCTTAAAAGCCTCAGTCACTTTCACCTGTTTCAGTGCTTTTACAAAAAGAAGAAAAGGGTCGATTACCGTAAACATAAGCGCGAGCACGACAAGCGCAACCATGCTGTATACCGAATCTCCGTAGCCGAATATAAGCGCAAGTATCGCAATGAGACTGAAGCAATAGTTTATTACGCCTCTCGAGCCCGAATACGAATTCACATACAAAAATTCAAACATATATTTTGTCGTCATTTTGACGTCAAATTTAATGCTTTTTTCTTCCATATCTGCCCTCCGATCAAATAATCATCGAAAGCGAAATACGTTTCTTTTGCACATCGCACGACAACACCTTTACGTCAACTATGTCACCGACGTTTACCGCCTCAAGAGGATGCTTTATGTATTTTTTGTTTGTGATTTGCGAAATATGAACAAGTCCGTCCTGGTGTACTCCTATGTCCACAAACACACCGAAATCGATAACGTTTCTGACGGTTCCCTTTAAAATCATGCCTTCCGTAAGATCCTTCATTTCAAGGACGTCGCTCCTAAGTATCGGGCGCGGCATTTCGTCTCTCGGATCGCGTCCCGGCTTTTCGAGCTCTTTTATGATATCCGTAAGTGTCATTTCACCGATTCCGAGTTCTTCCGCCATCTTTTTCTTATCCTTAACCATGCGGCTTATGGAAGAAAGATTTTCAAAATCGTTTTGAGCGTTTGTTATGTTTCCGTTTGCGGATTTTACATTTTCTGCCTTTTCATCGCGTGCGTTTTGACTTCCCGATTTTACCGTAATCGGCTTTTGCGACTTCGACATTGCGTTAAGCAGAGCCGCACCGAATGCGGAATTTGTGTTCGACACCTTAATTTCATGTGTTTCGTTCTTTTGCTTACGGGGCTTATTTTTTGCTTCCTCGTTTTTTGCCGCTGCGGCTTCCGCCTTCATTTTCTTTTCCGCCGCATGCTGCTCCGCCATAAGCTTTGTTATATCGTTTACTTCAAATCCGAGCTTAGACAAAAGCGCCGTAGCTGCCGCATAAGACTCGGGATGCACCGACGTTTGATCGAGCGGATTTTCGCCTCCCGTAATACGTAAGAAGCCGGCGCATTGTTCAAATGCCTTGGGTCCGAGTTTCCCGACCTTTAAAAGATCGTTTCTTGACACAAATTTACCGTTTGCTTCTCTGTACGCAACTATGTTTTTGGCGATAACCTTCGATATGCCGGAAACATATTCGAGAAGCGCGGGCGATGCCGTATTTAAGTCGACACCTACCTTGTTTACGCAATCCTCAACCACTCCCGCAAGCGTTTCCGAAAGCTTCTTTTGGTTCATGTCATGCTGATATTGACCGACACCGATTGCCTGCGGCTCTATTTTTACAAGCTCCGCAAGAGGGTCTTGAAGTCTTCTCGCAATCGATACAGCCGAACGCTGTGCGACATCGTAATCGGGAAATTCTTCCGTTGCAAGCTTGCTTGCGGAATAAACGGACGCACCCGCCTCACTTGTGATTACGTACTTTGTGGGAACATTCATTTCCTTTAAGAGATCGACAATAAAAAGTTCCGATTCTCTTGAAGCCGTTCCGTTTCCGACGGAAATAAGCGTAACGTGATATTTCAAAATAAGGCGTTTTACAATCTGCTTTGATTCTTCGATTTTGTGCATGCCGGGAAGCGTGGCAAACACAACCGCCGTGTCAAGCACCTTTCCCGTTGCGTCAACAACCGCAAGCTTGCATCCCGTTCTGAAGCCCGGATCCCAGCCGAGAACCGTCTGTCCGACTATCGGCGGCTGCAAAAGAAGCTGCTTTAAATTTTCTCCGAAAACCTTTATTGCGCCGTCTTCAGCCTTTTCGGTAAGCATATTTCTTATTTCTCTTTCGATCGAAGGAGCAATAAGACGCGTGTATGCGTCGGAAATCGCATTTTTAAGAAGCTCGGTTGTGTATTCGTTATTTTTAACGATTATTTTCTTTTGAAGGTAGTTCAAAATTTCTTCTTCGGGTGCATCGATTTTAACGGTAAGAACTTTTTCGTTTTCACCGCGGTTGAGTGCCAGAATTCTGTGTCCCGGAATCGTTTTTACCTTTTCCGAGAAGTTGTAATACATTTCATAAACGGAATCCTTGTCCACGTCTTCATCTTTTGCGGATGAAGAAATAATACCCGCTTCCGCCGTCAATTCACGGATATGAGCGCGATAATCGGCATCATCGGAAATTTTTTCGGCAATTATGTCAAGTGCCCCGCTTATCGCTTCGTCTGCACTTCCCACTTCCTTTTCGGAATTTACGAAGCTGCATGCGTACTCGCTTACCGGCACGGTAATTTCCTGCGCATAAATAATATCCGCAAGAGGTGTAAGCCCTTTTTCCGCGGCTATTGTCGCACGTGTCCTGCGCTTCGGGCGGAAGGGTCTGTAAATATCGTCAAGTGTCACAATGTTTTGAGCTTCGGAAATTTGTGCCTTTATTTCATCGGTAAGCTTTCCCTGCTCATCTATGCTCTTTAAAATCTGTTCCTTCTTTTCTTCAAGATTACGCAAATATTTCAAACGTTCGTCAAGATTACGAAGCACTTCGTCGTTAAGTGCTCCCGTTGCCTCTTTACGATAACGTGCGATAAACGGAATTGTGTTTCCCTCATCTATCAATTTTACGGCTGCTTCAACCTGCTCTCTTCTTACGTTTAATTCATCCGTAAGCTGTTTCAAAATGTCCATTAAGTTCCTCCGAATTTATATCTGTAACGCATGCAATAAGACTTTTGCATACGGAATAATCATAACACATTTTCGAATAAATACAAGATTAAAGAGTTCGTGTGAAGTTTTGTGCGCTCTTTTCTTGTCGTACAATTTTTGATTTTCGTTGCTTTTAAATAAATTTTTAATTATAATCAACTAAGGTTAAAAATTTTTTTACTTCTTTTTATCAACAAATATTTCCAAACGGAGGTGTAAAATGTCTGTTCCCGTACAAATTGTTTTATTGATTGTTTCTTTTGTGATTTTGGGTTCCGTGCTTGAAGCCTTGTTTATTGTAAAGGAAGACCAAAAAAAGTACGTTCCCGCGGTCATCTTAAAAGGCAGCGCATCGATTATGTTCGTTTTGATCGGATTTGTATGCCGTGAATTTTCTACCGATCCGTCATTTTCAAGACTTGTCGCAATCGGACTTATTCTCGGTGCCCTCGGTGACATTTTGTTGAATTTACGATATCTGTTTAAAAAAATCGATCAAAAGATTTTCCTTTTCGGCATACTCGTATTTCTTTCGGGACACATTCTTTACCTTTGTGCTCTCATTCCCAAATCGACAACACTTGTTTACGCGATTATAATCGGCGTTTTGATTGCGGCATTTACTTTATGGCAAATATTTACGCACATCGAGCCCGTTAAGCCTGCATTCAAAATCTTCGGAGTTGTTTATATCGGTGCCATAGAACTTATGATGTGTGTTTCCGTCGGAAACATGATTACGGGATTTTCCGTAATGACCGTACTTTACGCAATCGGTGCAATATGTTTTACCGCAAGCGACATAATCCTGATCTTCAACACTTTTTGCAAAAAGCAACGTCAATCGCTCAGAATCGCAAATCTTGCGCTTTATTATGCGGGACAGCTTTTGATTGCGATAAGCATTATGTTTTCTTAATGCAAAAAACAAAAATTCCGCTTTCAATGCAAAACTCTTTATAACGAAAAATAAGAGAAAAAAATATTCCCGGGGGTCACCTCAAATCCCCGGGATTTTTTTATAAAGCTTATTTTACACGGCAGGAAACGCCCCGCAAAAATTATTGTTTTGCTTTTATAAGTGCCACGCTCACATCGTTTACGTTTGTCCCCGTAGGTCCCGTAAATATAAGCCCGTCCACTTGTTTTAAAAAATTGTATGAGTCGTTGTCTTTTAGGTAATCCGAAATACTTAAATTCAATTCGGCCGCCTTTTTATAAGTTTCTCCGTCCGTGTATCCTCCCGCCGCATCCGTCGGTCCGTCTGTGCCGTCACTTCCTACGGAAAATAAGGCAATCGGTAAGTCCTTTATAATTTCCGCTCCCGAAAGCGCAAGTTCCGAATTTCTGCCGCCTTTTCCGTTTCCCGTCACATGCACCACGGTTTCACCGCCTATTATGAGTGCCGTGTCGGTTTCTTCGTATCTTTCAAATAATTCCTTTGCTTTATGTGCAAGCTTTCGCCCTGCGTCACTTGCAATACACGTAACGGAGTCATCAAGTATTTCTGCCTTATATCCCATGCGCTCACACGCTTCTTTTGCCGCAACCGAAAATTCCTTTACGCTTCCCGACACATAATTCGTTGCGTTTGTTAATTTTTTCGGAGTTTCGGTCATGATTGCCCGTGTTCCCTCTTCCGAAATTTTGATACCGTACTTTTTTATTATATTGAGTGCATCTATAGACGTCGTCGTATCGGGGCATGTCGGACCGCTTGCAATCGTATCCGTTTTGTCACCCAAAACATCACTCAAAATACATGAATAAACTTTTGCGGGATAAACAATTTCCGCAAATTTTCCGCCTTTGACAAGACTTAAGTGTTTTCTCACCGTATTTATTTCATTGATATCCGCGCCCGATTTTAAAAGTGCGGACGTAATGCTTTGTAATTCCGCACCCGAAATCATCGGATATTCAAACAATGCGCTTCCGCCGCCCGAAATCAAAAATATCAAAATATCGTCTTTTGTTAATGCGCGCGCCATATCGATTATTTTTAACGATGCGCTAAAGGAATTTTCATCGGGCACCGGATGCGCGCCTTCAAAGCACTCGACATTTTCGATTTTTCCTTTTATATGTCCGTACTTTGTGACAATTATCCCGTGTTTTAAATCAATACCCTTTTCCTTAAGCACTTCGCATGCCGTATATGCCATTTGCCATGCCGCTTTTCCTATTGCCGCAAGGTAAATGTTTTTGTTTGTTATGTCATCTCCCGTCTCCGAAAAAATATTATCGAGAGTTTTTGTGACTATTGTATCCGGAAGGACATGTTTTATGCTTTCTTTTACGATTATATCGGCATCCCGTCTCAATTTTTCGTATACAGTGTCCAT
>CAZZFV010000022.1:5805-26601 GCA_964653855.1 uncultured Lachnospiraceae bacterium
TTTCTTTTACGATTATATCGGCATCCCGTCTCAATTTTTCGTATACAGTGTCCATTGTTACCCCTCTCAATTTTAAAAACGGGGACAAACCGATTTACCCCCCTTAAAAATTTCATTTAAATTACCTGCCGCTTTTTTCGCCTTACACGTCATACCGCAAGATCGATATGCTGCACGGTTCCCGCACTTCCCGTCGACTCATGTAAAAATACGCCCGTCTTCTTTATTTGTCCGAGTGTCGCGTTATTCTCGGTTGACTTTAAAGTATAATCCGTATTCGTATTTTGAAGACAAATCGCACCGACATCCGCCTCTTTTAAATCAATCAAAACCATGTTGTCGTTTTCGTCCTTTGTCCATATTTTAAGCTTATTGAATACGGAATCGTTTTCATCTATCCAGCCGTTGTTGTCCTCGTCATATTCCGCAAGATCTTTAAATCCGTCACCCGATGCGGCGCCAAAAAGTTCCGCTCCCGAGTTTATCGTCCCGTCATTGTTTTTATCAAGTGCAAGGAACCCGGATCCTTGTGCGAGTTCATGAACGTTTTCTTTTGTTCCGTCCGCATCAAGGTCAAAAAGAAACGTCTTTTCGGTAACATCCCCCGCATTATCGCTTAAATTAATCACAAGCGGATCTACCATTGTATACGATTCTTCCATATAAGAGCCGTATTCTTCGGTAAAGCTTCTCGACAATTCCATTGTAAGATTAAATGTAAGCTCTCTTCCGTCTTTTGTCGTAACCGTTCCGCTCGACGTATATGCCGTATTCTCCGTTTCCAAAGAAAAAGACGATTGTACCGTGATTTTGGTCCACTTTGTAAGTTCCACGGTATGTGTTCCGTTTCCGAGATTCACACTTTCCGGTGTAATACCGCTTATCGTATTTGCGAGGTTCTGCAATGAATCGTTTACGGATGCGCAATTTTCTTTAAATGAAGAAAAAACGTCTTTTAAGTCGTTCGAAGAAATATATGTGTTTCCTTTTCCGTTACGAATCTTATTTATGAGTTCAAGCATGCGCTTAAGCATTTTAACCTTATTTTCTTCCTCGGTCGGAATTTCAAATTGATTCTTATCGGCTTTGTTTGCCTTAAGACTCTCCTCTAAGGTCTTTTTCAGATTTTCTTCGTTGTTTGCCTCTTTTTCTTTTTTGGCATCCTCGTCTTCACGCGCAAGCTCTTCTTTTTTTTCTCTGAGCTCGTTTACGAGATTTTTTGATTCTTCCGAAAGTTCAATTGTTGCCGCACGGGAAGATTCTACCGTCAAAGATTCCGATTCCGTCTTTTCGTATTTAAAATACGAATGGGTTGACGACATAGATACATTAGAAGTTTCGATAATCATAAGTTTGCCCTCCTTGGCTTAAAACAAAAACATTTGACTTGAAAAACGCACATCCTTATGCGTCTGTATATGTTATCGGCATTTACTTTTTAAAACTTAAGGGGGAGCTTAAAAAAAATTTGCGGATAAATTTACCCGCAAATTCCGTTTTTTTGTATTGCATTATAAAATCAAAAATTATTTTAAACCGGACACATTAAATTGTCTTTGCGACCTTCAAAAGAAGCGGATCGAGCGTCTTCTTCATCGCAAGTGCCTCTTCGATGTCGTAGTCGACAAATTTGCCGTCCTTATACGCAACAAGCCTGTTCGACTTGCCTTCGCAAAGAAGATCGACAGCCATCATACCCATTGTGGACGCAAAAACCCTGTCCTTTGCCGTAGGGCTTCCGCCGCGCTGTATATGTCCGATTATCGTCGCTCTCGTTTCGATTCCCGTTGCTGCTTCGATTCTGTCCGCCATTCTGTAAGAATTGCCTATGCCTTCCGCATTTACGATAATCGTATGCTTTTTTCCGAGCTTCTTTCTCTCGAGAATATGGTTGATGATTGCTCTTTCGTCATAATTGTCAAGCTCGGGCAAAAGAATTTCTTCGGCTCCGTTTGCGATTCCGCACCAAAGAGCGATGTAGCCCGCATGACGTCCCATAACCTCGATTATGGAAACTCTCTCGTGAGACGTGGATGTGTCACGAACCTTATCTATTGCTTCCATTGCCGTGTTGACAGCCGTATCGAATCCGATTGTATACTCGGTGCATGCAATGTCGAGGTCAATTGTTCCGGGAAGACCTATCGTGTTTATTCCTCTCTTTGCGAGCTGACGTGCGCCCTGGAAAGAACCGTCACCGCCTATTACGACAATGCCGTCGATTCCGTGCTTTCTGCATATTTCCGCACCTTTGTCCTGACCTTCCGGCGTAACGAATTCCTTGCATCTTGCCGTGTAAATCTTTGTACCGCCGCGCTGAATGATATCGGAAACGCTGTGCGAGTCCATATCCGTAATGTCTTCTTCAAGAAGTCCCGCATATCCGCGGTTTATTGCTTTGACGTTAAGCCCGTGATCTATTGCCGTACGCACAACCGCACGTATTGCGGCATTCATTCCCGGCGCATCGCCGCCGCTTGTAAGTACGCCTATTGTTTTAATACAAGAGTCTGCCATATTGTTTACCTCCGAATAACCAAATAATCCATAAAACATTCATAATTCTCGAGATTGCATTTTACAACCAATAAATCCGTTTGTAAACAAAAATTATGTTTTGAAGGCATTAAATTTTCGAGAATTTTAGTAAGTTACTTTTACGCACTCATCTCCGAACCTTTTTTTAAGCTTATTTATAAATTCAGCATCCGTATTTACCGAAAGTTCGGGTCCGTAATATCTGCACTTTTTTTCTGCTTCAAGATAAATCGCAACCCTTGATTTACCGTCGGATTGTTTTAGCATATCGATAAGTTCCGTTTCCGCACCCGTATATTCTTCCATATTTTTAAACCGAATCCATACTTTTGACGGAATATCGGATATCCTTTTGATTTCCGACAAAATAAGCTTTGCGGCACTCTCGTCAATCGAAGCCCTGCCTTTTATAAGCACCTTTTCGTCCGCATTCAAAAAAGCCTTGTTTTTTTCGTAATCACGCGGGAAAACAAGCACTTCAATCGTGCCGTAAATATCTTCGAGCTTCAAAATTGCCATCGTTTGATTGTTCTTTGTTATTTTCTTTGTGACGCCGTTAATTATTCCGCCGATCGTAACAAAATTTCCGTCCGTTACCGAAAACTCTCCCGTTTCTTCATCGGGCTTAAAATCCGCGGTCGTGACATCGCAATATTTCTTTAAAACTTCCTCGTATTCGTTAAGCGGATGACCGCTTACGTAAAGGTCGAGCACTTCCTTTTCAAGACTCAAAAGTTCTTCCTTCGCATATTCCCCCACATCCGGGAAATTTCTTTCCGAAACGGAATTGTCGTTTTCGCCCATAAAGTCAAAAAGTGACATTTGGCCCGGTGTATTGTGCTTAATGTTGTCAAGTTCATCGTCGATTATTATCTGATATACGGACATGAGCTGCTTTCTGGTGCCCGGAAGCAAATCAAATGCCCCCGCCTTTATAAGGTTTTCAACCGTTTTCTTGTTGATTCCGAATTTAAGAGTCCGCTTTATGAAGTCGTCAATCGAAACAAACAATCCGTTTTCTTCGCGTTCCTGTTTTATGTCCGAAACAACCTGGCGTCCTATTCCCTTTATTGCGGAAAGTCCGTATCTTATGGCGCCGTCAACGCTTGTGAAGCCCGTTCCGCTTTCGTTGATTGAAGGCGGCAAAATGCTTATTCCGCTTTTTTTACACGTATACATATATTCCGTGAGCTTTGTCGTGTTTCCCATGACGGATGTCATGAGTGCGGCCATATATTCAACGGGATAATAATATTTTAAATATGCCGTCTGATAAGACACAACCGCGTAACATGCTGCGTGAGCCTTGTTGAACGCATATTTTGCGAAATCCGTCATTTCGTCAAAAATCTTATTCGCCGTTTCCGCGGAAATTCCTTTTTTTGCGCATCCGGGAACATTCTCCGCTTCATTTCCGTAAACAAAGTTTGCCCGCTCTTTTGCCATGACGTCGGCCTTTTTCTTTGCCATCGCACGACGCACAAGATCGCTTCGTCCATACGAATATCCCGCCAGGTCACGCACGATTTGCATAACCTGCTCCTGATAAACTATGCATCCGTAAGTTGTTTCGAGTATGGGTTTTAACTCCTCGCATTCGTACGTAACAAGTGACGGATTTCTTTTTCCTTCGATATATTTCGGAATAAAGTCCATGGGACCGGGTCTGTAAAGCGAAATGCCCGCAATAACGTCTTCTATCGACGTAGGCTTAAGCTCCTTCATGAATCCCGTCATTCCCTTGCTTTCAAGCTGGAACACACCGTCCGTATTTCCGTCGGATATCATGTCGAATATGTTTTTATCGTCATACGAAATATTTTTGATCGAAAATTTATCCGTGTTCCCCTTTTGGTTCCGGTTTATGGCACGTTCCGTGTCTTTTATTACAGTAAGCGTTCTCAGTCCCAAAAAGTCCATTTTGAGAAGCCCGAGGTGCTCGCATTCCGTCATATTAAACTCAGTAGTTACCGAGCCGTCGGAGCTCACCGCAAGAGGAACATATTCCTGAACGGGTGCGTTACTGATTATTACTCCCGCCGCATGCATCGACGTGTGACGCGGAAGTCCTTCAAGCGCCATCGCGTTTTTCAAAAGATTTTGAATTTCCGGATCCGTATCGTAAAGATTTTTAAGCTCGGTACTCTTATTTAATGCGTCCGCAATCGTAATGTTAAGTTCGTTCGGAATAAGCTTTGCGATTACGTCGACCTTGTTGTAAGGCATGTCGAGCGCACGTCCCACGTCACGGATTGCATTTTTTGCCGCCATCGTTCCGAACGTAACAATCTGGCATACCCTGTCCCTGCCGTATTTTTCGACAACATAATCAATTACTTCCTGACGTCTTTCGTAACAAAAATCGACGTCGAAATCGGGCATCGAAACACGTTCCGGATTCAAAAATCGTTCAAAGAGCAAATTATATTTGATAGGATCGATATCCGTGATTTCAAGACAGTACGCCGCAATGCTTCCCGCACCGCTTCCTCTTCCGGGACCCACCGGAATGTCATGATCTTTCGCATATTTGATAAAATCCCATACGATAAGAAAATAATCCACAAATCCCATTGTATGAACGATATTTAATTCGTATTCAAGCCTGGTTTTAAGTTCGTCCGTAACACACGCATATCTCTTTTTTAAGCCTTCCTCGCACAAAAATTTGAGATACGTCCATGCGTCGTAATTTGCGGGCACATCAAATTTCGGGAGCTTATAATGTCCGAATTCAAATTCGACGTTACACCTGTCCGCAATTTTTACGGTATTTTCGAGAGCTTCTTTCGCATAAGGGAAAAGCGCCGCCATTTCCTCTTCGGACTTTAAATAATACTGTCCGCCCGTATATCTCATTCTGTCTTCGTCATGCACCTTTTTTTGTGTCTGGATGCAAAGAAGAATATCGTGCGCCTCCGCATCGGACGCATAAATATAATGCGAGTCGTTTGAGCATATAAGATCGATTCCCGTTTCCTTGTGCATACGCATAAGATACGCATTTACCGTGCGCTGTTCGGGAATTCCGTGATCCTGCATTTCGAGGAAGAAATTGCCTTTGCCGAAAATACTTTGTAGGCGAAGTGCCGCTTCCTTTCCCTTTTCGTAATCGTCTCTCCTTAAATAATATGCGACTTCGCCCTGAAGACATGCGGAACAGCAAATTATTCCTTCGTGGTACTTACTTAACACTTCCAAATCCACTCTCGGTTTATAATAAAATCCTTCAGTAAAGCCGATCGACACAATTTTTATGAGATTGTGATAGCCTATGTCGTTTTCCGCAAGCAAAATAAGATGATAGTAGCGCTCTTCGCCTACGGATCCCGTTTTGTCTTTCCTGTTCCCCGGCGCAACATAAACTTCGCAGCCGATAATCGGCTTTATGCCTTCTTCCTTGCATGCCGTCCAAAATTCAACCGCTCCGTACATCACGCCGTGATCGGTTATCGCAAGCGCATTCATATTGAGTTCTTTTGCTCTTTTTACAAGCGGACGTATTTTTGCCGACCCGTCAAGAAGCGAATATTCCGTATGCACGTGAAGATGTACAAAGCTCATAACCAAAAAAATCCTCCGGGAAAAACTCTTTACCTAAAGAAAAACCTCATCCGTTAAAGAATGAGGTTATTATATCATATTATAGGAAGCAAAAGAAGCTTCCTATAATCGATTATCGAACCACTCCGTGGTTCTTTTATCGGAAGTTAAATGGCAACTTCCGATAAGTTATATTATAGGAAGCAAAAAACGCTTCCTATAATCGATTATCGAACCACTTCGTGGTTCTTTTATCGGAAGTTGAAAAGCGACTTCCGATAAGTTATATTATTGCTTTTTATTACGCTTTTTTCACGGCAAAAACTATTTTCCCGTCAAAAGCTTTTCTACCGCATTTTCGGCTTCTTCTTCGTCTGCGCCTTCGGTAACGACCGTAACCACGCCGCCGTCAACGATACGAAGAGTCATCACGCCCATTATGCTCTTTGCGTTTATGAGTTTGTCCTTTTGTTCAATAAAAACCTTTGAATCGAATCTGCTTGCCGTTTGAACAAGAAGTGCCGCGGGTGTTGCGCTCATCCGGTCGGTGCCCGCTATTGTAATTTGCTTTTTTGTCATACTTTCGCCTCTTTTTCTTTTAAATCGTTTGCCATAAGTATTAACTTATCAAGTCTGTGACTCACTCCGGATTTTCCCACACGCGGTTCAAGCATTTCACCGAGCTCCGAAAGCGATTTTTCGGGAAATTTAAGTCTCATTTCCGCGGTTAACCTCAAGTTTTCGGGTAAACCGTCAAGCATATCCCTTTCCTTAAGGTAATTGATGCTTTTTATCGCATTCGATGCCGCACAAGCCGTCTTTTTAAGGTTTGACGTTTCGCAATTCACACGCCTGTTTACGTTGTTTCGTACATCCTTCAATATTCTTTTGTTTTCGAAAGACATAAGCGAATTATGCGCTTCCGTAATATTTAAAAGATCGCTGATTTTGTCGGCATCCTTAAAATACAGTCCGAATCTGTTGCCCCGAATGGCAATTTTACCCGAGACTCCGAAAAAATCAAGTGTTTCCGCAAGCAAATCAATTATTTCCCTATATTGGGACGAAAATTCAAGATGATAATTTTCCGCAGGATCCGACATGCTTCCGCATCCCAAAAAAGCACCGCGCACAAAACTTCTTTTGCAGCAGCTTTTACTTAAAAACGCCTTGTTTTCGGGATAAATCATGCCGTTTATATTCACAAGCGAACACAATTTCATAGTGTCAATATCGTCGCCAAAGCTATCGATTAAGGATTGTACGGCAGACATATCATTTTTGTCAATGATTTTTTTTTGCGTAAACAAAACGTACCCCGTAATTTCCGCGATCCTGCAATGCTTCGGAAGAGGTACGTTTTTCGATAATTCTTTTTTTACTTCACTGCTGAATGACATTATCTCACTATATCCCTGTGATATGTTTTTATCGCATAATTGAGTTCTTTTAAAGCATCCGAAAGCTCGTGCGCAACGGTAACCGACCTGTGTTTTCCGCCCGTACATCCGATTCCGACGACGAGTCCGTTTTTCCCTTCGCTTATGTAGTTCGGAATCAAAAATTTTATCATATCGGTAAGCTTATAAAGAAACTCTTTTGAAACATCGGACTTCATAACAAAATCACGTACGCGCGCGTCTTCTCCCGTCAATTTCTTAAGTTCCGGAACATAATAAGGATTTGCGAGAAATCTCACATCAAAAACCAAATCGCAATCCGTCGGAATTCCGTATTTAAAACCGAACGAAACAATCGTTAAGACAAAATTGTTAAATTCCCTGTTGTTCACAAATATCGTATTTATTTGCTTTTTTAAATCTCTTACGAGAAGCGAACTCGTATCGAGAACATAATCCGACTTTGCCTTTAAAAAATCTATTCTTTTTCTTTCTTCTTTTATTCCGTCTTCCACACGCCCGTTTCCCGAAAGCGGATGGCTTCTTCTCGTTTCCTTGTAACGCTTTACGAGAGTTTCGTCGGACGCGTCAAGAAAAAGAATTTCATACTTGATGTTTATTTTTGTGAGCTCACTCAAAACCGAATCGATGTCCGAAAGCGAGTTTCCGCTTCTTACGTCGACTCCGATGGCGATTTTGTCAAATTCGCCGCCACCGTTTTCTACAATTTGAGCAAATTTCAAAATAAGAGGTACGGGAAGATTGTCGGCGCAAAAATAGCCGTCGTCTTCAAGCATCTTTAAAACCGAGCTTTTCCCCGCTCCGCTCATTCCCGTAACAATCACAAATCTCATATCGGCTCCCGATTACTTTATAATTTTTACTTCAGGCTCAAGATTAACCTTAAATTTGTCATAAACCGTGTCTATGACATGCTGCATTACTTTGATTACATCATCAAATGTTGCGTTTCCGTAGTTTACGATAAAGCCAGCATGCTTTTCGGATACTCCGGCATCACCCGTGCGATATCCTTTTAAGCCCGCTTCTTCGATAAGCTTTCCGGCAAAATTGCCTTCCGGTCTCTTAAAAAAGCTTCCCGCGCTCGGAAGTTCAAGCGGCTGCTTTTCCGCGCGTTCCGCCCTGTAGCGCTCCATAACCACACGTATCGGAATTCTCGGATACACCTTTACCAAAAATCGTGCAAAAAGAATTATTTCGTTGTTATCCGCGAAAACACTTTTTCTGTAAGAAAATTTTGCTTCCTCACACGTATATTCTTTCATTTTTCCGTCTTCCCGAAGCGTTACAACACTTTTTATCACATCGGAAACAGAATGTCCATAGGCACCCGCATTCATATAAACTGCGCCGCCCACGCTTCCCGGGATTCCTCCCGCAAATTCAAGTCCGCTGAAGCCTTTTTTTAAGGAAAACATCGAGAGCTTTGAAAGCAACACTCCCGCCCCCGCCGTGATAAGAGCTTCCCCGTCGTTTATTTTTTCCTCTATCGTTATCTCCGAAAACTTCCCCATGAGCTTAATCACAACACCGCTGAAGCCCTCGTCTGATACAAGCACATTGGTCCCGTTTCCGAGTAAAAGATATCGGACACACAACTCGTCACATATACTTATTGTGTCGGTAAGTTCCGTCTCGTCTTCCGCAATCACGAAAAAGTCGCACGGACCTCCTATCTTAAAAGACGTGTGGCGCGATAGGCTTTCATCCGTAAATATGTTATTTAAAGAAAGAACTTCCGAAAGCCGTTCAAGCACTTCGGTCCTTTTTTCAATTTCCATCGATTATCAACCTCGCACATCCGTATATGCCCGCATCGTTTCCGAGTGTCGCAAGCTTAAACTCCGTGTTCTCAAGTGCATTCAGCATATTGTGTCCGTAATGCTTTTTAAGTGTGTCGATCAAAATGTCGCCTGCCTTTGACACACCGCCGCCTATTACAAAGCACTCGGGATCAACTGTGGCCGCAACATGTGATAAGGCTATGTCAAGTGTTTCGCATACTTCATCGACCACAGAAAGCGCCGCCGTATCGCCCTTCTTTGCCGCATCAAACACGTCTTTTGCGGTAATGTTTTCAAATTTTGCGAGCATCGAGCCCGGAACTTCCTTTGCTTTTTCACTACCCAGATACGCAATTCCGGTAGCCGACGCATATTGTTCAAGATGTCCGTGTCCCGAGCAGCCGCAAACCCTCGTTTCCTTTTCGTTCATTCGTATATGACCGATTTCACCCGCGCCTCCGTGCGTGCCCGCAAGAATTTTTCCGTTTACGATAACTCCGCCGCCGACTCCGGTTCCGAGCGTCACCATCACGATATCCGTATACCCCTCACCACCGCCTTTCCACATTTCGCCGAGAGCGGCAACGTTTGCGTCGTTTGCCGCAATACAGCTGTGGCCGAAAAGTTCCGTAAAATAATCGTTTACATTAAAAATTCCCCATCCGAGATTTGCGCACTTAAGCACCGTTCCGTCTTTTTTTATGGGTCCCGGAACTCCGATTCCGAGTCCCAAGATATCATCGTCACTTATATTTTCTTCTTTTGCCTTTTCTTTAATCGATGCCACAATATCGCGCGGAACATTCATTCCGTGATTTGTTCTGTCGGTAACAATTTCCCATTTTGAAATCAAAGTCCCGTCTTCCGTAAAAAGCCCGAGCTTTACCGTTGTTCCCCCGATATCCGATCCGAAAATATATTTCATAATCCCTTTGTTCTCCGTTTTCTTATATTTAAAAATTGATCCGGTATTAAAACACCGTTCCAAAAACCCGCTTTAATCCTCTTCCTCTTCCTCGTCATCATCGTCGTCCGAATGTCCGCCGTTCATAATGTTTTCCGTCACACGCTTTGAAAATTCGCGTGCGGCATTATATCCCATCTTCTTTTGTCTGTGGTTTACGGCAGCTGCCTCAACGATTATCGCTAAGTTTCTGCCCGGACGCACGGGCAAATCCTGACATACAACCTTGTTTCCGAGGAACTCGATATACTTTTCTTCAAGCCCCATTCTGTCGTATTCCTTATCCTTCACCCAATCCTCAAGCTTTATGACAAGGTCTATCTGCTGTGTATTTTTGACGCTTTCTATACCGAATAGCGTTTTTACGTCGATAATGCCGACACCTCTGAGCTCAATCAAGTGTCTCGTGATTTTCGGCGCCTGACCTATAAGCGTTGCGTCGCTTACCTTTTTTATTTCGACAACGTCGTCCGCAACAAGTCTGTGACCGCGCTTTATGAGTTCGAGTGCGGCTTCGCTTTTACCGATACCCGATTCACCGATTATCAAAATGCCTTCACCGTATACGTCAACCAAAACTCCGTGTATGGATTTTCGCGGTGCAAGCTCGACATTCAGCCATCTGATCGCTTCCGCCTCAAAATCCGAAGTCGATTTCTGCGACGAAAAAATGGGAATCTGTCTCTCGTTTGCAACCTTCATTATGTCGTCACCGAGCCTTATGTCACGGCAAAGAACAATGCACGGAAGTTTAAAGCTCATAAGCTTTGAAAGAACCGCCAATCCGTGATCTTCCATCTTTTCCATGTATGCGTATTCAACCATTCCGATTACCTGAACACGCTCATTGTTGAAATAATCGTAAAAACCCACAAGCTGAAGCGCCGGCCTGTTTACTTCGGGCTCTATGATTCGTCTGCCCTTTAAGGATATTTCGGGTGTTAAATATTCCAGCTTCATTTGTGCCGCAAATTTTTCGAGACTTACCTTAAACATTATGTTCCTTCCTTTTTTTCGTTATGAAAAAAATCAAAAATACTTTGTGCCGCAAGTAAATTTATTTCGGGTATTTGTGTGAGTTCCTCGACGCTTGCCCGTTTTAATTCGTCTATCGAACCAAAATGCCGCATTAATGCAACACGGCGTTTTTTTCCGATGTTCGGAATTTCGTCGAGTATCGAGGTGGTTTGTGCTTTTGATCGTAATGACTTATGATATTCGATCGCAAAGCGGTGAGTTTCGTCCTGGATTCTCGTAATGAGCTTAAATCCTTCCGAATGAGCATCGATATCCAGCTCTTCGTCGTTATACAAGAGTCCTCTTGTCCTGTGCCTGTCGTCCTTTACCATTCCGCATACGGGAATATTTAGATTTAAGCTTTTTAAGACTTCCGAAACCACGTTTACCTGGCCGCGCCCGCCGTCAATCAAGAGTAAATCCGGAAAACGCATAAAAGAGTCTTCCGTAACCGTGCCGGAAGATTCCGCCTCATTCTTTTCTCTTATTCCGTGCTCGAATCTGCGCCTCAACACTTCACCCATGCTCTTGTAGTCATCGGGTCCGACCACCGTTTTTGTTTTAAATCGCCTGTAATCCGATTTTCTCTTTTCGCCGTCCTCAAAAACGACCATGGAAGCCACGTTTTCAAAGCCGCCCGTGTTTGAAATGTCATACGATTCTATTCTATATAGCTTTTTTAAATTTAGCAAGGTTTTTATTTCTGCGAGAGCCCCAAGCGTTTTGCGCCTTACACTTTCCGTTCGTTCCCCGTCGTTAAAAAGAATTGTGCGGGCATTGTTTTTCGCCATCTCAACAAGGCCCTTCTTTTCGCCTTTTTGAGGCGTAAAAATCGTGACCTTATGTCCTTTGATTTCGGTAAGCCATTTTGAAATGACTTCGGAGTCTTCGATTTCCGCGGAAACATATATTTCCTTCGGAATATGCGGTGTTCCGGAATAAAATTGCTTTATGAAACTTTCCGTAATTTCGGATTCCGTTTCGTTATCACAGCCCGTAATGTGAAAGTGATCTCTCCCCACCATTTTTCCGTTTCTTATAAAAAGCACCGCCGCAACCGCCGTGTCGTTATTCACGCTGACACCCACAATATCGCGATCGGAATTATCGCATTCGTCCGCCTTTTGTTCTTCGTCAAGTTTTTTGATACATATAAGCAAATCCCTGATTTCCGCAGCCTTTTCAAATTCAAGATTCTCGGAATAGTCAAGCATTTTTTTGTTTAATTCGTCCGTAAGAAACGTATGCTTTCCTTTTAAAAACCCGGTTGCCTTTTCGATTCCTTTTAAGTAATCTTCACGCTTTACGTTTCCCATGCAGGGAGCGGGGCATTCTCCGATCGCATTGTAAAGGCACGGACGCGTGACGCACCTTTCGCCCTCCGATATTGCTTTCCCGCATGATCGTAAATTGCATGCTTTTCTTAAAAACACAATCGTATCATGAACAGAATCCGCAGAAGTATACGGGCCGAAATAGGTGCCGCCGTCTTTCTTTCTGTCTCTCGCAAACAAAATTCTCGGAAATTCTTCCGACGTAATTTTGATATAAGGATAATGCTTGTCGTCCTTTAACATTGTGTTGTATTTCGGGCGATGTTCCTTAATAAGATTGCATTCTAAAACGAGTGCCTCCATTTCCGAATCCACAACAATGTATTCAAACCACTTGACGTGTTCAACCATTTTTTTGATTTTCGGCGTGTGGTTTTTGCTGCTTTGGAAATACTGACGCACTCTGTTTTTGAGCACGACCGCTTTTCCGACGTATATTATTTCGTCGTTTGAGTCGTGCATTATATAAACTCCCGGGGAACCCGGGAGTTTTTTTAATTCTTCGGAAATATTAAAATCCATTTAGTTGTTTTCTTCCGCACCTTCGGAATTTACGGTTTCGGATTTCTCCGGCACTTCTTTATTTGCTTTCATTTCGTTAAATATTGTCATGAATTCCTTGCCGGTGATGCTTTCACGCTCGATCAAAACACCCGCAATCTTGTTTAAGATGTCTCTGTTTTCGTTAAGAAGGCGCTTTGCTTCTTCGTAGCAGGAAGAAATAATTTCACGGACTTCCTTGTCGATTTCGGTTTCCGTCTCGTTTGAGCATTGTGCCACGGCACGGCCGTCAAGGTATTTGCTCTCAACGCTTTCAAGCTGGACAAGTCCGAATTTTTCGCTCATTCCGTATTGCGTGATCATGGAACGCGCAATTCCCGTTGCCTGCTCGATATCGTTTGAAGCACCCGTCGTAACGGAACCGAAAACAATTTCTTCGGCCGCTCTGCCCGCACAAAATGTTGTGATACGTGCGATAAGCTCTTCTTTCTTCATCAAATACTTTTCTTCTTCGGGAGCCTGAAGAACGTAACCGAGCGAGCCCTTTGTTCTCGGAACGATCGTAATTTTCTGAACCGGTTCCGCATTCTTTTGCAAAGCCGTAACAAGCGCGTGTCCCGTTTCGTGGAATGCGACAATGTTCTTTTCTTCCGCGCTCAAAATTCTGTCTTTCTTTTCTTTACCCGCGATAACAACTTCCACGGATTCGAAAAGATCGCTTTGAGTAACGTATTTTCTGCCCTTTTTAACAGCAAGTATCGCTGCCTCGTTTATCATGTTTGCGAGATCCGATCCCACAGCTCCGCTTGTTGCGAGGGCAATCGCCTCAAGATCGACGTCGTCACCCATATTGACGTTCTTTGCGTGAACCTTCAATACTTCGGTTCTTCCCTTTAAATCCGGTCTGTCAACTATAATACGTCTGTCAAAACGTCCCGGACGAAGAAGCGCTTTATCGAGTACTTCCGGCCTGTTTGTTGCGGCAAGTATTACAATACCCTTTGATGTGTCAAATCCGTCCATTTCGGAAAGAAGCTGGTTTAACGTTTGCTCTCTTTCGTCGTTTCCGCCGCCGTATTTTGAATCACGCGACTTACCGATCGCATCAACCTCGTCTATGAATATGATACACGGTGCCGCAGCCTGAGCCTGCTTAAAGAGATCACGCACACGCGATGCTCCCACACCGACATACATTTCAACGAAATCCGAACCGGAAAGCGAGAAGAAAGGAACCTTTGCTTCACCGGCAACCGCTTTTGCAAGTAATGTTTTACCCGTTCCCGGAGGTCCCACAAGCAAAGCACCCTTCGGAAGCTTCGCACCGATCGATGTGTATTTGCCGGGATCGTGAAGGAAATCAACAAGCTCCGTAAGGCTCTCTTTTGCCTCTTCCTGACCGGCAACATCCTTAAACGTAACTCCTGTTTGTTTTTCGACGTAAACTTTCGCGTTGCTTTTTCCTACGCCCATTATCCCGCCGGTACTCTTTGCCATAAGCCTGTACATAAAAATCATAAAGATGATTATGCCGCCGAACATGAGCACAAAATCAAGTATCGTGGACAGGATTTCCGACGATGACGAACTTGACGCGCGCTTATATTCGACGCCCGCCGCTTCGAGACGCTCCTGCAGGGCGTTTCCGTCTTCCAAAATGCCCGTATACATTGTTTCAACGTAATTTAAATAATGCTGTTCTTTCGGAGTGATAACAATTTTTTGCGTGTCGGAATAAATCTCAACGCTTTTCACTTCGTTATTTTCAAGCATTTTTACAAACTCATCGTAACTGATTTCGGTTTGTGTGCTTTTCTCTATCGAGTTTGATATGATTCTGCCCCAGATAATCATAAAAAGTGCCACAAAAGCACATATCATAAGTCCGCGTCTTGTCTGACGCCCGTTTTTGTCATCCTTCTTATTGGGATCGTTGTTGTTGTCCATTGTTCCTCCGATACGATGTTCATTTGGTTTTTGATTTTATCATCGTATACATTTTATGTCAATTTTTTGTGTTCTTCACATAAACAAAGAATAAACTTTTGTATGTGAAGGGTTTTAAAAAACATACCGGTTTGTCTCATAACAAACAGATCATTCCGCCTTATATTTTACGCATACAAAGCTTTCGTCGTGTTTTGACTTATCAAAATACTTTTGTGCGGTCACATTATCTCCCTGTTTTTCAAAAATCCGCCCAAGCGAATAATCAATTTCCGCAGGTGTAGTTTTAAAATATTTAAGTTCGTCAATGAAGCCGCTTACTTCGTCAAAATAATCGTTTTCCGCCCAGCTTCTCACAACAACGCACATTGCTTCAAGCGACGAAAATTCTTCGGATGTCGTAACGCGCTTTTCAAAATACGGCTTCGCAAATAAAAAATCATCCTTGTCTCCGTTAAAAAAGAGTTCTTTTGCGTACATCGACCAAAGTCTCCCCGACATATCTCCCTTTTCCTCAAGAATTTTTTTGAAGGTTTCAAAATCACGTTTTGAATGATTTTCGTGCGGCTTATGAAGAATTTCGATATCGGAATCGTACACAACCGGATCAAGCCTTATTGTTTCATGAATTTCGTCTATCCACGTGAATGTCCTGAGGCGCTTAAATAATTTCGGCCTTCTCTCGCGCAAATTATTGTATGCCATATTTATATCCGCGGGATTTACATAAATCATCGTAATTATTTCGACTTCCGGAACGAGACACATTTTTAATCTTTCAAAAACTCTCATGTTTTCGGGATCTATTACCTCATCCGCATCCGCAGAATATATATAATCGCATGTGGCATGCGAAAAAGCAAAATTTCTTGCGGCGGCGAAATCGCAAGTCCACTCAAAATCATAAATTTTATCCGTAAACTCGCGCGCAATCTCCTTTGTGCGGTCGGTTGAACCGGTATCGACAACAATTATTTCGTCCGCAATTCGCTTTAACGGTGTAAGACAATTCCGCAAATTTTTTTCTTCGTTTTTTACTATCATGCAAACGCTTATCGTGTACATGGCGCCTCCTTATATCGCTTGTGCGAACCCCTGAACAAGATATTTTTTGATTGCCTTAAGAGCCTTTCCTCTGTGGCTTACCGCATTTTTTTCCTGTGCATCCATCTCAGCCGCGGTTTTGTTGTATTCCGGCACAAAGAAAATCGGATCGTAGCCGAAGCCCCCGTTTCCTTTAGGCTCATATGCGATTTTTCCTTCAAAATACTCCGTAACCGTTTTTACGGATCCGTCCGGCCACACGGCCGCAATCGCGCATGCGTATCTTGCCGTGCGCTCATGATCCTTTACATCCTTTAATTTGTCAAGAATATATTGATTTTTGTATGCGTAATCCGTATCGTGTCCCAAAAATCTCGCCGAATAAATTCCGGGTGCGCCGTGGAGCGCGTCTATCATAAGTCCCGAATCGTCCGCAAGCGTGAGGCATCCTGAAATTTCCGCAACAGCTTTTGCTTTTATAATCGCGTTTTCCGCAAAAGTCGTGCCGTTTTCTTCGGGGTCAACATTGATCCCCGCTTCCTTCATCGAAACGACTTCAAATTCGTCACCCAAAATCTCGCGAATTTCACGCATTTTGTCCTTGTTTCCCGTTGCAAAAATTATTTTTTTCATATAAAAATCCTTTCCGAGAATAATCAAAATCGATTATCACACATATCATTTCTCCCAAAAAGTCTCCCTTGACTTTTTTTTTCATACAATATAGAATCCGAAATATGGAAAAATTTGAATTTATTTGCCCCGTCCATTTCGGACTTGAGGCCGTATTAAAAAAAGAAATATCGGATCTCGGATACGAGATCACATCCGTCGAAGACGGAAAAGTAACCTTTTCGGGTGACGTGAGCGCATTTGCGAGAGCAAACATTTTTTTGCGCACCGCCGAAAGAGTTTTGTTGAAAGTGGGCTCTTTTCATGCGGAAACATTCGAAGACCTGTTTTGCGGAACAAAAAACATCCCTTGGGAAAATTATCTCCCCGCCGATGCCGCATTTTGGGTTACAAAAGCAAATTCCGTAAAGAGTAAGCTTTTTTCCCCGTCCGACATCCAGCGCATAATCAAAAAGGCAATGGTAACACGCATGCAAACGCGCTACAACGTGGAGCAATTTCCCGAAACCGGAGCACGTTTTCCCCTTCGCGTGTCTATTTTAAAGGACGAAGTGACAATCGGAATCGACACCTCGGGTGAATCGCTTCACAAGCGCGGCTATCGTAAAATGAAGGTTGCTGCGCCGATCGAAGAAACTCTTGCCGCCGCACTCATTATGTTGACTCCCTGGAAAAGTGACCGTATACTTGTCGATCCTTTTTGCGGAAGCGGCACCATTCCGATCGAAGCGGCGTTAATCGGCGCAAACATCGCACCCGGAATGAACCGTGAATTTGAAGCTGAAAACTGGTCAAATCTCATTCCGAAAAAAGTTTGGTACGATGCGATAAACGAAGCAAATTCCAAAATAATTCCCGACGTAAAAATGAATATTCAGGGCTACGACATCGACGGTGAAGCAATAAAAGCCGCGCGCCAAAACGCAATCGATGCCGGTGTCGAAAAATACATTCATTTTCAGGTGCGTGACGTAAAAGAGCTTCACAATCCCAAAAAATACGGTTTTATTATCACAAACCCGCCCTACGGTGAGCGAATTGAAGAGAAAAAGAATTTGCCCGCACTTTATACCGCAATCGGTGAAGCGTTTACTTCCCTCGATTCCTGGTCGATGTTTATGATCACAAGCTATGAAGATGCCGTAAAATACATAAACCGCACCCCCGACAAAAACCGAAAGATTTACAACGGAATGCTTAAAACCTATTTCTATTCGTTTATGGGTCCGAAGCCTCCGAAAAGGGAATCAACCATTTCGCAATAAATTTTCAAAAGAAATAAAAGGATCTTTTTTAAGGATCCTTTTTTATTTGCAATCAAAGATTGGATTCAAAAAATTTGATGAAGTCGGAAATCACCCTGTCCTTATCGGTCTCATTCAAAAGCTCATGACGGTCCGTATCGTAAAGCTTCATCGAAACACTCTTAAATCCGAGTTCTTTATATTTATTGTAAAGCTGCTCTATTCCTTTTCCGAACGCACCTACCGGATCATCCGCACCGCTCGCGATTAAAATCGGCATGTCATGTCTTGTTTTTTCGATATTGTGGCAAGCCTTGTATGTGATCGAAATCAAATCATGATAAAAGCTCGACGAGCACAAAAATCCGCAATAGGGATCGTTATTGTACGCGTCGACTATTTTTTCGTCTTTTGTGAGCCAATCGTTAGGTGTGCGTGTGCAATTTTTCTTGTAATCCTTGTTAAACGTAAGCTTTTTCATGAGCGGTGATTTATGCTCGGGTCCGTAAAAGAACGAAATCACGTTTGAAACAAACATGCCCGTCTTGCATATCGCATCGCTCATAAAACCGGTACCGCAAATAAGCGCGCAATCCATCTTGTCGAATCTCTGAATCACGTTGCGTGTGATGAGCGATCCCATGCTGTGGCCAAAAATCGCGCATCTCTCGCTTCTCTTGTTTTCGTATACATATTTCATTACGGCAACGGCATCCTCTATCACAACCTCATCACCGTTTTTCTTTGCAAAAAATCCGAGTTCTTTTTCCTTTAAATCCGTCCCATGTCCTCTGTGATTGTAAATATAAACATCATATCCCACATTGTTGAGCGCATCGATAAATCCGAAATAACGCTCATAATGCTCTGCCATGCCGTGAAGAATAAGAATGCTTCCGCGGGCATAATCCTCGTCTGTCTCGAAAATATGAAGTTGTAATTTATAATCAAGGGGTCTCTCTATCGTTTTAACCGAATGTCCCATATTAATTTTCCTTTCCATATCAAAAACATGTCCAAAAGTCACCTGTAATGCGGTCTGTCCGCGTATTTAGAGTATAAGTCAAAAAAAAGGAACAGTCAATGCCGTTCCTCTTAAAAATCACGTTTTTTATTTGCTTATCGTATGCCTTATCGAGTCTGTCGTGATCGGTTTCAAAATATAATCGTTTATATGATGACGCCACGCATCGATCGCATAATCGGTACCGTCTGCCATGAGATTTACGCAAACGTTCTTGTTTCTGTTTCTGAGCTCTTCGGTAAGAACAAAACCGTTTCCCGTTTTCATTTCGACATCCGCAAAGCAAACATCGACCTTCGATGAATCCGCATAGGAAATCGCTTTTTGCGGACTGTCGACGCCGACAACGGTATCGTCCGGGAAAACTTCCTGCACGTTATTCATCAAGCTTTTAAGCTCTTTTTTATTGTTTTGCACAAGAAGTATTACCAAGTTTCCTGTCCTCTTTCCTTCCATATACGATATCTCCCGTAATCACGGTCACGTAGTTTCGCTTTCAAAAACAAACCGTATTTTACATCACCTTGTACAACAAAAGTACACCATTTTCGTGATAGTTTACTTATGTGCCTTATTCATAAGATCGGCATTCGTCATCTCTGCCCAGCTGTATTGAGCCATATATTCGCCGCGATACGAATTTATCGCGATTGCGTCGCCCTTATAAAAATCATATACGTCACACTTGATTCTTGTTGTGTCAACCGCAATGTGATTCCACGTTTTTATGATAATGCTTCCGACGCCGTTTTCCTTTAACGTCTTTTTGAGACTTGAGATTATTGTATGCGCCTGGTTAAGCGTTGTCTTGTCGATCGGTCTGTCTTCCCAAAGAACGCTCACGATTTCGCCCGTCGTAACGGCCGCACCGTTTCTGTCTATCAAATACGCAAACAATTCCTTTGCCTTTTCACGCTGGAAAGATACGATGTGATTGTCGACAAAGAGCTCAAAATTTCCGAATGTCTGTGCTCTTATATCTTTTGACAAAGTGTTTTCCGTATTCTTCCAATCGATATTTAAGGCGTTGAGTGTTTCCGTAATGTGTCTCGCCTCAACGGGCTTAAGAAGGTACCCGACCGCATGCATGCGGAACGCGTCATATGCGTATTCACTGTATGCCGTGCAGAAAATTATCTTTGTCTCGTGGTGAATTTCTTTTATTTTCTTTGCAAGCTCGATACCCGTCATCCCCCGAAGATTGATATCAAGGAAAGCAAAATCAAGCGTCTCGTCGTGAGCCGCCAGGTCATTTGCGTAATCGATAGCCTCGTTTCCGTCTTCAAAACCCATTATATCGTCATTTTTGAAGATTTTGCGAAGCTCAGCCTTCATATCTTCAAGTATCAACCGTTCATCGTCAACCGCAAGTACATTCATATAAAAAGCCCCCTATGTAACATCTTGTTTTCGGATTATAGCATAAAAAACAACATAAACCCCTCAGTTTAGATTTATTTAATTAAACAATATTTCCGACTTAATATAATTTCCAAAAAACGGTACCCGATTTAATTTCTCTTTTCTTTTTTAAATTTCGCCGATTGATATATTACACTTTCGAATTTTTAAAAATTGTTATATAATGCAACTTATCAAATTTTCCCCCCAAGGAGGCACCTCATGTCCAATCAGTGCGATATGTGCGCAAATTATGCATACGACGAAGAATTCGAAGAATATTATTGTGTTGTGGAACTTGACGAAGACGAATATTACAGATACATTTCCGACAAAAGCGCATCTTGCCCCTATTACAAAAACGGAGACGAATACAGTGTCGTAAAGCATCAAATGTAAAA
>CAZZFV010000022.1:26701-36308 GCA_964653855.1 uncultured Lachnospiraceae bacterium
GTAAAGCATCAAATGTAAAATCGCTCAAATATGACATTGCTCACATCGATTCCGTAATCCGTGAGACTGAGCATATCTCCTTCACGCACAAGCGTCTTTTCACTCACCGACTTGTTTATTTCCGCACCGAAAACATCATCAATCGTCACACCGAATTTTTCTTTAAATCCGCTTATCGAAATTCCCCGTGTCATGCGAAGTCCCAGTATCATGTATTCGGACATCAGCGATTTTTTTGTCAAAATTTCTTCCGTTATATGATTTACGGGATTTTCGATATATTTTTTTACGTCTCTCACATTCGAATATCTTACGTTGTTTATAAGCGACGCCGCTCCCGCTCCGAGACCAATGTATTCCGTTCCCGTCCAATACGACGAATTGTGACGGCTTTCATAGCCGGGACGTGCAAAATTTGATATTTCGTATCTCATAAATCCCGCTTTTTTAAGTCGTTCCGAGATCCCTTTATACATTTTTCTGTCCGTTATTTCATCAGGCAAGTCCTTATAAAGCGGTCCTTTTTCCGAATAAAGCTTATAAAATTCCGTCCCCTCTTCCACCATGAGACTGTATGCGGATATATGCTTCGGATTAAGTGAAACAATTTTGTCAATCGTGTAAAAACAGTCTTCTTCGGTTTGCTTCGGCAGAGAAAACATCACATCGACCGAAACATTCATAATCCCCGCATCATAAATATTTTTTACGCATTCTTCGGAGTCCTTAAAAGTATGAATACGGCCGAGGAGCTGAAGCTCCTTCTCTATCGCCGACTGAACGCCGATCGACATGCGGTTTACGCCGAGGCTCCTAAGCCCCAAAACCCTATCAAAAGTAATCGTCCCCGGATTTCCTTCGACCGTAAATTCGGTGACCGCACCCGTATCAAAAATTTCATTTATCGCCGCAACAATCTTTTCGATATAAAGTATCGGCAAAACGGTCGGCGTGCCGCCCCCGAAATAAATCGTCGATATTTTGTAATTTTTTGCAGTCTCGCAATATGACTCAATTTCACGAGTTACCGCGTCCGTATACTCACGAAACACGTTTTCGTTTCCTACACCCGACAAAAAATCACAATATTTGCATTTTTTAACGCAAAAGGGGATATGTACATATATCCCCGCATTTTTTTTGATCATATTTAAAATCAATCGGTATCGTCAAGCTTAAGCACAGCCATAAACGCCTTTTGAGGCACCTCGACATTGCCTATCTGACGCATTCGCTTTTTTCCTTCCTTTTGCTTTTCGAGAAGCTTCTTCTTTCTTGTGATGTCACCGCCGTAACATTTTGCAAGAACGTCCTTTCTCATTGCGGAAACCGTTTCACGCGCGATTACCTTGCCGCCCACCGCTGCCTGAATCGGAATTTCAAACAAGTGTCTCGGAATTTCACCCTTTAACTTCTCGCACATTTTGCGTCCGCGCTCGTAAGCTCCGTCCGCATGAACGATGAATGAAAGTGCGTCAACCTCCTCATGATTTATGAGAATATCGAGCTTACAAAGCTTTGAAGGCACATATCCCTTCATTTCGTAATCAAGCGACGCATATCCCTTTGAGCGTGACTTTAATGCGTCAAAGAAGTCGTATATTATTTCGTTTAACGGAAGCTCGTATTTGAGAAGCGCTCTCGTCTGCTCTATATATTCGATTCCTATATATACGCCTCTCCGCTCCTGACAAAGCTTCATGATTGCGCCCACAAATTCCGTTTTTACCATAATTTCCGCGGAAACTATCGGTTCTTCCATATGCTCGATTTCGGAAGGATCGGGCATATTTGACGGATTGGTGAGTTCAACGCATTCTCCGTTTGTTTTATATACCTTATAAATTACGCTCGGCGCCGTTGTGACAAGATCGAGCATATATTCGCGTTCGAGACGCTCTTCGATGATTTCAAGATGAAGAAGGCCCAGGAATCCTCACCTGAATCCGAATCCGAGAGCGATTGAAGTTTCGGGCTCATACACAAGAGACGCATCGTTAAGCTGCAATTTTTCGAGCGCGTCTCTTAAATCCGCATAATGTGCTCCGTCTGCCGGATAAAGTCCGCAATATACCATCGAATTTACTTTTTTGTATCCGGGAAGCGCTTTTTCGCACGGATTGTCCGCTTCCGTCACCGTGTCGCCCACACGCGTATCCTTGACATTCTTTAATGACGCGGTTATGTATCCCACACATCCGGCGTACAGTTCGTCCGCGGGCACAAAGCGTCCGGGGCCGAAAAATCCGACTTCGACGACTTCCGCCACCGCACCCGTTGCCATCATGCGTATACGTGTGCCTTTTCTTACCGATCCGTCAAATATACGGCAAAATACGATTACTCCCCTGTACGAATCGTAAAGCGAATCGAATATGAGTGCCTTTAGGGGTGCATTCTCGTCTCCCTTCGGCGCAGGCACTTTTTTAACTATGCTTTCAAGCACATCTTCTATATTTATTCCGTTTTTCGCAGAAATAAGCGGTGCGTCCGACGCCTCTATTCCTATAACGTCTTCGATTTCGTTTTTTACTCTTTCGGGCTCCGCACTCGGTAAGTCAATCTTATTGATAACGGGAAAAACTTCAAGATTGTGATCGATCGCCATATAGACGTTTGCAAGCGTCTGTGCTTCTATCCCTTGCGCAGCATCCACAACAAGCACCGCACCCTCGCATGCCGCAAGGCTTCTCGAAACCTCGTAGTTAAAGTCAACGTGACCCGGCGTGTCTATAAGATTAAAAATATATTCCTGCCCGTCGCGAGCCTTATACACCGTGCGGATTGTCTGCGCCTTTATCGTGATTCCGCGTTCGCGCTCAAGATCCATGTTGTCAAGAACCTGCTCTTGCATTTCACGCGTTGTGAGGAGTCCCGTCTTTTCGATGATTCTGTCCGCAAGCGTGCTCTTTCCGTGGTCGATGTGTGCAATTATACAAAAATTTCTGAACTTCGATTTGTCAATACGTGGCATGAAAAAAAATTCCCTTTCGCAAGTCTCCTGCTTATATTTCTTTTTTGATTATGAGCTTTACCGTCTTTATTTCGTACGGATTCATTTTGAGCGTAACCTTATTTTCGTTTAAATTAAGTCGCCTCGTCGTATATTCAAGCATGTCGCACTCAAATGCCGAAACGATTTCAAAGCATGAAGAAAGATTTGCTGCGGCTCTTCCGCCGAAACTCTCATAAAGCCGCAAAATCACGGATACGTTCTGCTCCGTTTTTAAATTCTCCGTTTCGTCTATTTTAACTATTGTCCCTTTTTCCGAATGCATCGGCTTTACTACTTCAAGTATGACCGAATCGGAATCGATGTTAAAAAAGCTCTTTACATGTTCCTCAGGCTTCTTCGCAAACAAAGTATAGACGGGATAATTTAAGAAATAGCTTTCCTTTATGACATCGCCCGTCCTAAAATCACCCTTGTGCGGAAGAATCGAATAAGTAAATTCGTGGTGTTCCCTGTCCGCATGGGGATTCGGGAAAATGCCTGATTTAATGAGCGTGAGTGACATGGTGGTCTCGTTTCCCGAATATCCGTACTTACAATCGTTCATAAGCGCGATTCCGTATCCGTTTTCCGAAATATCCGCCCATTTATGCGCACAAACCTCGTATTTTGCCGCATCCCAGCTTGTATTTTCGTGAGTCGCACGCTCCACGTTTCCGTATTGGATTTCGTATGTTGCCTTGTTTGCAACAACATCAAACGGAAAATAAGTTTTCAAAAGCACCTGCGATTCGTTCCAATCGATTTCCGTCTTGAAGTCGATTCTGCGTAAATTGTTATAAAAATAAATTTTTTGTGTTATAACGGAATTGTTAAAGCGCTTTACAACCTTTAAGCACTTAAACACATCCCCGTCTTCGATTATTTCGGCGGAAACGGTATCATGAACATCCCAGCTCTTTTCGACATAAAACTTGTCTATGTTCCATGCGTCATACTCTTTCGGAATGTCTTCGAAAGCTGCAAGCCTGTTTCCTTTAAAACCTTTCTTTATGATTTCGCGGTTGTTTTCCTTATCGAAAAGAGAAACGATTTCGAGATTTTTGTCAAATTTGACATCATAAAATCCGGTCGAAATCTTTATATCCCGCTTTTTGTCGTCATAAATTTCCGAATCGTTTTCTCCGTAACTCCCGGCATCATTTTCACCGTAATTTTCGCCGTATCCCCGATTAAACTCCGCAAAATTTCCCGAATCGGATACCGTGTTCTCACGTATCTCCGTGATTTCATATACCTTATATCCTTTTTGAGGTATATTCTTTGCGATAAACACGGTTTTAAAGTCACTCGTATGCTGCGCGGTTAAAATTTCCGATGTTTCCGGATCAATAATTCCAAAGCATCCGTCAATCGTAACCGTATCCGTTCTCTCAAACGATGTATTGTTAAACACATAAAGGTAGTTCTTATTGTCGTTTACATCAAAGAGACTCTCATTATCCGTATTCTTTTTTACGATTTTTGTAAGCGAATCGTCGATAATATGCTGTTCCGAATTCCAAACTTCTGTGTATTGACGAAGCGAATCGATATACACGTCTTCTATCGAAGATCCGGGCAAAATATCGTGGAATTGGTTCAACAAAACTTTTTTCCAGCATTCCTTTATTTCGGAAAAAGGATAATCGGAAGCGGCTCCCATAAGAAACGCATAAAGCGCCATGCTTTCCGCGTCTTCGTTTCTTATTTCGCACTTACGGTTATACTTTTTGTTTCTTGCCATCGATGTGTAAGTACCGCGATGATATTCGAGGTAAAGCTCTCCGTTCCACTTGGGGACCTTTTTCCCTTTTAAATTTTTATTTAATTCGTCAAAAAATTCAAGGACGTGGCTCATTTTCACACGAGGACATCCGGGAAGAGTATGCTGTAACCGTCTTGCCTCTTCAAGCATCGAAATCGTTGCTCCGCCGCCTCCGTCACCGTGTCCGAAGCACGTGAGCACATTCTCGTTTATATCCTTGTTTTGATATCTTTGCCAGCATCCCATTATCTGATTTGCGTTTTCGCGCCCGTTGTAGGTTGTTTCGGCCGTGCGCTTTTTGTTGAGCTCGGGATCCGTAATATAGTCTTTTGTGGTAATAAGATATGTGAGAACTTCCGTTCCGTCGATTCCTTTCCACAAAAAAGTATCGTTCGGAATTTGATTAAACTCATTCCAACCGAGCTTTGTCGTCATAAAATAATCTATACGGCTTTTCTTTAAAATTTGCGGCATTGCGGCACTGTAGCCAAACACGTCGGGAAGCCACAATACACGATTGTTGCTTGTCCCAAACTCCTCCTTAAAGAAAGACGTTCCGAATAAAATCTGCCTGATAAGCGATTCACCGGACGCAAGATTACAATCCGCTTCAAGCCACATTGCGCCTTCCGTTTCCCATCTGCCCTCGGCAACTCTTTCCTTAATACGCGAATAAATTTCGGGACTTTCTTCCTTTACGAATTCGTAAAGCTGAGGCTGGCTGGACATGAATTTATATTCCGGATATCTGTCCATTTCGTAAAGAACCGTGGAAAAACTCCGAATAACCTTTTCACGCGTCTGTCTGAGCGGCCATTTCCAGGCAACGTCGATATGCGTATGTCCGACACTCGACACAATCACGTTCGAAATCGGATCTCTTTCTATGAGACTTGTTTTTTCGTCATAAATATATTTTTTGATAAATTCGTCGCACTTTTTAACCGATTCATGAAACGCGTCCGAGCCCGCATTTCTTAAATCAAGTATCGACACGGCATCGTTTAAAACGGTCAAATACTCGTTTTGAAGCTTATCCGTGTTCTTCATGAGGCATGCAATGTCATAAGGCACAAGGATGTCATAATAAAGCTCTTCGACATCGTCTTGAACAATCACCGTATCGATAAGCAAAAAGTCACGTGCGTCAGCACCGTTCGAATACGCATAGAGAGCATACTCATACTTATCTCCCGGAATTGCCTCTTTGCAAAGAATCACTTCGTTATGATTCATGTCGTGTCCGCATATGATTTTACCGTTTATATAAACAAGAAATTGCGGATTGTCCGTATTCCAAATATCCGTGGCACCCGTGTTAAGTGTTACCGCGACTTTTTTCCCCGCATATTCCTTCGGAATTGTTATTACGGTTTTAAAGGCGGCATGCGTTTCGTGACCGCCCCATGTTTCGTTTCTGTCGAAATCATTCCAAACGCCGTCTTCGTTAAAACATGTTTCACGTTCCCCGTAACCGATATCCTTTTTCCTGATACCGGTCACCGCTATTCTGTTTGTTCTGCGATTTTTGTCCAGTTTGTCCAGAATTCCGCGAATACGGTCTTTGTAATATTCCATAATTACAATTATCCTTTCATGGCCCTTTTCATGTTCATCTTGTTTTCGTACATTCTTTGATCGGCAAGTCTGTATGCCGCACGAACGTTTTCGAGATTATCGAGTTTTGTTGCCACTCCCCTTGCGGCGCACAAATCAAGCGGCTTGTTTGCTTTATTTATTTCAACTATTTTTTTGTCGAGCTTTGTGAGAAGTCCCTTGATATTCAATATTTCGGCGTGCTTTATTATGCAAACGAACTCGTCGCCGCCCGTTCTCGCAACAAGAGAGACTTCTGAAAATACACTTCTCAGCACATCCGAAAAAAGTTTGAGCGCCGTATCTCCGGCATCGTGTCCGTATGTGTCGTTTATTTCCTTTAAGTTGTTCAAATCAAAAAATATGATTGCGTAATCCGACTGTTCTTTATCTATTTCATCAAACAAAATTTCGCATTGTCTTCTGTTTGCGAGACCGGTCAGATAGTCGTTGTTTGCCATTTGCTCAAATTGTTCGAGCTTACCGCGCATATTTGCCTGTTTTGAAGATTCCCACGCAAATTCGGTAATCATACACGTGAACATCAAAAACGTACCGATACACGAAGTTCCTCTGAAATGCCCCACATTAAAGGATGTATATCTTGAAAAATAATATACGAACACATCGCAAAGGAAGCATATGAGCATTGCACCGATTCCCGTCAAAAATACGGGATTTCTGATTTCCTTATCTTTTCTGTCAAGTACATAAAGATATGCGATATATCCGAACATCAAGAACATCTCGGCATGCCAAACCTTTAACGATGTCGGATAATGCACTATATCAAGCATATGGAACAATACGGACACCACAAGCGTTACAATTGTTATGAGCAAAATAAGCTTATATATGTTGTTGTATTTTTCCTCAACCTTATCAAGAACCTTTACTCCGCAATATCCGTAAACAAAAATCGCCGCGAGAAATACGGAAATATGGGAAATTTCACATATAAACGAATAATTTGAATTTATTATTCCGGTAAAGTCATATTCGCATAAAGCCCAGATTCCCACGAAAAACGCGAAAAATCCGCTGCAAAGCATGAGTTTAAAACGCTTGTCTTTGTAAAGAAACGTAAATGTCGCCCCGCAAATGCAAAGTCCGTCTAAGATCATAGTTATCGCGATTGCGATCGCCGGGAAATTTTCACGAAGTACTATGGCTTTTGCGTCAACCGTTTTACAAAGAATGGGATTTTCAAGATCTCCGATTGCGTTGTTTTCCGTGGCAATCATCTCGATTTTTATCGTTTTCCCGAAATAATCACGGGGAAGCGCAACATAATGCGTGCCGGAACCCACAAATTTCCCGTCCCACTTTCGTTCCATTCCGTATGTATATATTCTTGTGTTGCCTATGTAGACATTAAGCGCCGCATAGTTGCATCCGATAATAAGCGTTGCCTGTTCCTCGCCGTTTTTTGGCAAGGTGTTTACGAGCGTAATCGTGTCGCCTTTTTTTGTTTTAAGCACCTTGTAATCGGAAAGCGTCACACCGGTTGTAACGCTCCTGTTTTGCACAACGGTCCATTCGTCGGAAAGCTCCGTCTTTGAAACTTCGCTTTTACCCGGCAAACAGACCCCGAGCAAAATATACATTACGGCGGCAAGAAGAACCGTCACACATAAAATATACCGTATTTTCATATTTTCTCCGTATCATTTAATATTCCCGCATAAAGCCCTATTCCGAAAGTGAAATCTTAAAAATATAACGGATTTTTTTATGTCTCGCCTCTTTCCCCAAAAAGGTCAGACATAATTTATTTTACTCTTTTTTTAACGAATATACAAGACAAATGTCATTGTTGCCCGGTTATGCGAAAATATTTTATACATAAAAAATTTCCGGATATCAAAATAATTTTTCCATGAATACAAAAAAAAGCGGTCTCCCGCTTTTTATAATCCCTGACGATTTAAATTTTCTATTGTTGACATTATATGCTCATGTGCAAGCTTTTCGGCAAGATCCGCATCACGCTTCTTTATCGCATCGAGAATCGCCCCGTGCTCCTCGTTTGACTTGCGCGCGCGTTCTTCGCGTCCGAGAGACACTTTTCTTATTCTTTCCACGTAATGATGATATGTCGACAATTGATGTTCAAGTATCTCGCTTCCCGAAGCCTTGTATATCGTTTCGTGGAATTGACTGTCAAGTTCGACTATCGTATCGTAATGCTTCTTTTGAATATAAAATTCCGAAACATAAACATTTTCTTCGAGAGCCTCGATTTCGGCATCGCTGATCTTTTCACATGCCCAGCGTGCGGCAAGCCCTTCAAGATAAGACCTTATAACATAAATATCGTGAATATCCTTTTGGGATATTCCTCTCACATATGCGCCTTTGTTCGGAATTATGTTTACAAGTCCTTCAAGCTCCAGTTGACGAAGTGCCTCACGCACCGGTGTACGGCTGATTCCGAGCTCTTTTCCTATCTGGACTTCCTTTAATTCCTCGTTTTCCTTGTATTTTCCGGAAAGAATATCCTCACGGATTCTGTTGAACACTCTTCCGCGAAGCGAATATTTATCGGTCACCTCGGAAGCGACTTCCGATTTTGTGTCATATAAAGCGGACACATCGTTGTTTAAACTCATCTTTTCACCTGACTTTTTAAAGTATACGGATACTTTTTTAATTCCCACATCCTTTTATACTTACCGAATTGAATTATCCCACAACCTTCGGCAGGTCCATTCCGTACTCGGGCTGATATTTTTGAATAAGCTCCGACATTTCCTTATCGGTAATAACTGTTATTCTACCATTATCGTATTCGTTGTCAACCCATTCTTTTATCTTTAAAACAAGAGGATGGCTCTTGTTTATCTGCTCGTCGCCCTTAAGCCTGAAGTATGTATTTATCCAATGCGCGATTCCGGCAAGTCCCGACGTATTTGAAACGGACACGATTGCGGGACGGTTTAAGAATTTTTCGGTATCGAAAATATTGTAAATTTCCTCGTTCTTCAAAAGTCCGTCCGCATGAATTCCGGCACGTGTAACGTTAAAGTTTTTGCCAACAAACGGTGTGAAAGGAGGAATGTTATAACCGAGTTCCTTCTGGTAATATTCCGCAAGTTCCGTAATAACCCTCGTATCCATTCCGTCAAGCGTTCCGCGAAGCTGCGCATATTCAAATACCATTGCTTCAAGAGGCGTATTTCCCGTTCTCTCTCCTATTCCGAAGAGCGAACAGTTGACTCCGCTTGCACCATAAAGCCAGGCCGTTGTGG
>CAZZFV010000023.1:0-12052 GCA_964653855.1 uncultured Lachnospiraceae bacterium
GCATCCGGCTACAAAACGGTTTCCGCATCCGGCGCAGTAATCGGCAACGCATATCTTCTCTTTGTGACAAACGACTACGGCTCGGACGCATCGTTATCGATAAGCTGCAGTGATGCCACACTCGGATCGATGCTCGGACTTTCCGGCACCGCCACTTCCACGGGCTCGGACGCAAGAATAACACTCGATACCGACGGTGCTAAGGGCGCAATCGCAGAAACCACGGGGATAAATGTAGGCGCCGCATGCCCCGCGGGCTCAATCACATATACGATAACAAACGAAGAAACGGGGCTTACGGAAACAGTTAAATACACCGTTTCGGGAACAAATGTCCAAATGAGTTACACAACCTATTCGGGAAAAACTCTCACGGGTATGGCAACCGCCGCAGACACGTCGAACAAAGCAATAATCGATGCGATGAAGGATCTCGCTGAAACGACGGACGGCTTTGACGCTCTTTCCGTAAGTTATACGGAAGACGCAGGCGAAATAACGCTTGATGTAACAAGTCTTTCGACAGGCAAAAATATGACGATTGAAGTGACAAGCGACACACTCGGCTTCGGCACAGGCGCAACATATACCGACGGACGTAACGCGGGCGGATTTACAAAGACCGCAACGATGACCGTTGACGGAGATTATGTGACCGTTCACGACCGTGACGGCTTTGAAATGGTGTTGCAGGTTTCGGGCGGTTCAATCGGACAGGACACAACCGTGACCGTGCTTGACGCAGGTCCCATGACTCTCCAGATCGGCGCATCGGAAGGTCAGACAATGGAAGTACGCATTCCGTGCGTCGACACGACAACGCTCTTTATAGATTCCGCCGACATTTCCACGCAGGAAGGCGCACAGGAAGCTATCACGAGCTTTAACGACGCCGTTATCGAAATATCGTCGATTCGCGCAAAGCTCGGTGCATACCAAAACAGACTTGACCACGCAATAAACTCACTTGACACTTCGTCCGAAAACCTGACGGAAGCGCTCTCCCGTATTGAGGACACCGATATGGCGAGCGAAATGGCAACATATACCCAGCTCCAGGTGCTTGTTCAGGCGGCTACGACAATGCTTTCGCAAGCAAACGAAAGACCGCAGAATATACTTAATCTCCTGCAGTCGTGATAATTTCATAAACAAAGGACCCACTTCATGACACATGACGAAATAAAAACATATACGCTTCGGGTAAGCGAAGCAAACGCATTCGAACTCATCGTTATTTTGTATGACATTATCCTTGATGACATAGAAAAAGCGCGTACGGCTTTTGACGAAAACAATCTCACGGACTACCGCAATCACCTTCATCACGCAACGCGCTTTATGAACGAGCTCATAAACAGTTTAAACTTTAAGTATGAGCTTTCTTATAACCTGATGAGCCTTTACTCCTATTGCAATTTGCGTTTTGCGAGCGCCGCTGCCGCAAGCCGTCCGAACGACCTTTTGATTATCGAAGAAATTATCGGAAAGCTTAAAAAAAGCTTTCGCACTCTCTCAGTTTCCGACAACTCCGGTCCCGTAATGCAAAACGCCCAAAGCGTATACGCCGGCCTCACTTACGGAAAGGGCTTCCTAAACGAAACTTACGTTGACGCCCGCGACTATAACCGCGGCTTTAACGCTTAAACGCATACTTCTCCCAAGTGGATTGACATAAACCCCCGAGTGTAGTTTGACTGTACACTCGGGGGTTTTAAATTAAATTTTTTTAATCAACAAAAATCGCTGAAATAGGGCATATCGATGCATTATTATTTACAAGATCAAGGCAAACATTTCCCGTTACTTCATACAACAAATATACCCCTGTATCTTTATATCGGACAATTCGAATATCTTTTTCTCCGATTTCATTTTCCGCAGAAAAAGTAATATCTCGTTCAATCCCATAAATATCACAACAATAAATTGCTATTCGCTTACTCCGTTCCGATTTTACGTTAATTTTGATTTTTGCATTTTTCATAAAATATTTGCAAGAAAGCCACTTGGTATTATCATTTAATTTAAACACAACCGCCTCATCCTTTATATTATTCAATGCCCAAACTTTGTCACTCATTCCGACATATCTTATCTCAAGTTCCGGATCATCTTTATTTTCTATACCGAAAATCGTATATCCGTCTTTTCCGTACCTTTCTTGCCACTTGCCTTTTGTGTCCCAATCATATCCGATAAATTTACATTTCCCGCATTTTTTGTTCTCCGAAGGCTTATCGTCATTAATTTCCGAAATAAGATTTGTAAACAAGTTTATTTCTTCATTTTTTAATTCATCCAGCTTTTCGCATATTACGTTTTTATTATCTTTGCCGCTTACGGATGACTTAATGACAAGCGTTCTCACAACAAACGCTTTCTCAATCAATTTTTCCGACGCTTTTAAATAGCCTTCACAGTTATACAAGACACCGAGCGTGTTCATATATTTTATAAGATTACGAATAACCCTTTTATGCTCATACAAAATATGAAAAGACCGAACTTCATACCTATCCGGACTAAACGTACAAATATATTCCTTAAGAAATTCATAAATTTCCGTTCCGAATGCATACATAGAATAACCGATCAACGAACCTCTTTTTAACGGAAGAAATCTTGTTGCTGAATTTCTTCCTTGCAAATAATCGTTTAATAAATCCGTAATCAAAAGTAAATCAAATGAAAAATCATTTTTTTCAAGCGTCTTTAAAATATATATCCCTTCAAATCCACCTTTTAAATTCCTTTTCTTTCTTGAAAAATATCCATTAAATACGCTTATTTTCTTGCATCTGTCAAACGAATAATGCTTATCAAAGAAGTCCGCCACATAATAATTTTTATTGTCTTCTCCGTACAACATAATATCATGCGAACCGATAATCCCTTTATTTTTTTTATACAAAGAAATCCGACTTGTATCAACACAAAAATATAAATAACGATTTTCTTTTAATGCTTTATGTATCAAACATTTCATACTTTTAACGGATTTTATCATATAGTCGGGAACTTTATAGGTATCTACTGCCGGAAAGTGATCGGTTAAACTATAATTGTCTCCATAGCAAAAATTCAAATTAAGCCCCATTGAAACCTGCCGTGAAGCAACCAGCCCGAGAAAAAAGTAAAAAAAATAAACCTGTTTTTTATAATCGGAAATCAAAATACTTTGCAAAACACAATGCTCGGGTATTGTCACATATTCCGGCTTCCAAACAGGCAAAATAGTCTTTTTTTCAAACATATATCCTCCGATGAGTAATTTCTACTGTTTTATTACCCGAAAAATCACATACTATTACTCAGGCTCTGTATATTTTATCTTTCGGATAAGCAAACATTTCAAAAAATTTTATTATGTCCCCCGCACTTGCTGACGTATTCAACATAAAAATTATCAATAACCAGTCGTTTTTTATATTAAAAATATAATAGAAAACAAGCGTAAAAGAAAAAAACACAAGCGGTGCAATTACCATAATTTGGTATTGAACTCTGTTTAATTCTCCCGATGTGGCTGCAACTTTAAACCCCAACTTTGTTTTTCTTAAGGCCATTTTATTTTTCGGATTAAAACATTTCGCCGCAACAACGTGAATTCCTTCATGTACAATACAAATGCAATAAAATACAAGAAGCATCATCAAATATGTCTTAAAATTTTTTAAATAACCGACAAGATCGACCTCATGCATTATAATAAAAAACAATGCGAAAAAAAGAAAAATTGCAAGAAATGCCTGCTTTATTTCTCTTTTGCTTAAAAAGCCTCTTTTTATATTTTTTTTCATTTCTCACCATTTCCGTTGTCGTCGTGAAAAATTCACGACGACAACTTTTTCAATATTACTCAACTACATGCCGCAATAATGGCAGCAATAAGATTGATACAAGCCGTAATCAATTCGATTACCTCACCGGAATACCCCGAGCTTGCATCCTCCTGATCGTAAACCTCGAAATTATTATACTCTTCAATTTGAGGCTTAACAAGCATTCTCTTCTCCATAGTTGACCTCCTTCCCCAATTATTTTTGTATAAGTCGCGCTACTTATCGATTAATAAGAACCTTGATATTCTCAGTCAAAATATCAAGATCGTAAAAGACATCAGCCCTAATCATACTCTCCGGAAATTCCACGTTAAAACATTCCTCCAGTTCAATAAGAGCCGACACAAACTGCATGGATTCAATTTCTCCCGACATTTTTCCGTCACTGTATTCAATTCCGTTTGAATCCATTATATTTAATATTTCCGTCTTAATTTCCATCATTTACACCTCAAATATTTCCGGACAAAGATACATGTTCGCGGATATTTTTGAAATAACATAATCCACGGAGACTTTCATTTCTTCGCATAATTTATCGGAATTAAGAATCCCTATTTTATACGGACACGAAGAAGATAAGCAAATCGGCTGTATTTCGCATTCCAAACATTTTTTGTTATACTTTTTTGTTATCCATTTTGAATAAGCACATTCATCAAATTTCATGTTACCCGACTTATCAAGGATACCGACTTTTACTCTCTCATCATCAATATGTGCTTCGCACATAAAAATTTTTCCGTTGGGATCAATACCAAAATGATTACCTCTTGCACATTTGCACGGAACCATGATTTTTCGAACTCTTTCCACCTTGAATCTCGCTATTTCTTCTTCATCATCCCTTATATTTTCGAGCAGTTTTACTGTCGGTCCCGAAAAATATAACAATTTTTCCTCCTCAATCAAGTAATTATCCTTATTTTCATCATTACCCGGCCATGCACACGTTTCAATTTTCATAAACCTCGGATCGTCTCCGAATGTTTCCGAAAAGAAAGTTTGAAATTCCGCTTTATTTATCAAATTCAATTTGGTTAAATTCATCCTGATTTGAAAAAATAAAAATTTTGATCTGTCTTTTTCTTTTATTTCATTTAAATTACTTATTATCCTTTCAAAAGTTTCCGCCCCGCCGGCCAAAACCCTTTGCTTATCGTGAAATTCCCGTGTTCCGTCAACCGTAATCTGAAACGAAATTACTTTTAACCTTTTTAACATCTTCAATTTTTCGTAACTCAACAAATAACCATTGGTTGTCATATCGGCAAAATATGTTTTTTTGTTTTCCTTACATACTTGAATAAACGCCTCCGAAAGCTTTTCGATAATATCCATCCTCAACAACGGCTCCCCGCCAAACCACGAAACATGAAGTGAACCGTATTCCTTCATTTTTTTTCGAACAAAAGTAATCACAGCATTTTGTACTTCTTCCGTCATATCCGTATCTTCATGTTTTTCGTAACAATACAAACATCTGAAATTGCATTTAAGCGTCGGCATAATAAGAAGTTCCAAAACTTCGTCGGAATGATTTACCTTTAAGAATTTATATTCAACCATCCGCTCTTCATCAAAATCGTTATCTACAAGAATCTTTTTATCCAAAAGCACCTTGTCTGCATCTTTATGCCAATCGATTGAACCTTCTTTAATTTTTTCCGTTAATTTTGTATATGCCGCATCAGTAATTTTAACCGTCTCAAAATTAAATGAATTAAAAATACATTTACAACCGGCTCCCAAATCCTTTATTACCAAATATTTATTTAACCGATATGTCGACATTCCGGCACTCACCTCCCGAAAAATAACCGATTACCTTTTCAGTAAGGTCATTCATGTCTTTATTCTCTCCTATATAAAATAAATCCAAACCAATATTTTCTTTCATATAAACTTTTTGTTTCTCCGCCTGTACGGAATCAAAATTTTTTCTTTTCGAAACAATCCCGCTTCTGCTTACTTCAACATATGTCGAAAATGTGGCAAGCGCCAAAACACTTGCCCTTGTTGCGCTTTCCAACAATTGCTTTGTTTTCTGTATATACTTAATATCATCAAATCCGTTTACAACAAGTACCACCGCATCCGGATTAAGGCCGTAAAGCATTTCATATTGCCGAATCGGAATATACTTTTGATTAAAATACGCCGTTGGTGCCGTTTGCGACTGTGTTCCCGAAAGGACTATGTCGGCGCTCGCCTTTTCCGCCTCAAAAAGCATTTCATTGACAATTGCTACATTTCTCACGCTATCCGTATATACCGTTGAATCAAACCCGGACGGAAAAGTCTTTTCCGCACCGAGCAACGCTCCGTAAGGTTCCGTCGAAATATGAAATACCTTATAATCACGCTCAATTAATTTTCGCTTTAAAATCATCTGTAAAGAATATTTTCCCTGTCGTGACGAAGTTCCGCAAACAAGCAAAACCGGCCGTGAACAAAATCGTAATTTACCGAATCTGTTTTGCGGAAATGCCGCCAAATCAACATACGGAAACGCAATATCTTTTGCCGCTTCGCTTTTTATGTCATAAAACTCCGTTATATTTCCGAAGGAAAACACCTTTTTGCCGTATGTCGTACATTTTTCCAGTATTTTCTTTGTTATTCCCTTTTCCATTCCTTCATAAATTGAAAGATGTCCCAAAATCATCGTATCAAAATCCGAATTCCAATCCAGTTCTTCTATATTTTTTATGATTTTTTTATTCATTGTATACGGAAGTACCTCAGATACGTTTTTTGATACATTCATACTCACTGCAGTATCGTAATATTCTATTTTGTCAAAAATCAGTTGATCTTCATTTGAGGCAATCGCATACATTTCCTTATTAAAGGGAAAAGCAACCGCTTTTCTTATCTTCTTTGCGATTTCCTCCGAAGAAGTCAAAACGGGATACCGTTCTTCTTTTACAACTTTTACGGCATTCTTCTTTAATTCTTCCCGTATTGCGGATAAGTCGATTTTTGAATCACAAGAAGCCAGGATTTCGGCCGATTTTGCCGTTATCATCGCTCCGGCATAACTTGTACCGCTTTCCAATGCCTTTTGCCCATTCCAATTTACTCTGTAATGAACATTTGCATACCGAATATTTACAATATCACCTTCGACGTATTCATATTGTCCTTTTTTCCTAAATTCATTCGTAACATCAACACCCAATACCTCTTTTAACGATGCCGGATACGATAGTGCTCCCGCATTGTCAAAAGCGGAAACAATCAGAGTTCCTCTCTTATGTAATCTGTCAATCACATCGATCAACTCCGCCATTTCATAGCATGTTCTTACTCCTGCGCTTATATGAACGATATCACATTTAACATTATCATAAATATAATTTAAGGCATTAACCAAATCACCCGATTTTCCGATTCCTTTATTACCGGAAGTTTTAACAACAAAAAACATAGCACTTTTTGTTTCCGATGCAATCAAATCCACGATAGCCGTTCCGTGACCCACGCTGTCCTGAAATTCATGTTCTTTTGTATTTAGGCAAAAGCCTCCCTCTATTCTTTCCTTAAATTCCCCCGAATATCCACTGTCTATAACCGCAATCACCACATTTTTCATATATTTCCTCACCCGATTATTCTGTTACGGCTGCACACTTTTGCTTCAAAAGTTCGCGATAAATTTCGCCTCTTTCACAAAGTTCCTTATGATTTCCCATTTCCGCCACCGTTCCGTCTTTCATTACAATTATGTTTGTTGCTCTCTTTGCTATCGGAAGCCGATGCGTAATGAGCAGTTTTGTCCCCGGAATTTTTTCAATCGCATCATTCAAATCCGCTTCCGAAATGGGGTCAATATTTGAATCATATTCGTCAAAAAATTTTATCGGTGCATCCGTATATTCGTTTCTCGCAAACACAATTTTTCTTGCCTCGCCGCCCGACGGCACAAATCCGTCATTGTCAAACCTTCGTGTTAAAGAAGTTTCCGTTCCTCTTTTTAATCCCGGAAGCCTATTTCCGAAACCGGATTCAACAAGCGATTTTCGTATTTTTTCTTCATCGTATTTATTCCATAAAAGCGAAACATTATTTGCTATCATCATAGGAAAAATTTCATCATCCTGAAACATCGTCCCAAACAAAGCACGATACTCTTTAATATCGTACTCCGAAATATCCGTGCCGTTAAGCGTTATACGTCCAGCTTGCGGTGATGCAAGTCGGTAAAGCAAAAGCAAAATTGTACTTTTTCCCGTTCCGTTTTCACCCAAAAAAACAACCGTTTCATTGCTCTTAAATTTAAAACTTACATCCTTCAGAGCACTTTTAGAGCTTCTCGGATATGAATATGATACATTTTCAAACTCTATTTCATACTCTCCGCCGTAAACATGTTTGGTTCCGCTTTTTTCAGTATCGCCCTTTTCAAAAAATTCTTTCAGATAATCAGAATATAATGCCATTTTTTGTGCTTCCGAATAAATTCCCACAGGGCATGTTTTTCTTATTGATTCAAATATCGTGAACAATGCCCAAAAAGATCCGACCGATATATTTTTTTCGACAAGCAATTCATAACATAAAAACACAATCTCTGCCGCCACAATCACAACACGTCGCAGACTCTCGGATATTCTTACCGCCTTTTGTCTTTTTCTTCCGTATTTTTTAATTACCGAAAAATCATCCACGGAATATTCACGATATTTTTTTTCAAAAAAGTCAAAATTGTCCTCAGTCCTTATCGACTGATTGTTTTCCTTATTTAAAAACACATTTTGCGTAAAATAAGACTTTTTTCGTGCAAAAACGTTTCTTTCTTTTTTTTCTTCAAACTCAACGACATTCTTTTCCGTTTCCTTTTTTTGAGAAAAAATTTCGATGACACAAATCAAAACAATAATTACAAATGTCCACACACCTCCGAACATAATTCCCATTACCGCACTACATATAAATGAAATCAAATTCGATATATACTTCGACACCGAAATCAAATACATTGTAACTATTCCCTTGATGCTTGAACAACACCAATAAATTCTGTTTTTTGCCTCTTCGTTAAACTGAGTCGAATACGTCAGCTGCTCAACTCTCCGAAATGCAATTTTTTTAAGCTCGGCTTCCAAAACAAAATCTATACGGTTAATCGTAATATTTGAAAACGCAACAAATATCATTCTTACAAGATTTATGACAATCGCCAAGGCAAACAAAATTTTAAGTGTTTCAAAATCCGCTTCGTTTTCTATATTATCAAGAATATATTTAATCAATACAGTCCCGTTAAAGATCCCGACCAATGTCGATACTACTTTTTCTGAAATCACAACAGGAGCCGCTTCCGGCATTGCTTTTTTTAATAATCTACCGGAATACCCCGCCTTTTTTACATTTTCTTTAAGCTCCGACAATTTTCTTCGAACCATTACTTCCCCCCCCACATTTTATGATCAAAACCCTTCTTACGCTTCGGTTTGCAACAAATACATCTTTTTATACAACCCTTCTTTATTCATAAGCTCATCATGACTTCCGATTTCCGAAATTCCTTTTTCATCGAACACCAAAATAAGATCCGCATTTTGAGTCGAAATAAGCCTATGCGTTATATAAAATACGGTTTTATCGCAAAGTTTTTCATAAATCGTTCCGTAAAATTCATTTTCACTTTTTATATCAATATGTGCCGTCGGTTCATCCAAAAGTATTACGGAACTTTCCTTATAAAGCGCTCTTGCAAGCAACAATTTTTGGCTTTGCCCACCGGATAAATTACGTCCGTCTTCAAAAAGTTCATGCCCCAAATGAGTTTTTACTCCGTCCGGAAATTCATCAATTTTTTCCTTTAACCCGACAATCTCAATTTCTTTATTTACCTTATCGGATATTTCTTCCCTTCCATATGTAACATTTTCACTCACGGTTGCATTTATAAGCCTTACATCCTGAAACAGAACACTGAACAATTGCCTGTAGTCTTTCGCTTTAAATTCCTTTATGTCCGTATCGTTAATTAAAATTTTTCCCGTGTCCGTATCATAAAATCGCAAAAGAAGTTTAAGAAGTGTTGTTTTCCCGGAGCCGTTTCTTCCCACAAGCGCAACTTTCATTCCCTTGGTAACCTTAAAACAAACATCTTTTAAAATATTGTTGTTTCCGTCATATGAAAAAGAAACATTTTTAAATTCAATTTTATTTATTTCATTAATTTTCTTTTCTCCGTCCGCAAGCTCGGACTTTTTCATTACAAAATCATCATAAACTCCTGCATATACAGATACTGTATCCAGAGAAACCATTGTCTGAACAATTGATTTAAACACATCGGAGATATTTACGGTTGCGCTGTAAACCACAATAACATCCACTGCCGACATGTTTTTTAACACCAATGCGACATAAGAAAGCGCCATAAGAAACAAAACTTTTATAAGCATGCCGTTAAGAAAATCATCCGCCAGGAAAAATGCAAGAAGCTTCGGTATAATTTTGTCGATTATTTTTACTCTCTCATCCGACGCATCGGCAAAAGCATCGTCATGTAATTTTTTAATTTTCTCAACTTTTACGGCCTTGGCATAACGGAAATTCGAACGAAATTCAAAGTTATAATCTATTTTTCGATTTAGCGGAGCCTGTTCCTCTTTCAACTTCAAAAGCCATCTTGTCATATAAAATCGTAACATAACGGAAAAAACTACCGTCAAAGCAATATAAAAAATTGAAATACGTGAAATATTCAAAACACATCCGATATTCAACATTATTGCAAGAATTCCTCCGATTACGGTTGTCAAAACATTTATAGACGTCAAAATTGCTCCCGGAATGTTATTTAACGCAACTATATTTTTATCATAATAATTTTTATCATCGAAATTCTTCATGTCAATTTCCGAAGAATGTCTGTAAAGAGAAAGAATTATATCATCCGACATTTTGACTTCGGCACTTTTTATCAATGTATTTTCAATGTGATTAAGCACCCATATATCAATTAATTCAAGACACAAAAATGCACTTACGGACAACAAAAGAATCAAAAGATCCCCATCCGCAAGCGCATTTATGATCGAAGCCGGAACTACAATTTTCATAAGAACGGTTTTTATCGCTCCGACACAACTTCTTATCATTTTGAAAGATAAAACGAGTTTTCCTTCTTTCCCCGCAAGCCTCAACATCTTAAAATTATTTTTTACAATTTTCATAATCTCCCCTTAAACCCAATTCCCATAAGCCCAAAAACACAACATCAAAATTAATAGTCTCGTCATATTCCTAAAAAAAATTATCATACTTATTATGAATTGTCAACCTTTTTCTGAAAATTTATTTTAAGTTCAAAAAAAAAAAAAAAAATCCGTTTATCATCAGATTTTAATATAAATTTTGCTTTTTCATATTCAAAAACTTTAACAAAAATTTCCGAACAAAAATTGCGAAACGAAATTCAATTAAAACTTTAGCGAAACGAAACGAAATATCGTTTGACACATTTCGTTTAATTCCGTACACTCTAAAAAAAGGACTAAAAGACAATCCCAACATACATAGACACCGGCGTCATTTATCCCGAAATACAAAACAATCCTTACAACATATACAGTTTTTGGCTTGTTGCGGGCTACTTAAAAGTCACCAAAATTTACCCTCAAAACGACGGGAATTTCATGTGTGACGTTGCCATTCCGAATAAGGAGATTTCATTTGTCTACGAAAAAGAAATTTTAAACAAAACAAATCAAAACAACGTTTCCGTTATGATAAATCAAGCCATTTTTTCGGAGGATTCAAATAAACTCAGGGATTTGTTGGAAGATTTTATGTTAAAAAGTGTGTCGTCAACAGACGCAACAAACGAAAGCTTTTACCACGGAATGATGCTCGGCTTGTGTGCCGTTCTCGGAAACAAATATAAAATACGTTCAAACAGAGAATCGGGACTCGGGCGTTTTGATATCGAGTTAACGCCTTTGACACATAATCTTCCGGAATTCATTTTCGAATTTAAGCATACCGCCGACAAAAAAGCCAATCTTTCCGCTCTCGCCGACAAAGCTCTTAATCAAATAAACGAAAAGAAATACGACACGGAACTTCGTGCGGCAAGCGTTACAAAAATCATAAAAATCGGAATCGCTTTTTGCGGTAAAAATGCAGCGGTAAAACGCGGATAACATGATTTAAAAAAAGTGTACGGGATAATCCGTACACTTTTC
>CAZZFV010000023.1:12152-34145 GCA_964653855.1 uncultured Lachnospiraceae bacterium
AAAACGCGGATAACATGATTTAAAAAAAGTGTACGGGATAATCCGTACACTTTTCCTTTTAGCAAATCTCCGATCCCGAGGGCATATTCTTTTCGGGGGTCATGAGTGCGAGCGTTCCGTCGGGTGCTTCCGCGCAAAGCAACATTCCTTCGGACAAAACACCCGCAAGCTTTGCGGGCTTAAGGTTTACAAGCACCATAACACGCTTTCCGACCATTTCTTCGGGACTGTAATACTGCTTGATGCCGGAAACGATTTGACGCATTTCGTTACCGATCTTTACCTGTGAACACAAAAGCTTCTTTGACTTTGGCACTTCTTCGCACTTAACTATTTCTCCGACCGCGAATTGCAATTTTTGAAAATCGTCAACTGTGATTTCGGGCTTATGATTAATCTCAATTTCCGATGCGATTTCGTTACCCGGTTCTGTATTTATATTACCTTTAGACTTACAGTCGTTATTTTCTCCGTTATCGGCTTTTTCGTTTTCGACTGCACCGGTTGAATTTTGAGATTCATTTGCGGCCGATTCCGGATTTTCCGCCATATATTCCGCCTGCTGACGAACACGGATTTCTTCCGCTTTCTTTTGAACTTCCGCAGCGTCAAGACGTGCAAACAATATTTCCGGTTTTTCCGTCACAACCGTTCCGGACGGAATTAAGCCAAACTCCGAAAGTTCCGAAAAATCACGCTTCTTTGCGCCGAGCTGCATAAGAATCTTGTTTGCGGTATCGGGCATAAAAGGCTCAAGCATCGTTCCCGCAATCGCGATCGATTCAACAAGATTATAAAGCACCGTCTTAAGTCTTTCCGTCTTATCGGGATCTTTTGCGAGAACCCACGGCGCAGTTTCGTCAATATACTTGTTGCAACGCTTAAACACGGCAAAAATCTCGTCAAGCGCATCCGCAATCTTAAACGCATCCATTTTTTTACATACATTTTCGTATGCCTTTGTGACAACGTTCTTCAAATCGTCGTCAACCGGCTCGCAAACCATCGTATTTATCACTTCACCGCCAAAATACTTGTTTGACATCGCAACTGTGCGGTTTACAAGATTTCCGAGAGTGTTTGCCAGGTCGGAATTGATTCTTTCCGTCATCAAATCCCACGAAATCGAACCGTCGTTTGCATAGGGCATTTCGTGAAGCACAAAATAACGAACGGCATCCGTACCGTATACATCGCACAAATCTTCGGCATAAAGGACGTTACCCTTTGACTTGCTCATCTTTTCACCGCTCTGGATATACCAGGGATGCGCAAAAAGCTGCTTATAAAGCGGCTGTCCGAGAGCCATAAGGAAAATCGGCCAATATATCGCATGGAAACGAATTATATCCTTACCTATAATGTGAACATCAGCCGGCCACATCTTTCTGTAAAGCTCGGAATGATTGCCGTCGGCGTCGTAACCGATACCTGTGATATAGTTTGAAAGCGCATCAAGCCAAACATAAACAACGTGCTTGGGATCAAATTCAACGGGAATTCCCCACTTGAAACTCGATCTCGAAACGCAAAGATCTTGCAGTCCCGGAAGCAGGAAATTGTTCATTATCTCGTTTTTACGCGATTCCGGCTGAATAAAATCCGGATGCGAATTTATATAATCGATAAGACGGGGCGCATACTTGCTCATCTTAAAGAAGTAGGATTCTTCCTTTGCGGGTTTTACGGGGCGTCCGCAATCGGGACACTTGCCGTCAACAAGCTGTGACTGAGTCCAAAAGGATTCACAAGGCGTACAATACATGCCTTCGTATTCGCTCTTATAAATGTCTCCCTGATCGTAGAAGATTTTGAACATCTTTTGAACCTGTTTAACGTGGTCCTCATCCGTTGTTCTTATAAATCTGTCGTAAGAAACGTTCACTCTCTTCCAGATTTTCTTTATTTCATCGGATACCTCGTCTACGTATGCCTTCGGCTCCATGCCCTTTGCCCGTGCCTTTTCCTCTATCTTTAAGCCATGCTCGTCCGTTCCCGTCTGAAAAAAGACGTCATAGCCCTGAAGGCGCTTGAATCTCGCAACAGAATCCGCCATAATTGCTTCATATGTATTACCTATATGCGGTTTTGCGGACGCATACGCAATGGCCGTCGTGATATAATAACTCTTTTTGTCCATAAAAAAGGTCTCCGTTTCTCTTCTTTTTGTAGGTATCGCAAATTATACACCCATAAACTTTTCTTTTCAAGCATGAGTTGGGGGTGTGGGGTGTTGTACGATAACGAAACTCTCCGAAACTTTTTCTTGATAAATTGCCCGGATTCTGATAACCTTTTTTAATACGATGCAGACAATTATTAATGCGTTTGAATAACAAAATAGGATGACGATTACACTCGTCTCCGGAGGGCAAAGATGATTACAATAAAAGATGTGGCTTCCCGCCTTGGGCTTGCCGTAAGCACGGTTTCAAAAGGACTTAACGGAGCCGAAGACATTTCGGCGGAAACAAGGCAGCTCGTGCTTGACACCGCCGTCGAAATGGGATATTCCCTTAAGAAAATCAAAAGAACCGAAACAGACAAAGTCTGTATTTTTGTCGAAAGCAGAAATATGGAATTTGAAACGATAGAGCAATTCGGTTATGACATAATAAACGGCTTCAAGCAGGCGGCCGTGATCAGAGGCTGGGATGTGCACGTGGAGCCGTCGGAGCTCAACTTCAGAACGCTCGAAAAATACGACAGCTATATGCTTAAAAACGGATATGCGGGCGCATTTTTGCTCGGTTTTACGCTTCACGACGACTGGATAAAACAGCTCCAAAAGACCACAGTTCCGACAGTGCTCCTCGATAACTTCATCGAAAACAACGTGCGCGTTGGCTATGTGGGCACGGATTCCGGCGAAGGCATTCTCGAAGCCGTAAACCACTTATACTCTCTCGGACACAAAAAAATCGCTTTCTTAAACGGCGCAAAAAATTCAATGGTATCGGAAGAAAGACTCCTTGCCTTTCGCCGTGCGCTTAACGCGGTCGGACTCGACGCATACGAAGAACTTATCGCCTACGGCTATTATGTTCCCGATTGCGCAAAATCATATGTCAAGGGATTTTTGGATAACGGCGCAACAGCCATAATCTGTGCGAGCGACTTAATTGCGTCGGGTGTCATAAACGAACTTGCACGCCTTGAGAAGCGCGTTCCTATAGACGTTTCCGTTATCGGCTTCGACGATCTACCGATTGCTACCGAACTTAAGCCCGGCCTCACAACCATCCGCCAGGACCGCAAGAACCTCGGAAAAAGCGCTGCTCTCATGCTTGACGGCTTAATAAGAGGTGTGCCCATGTCAAAATTGCTCCTTCGTGCGGAACTCATCACTCGTGATTCGACGGGGAAAATATAACTTATCGGAAGTCGCTTTTCAACTTCCGATAAAAGAGCTACGAAGAATCGAATTGCATTTTTCGTTAAATATCATTACAAATTAAGCCCGCCGTATAAACGGCGGGCTTTGTTTTAATTTATGTACCTATCTTATTTTACTTAAACGGATTTTCCGTCTTGTAAAGCATTCCGGCGGGTCTGTTAAAGCCGATTTCGTCGACGTCGACACCTATCATCTTGAATACTTCAAAGAGTGTCTTTCCGTAATGCCCGAAAGCAACGGCGCCGTGATGAGGGAAGTTCTTTTGGATAAGAACGTGACGATAAAATCTTCCCATTTCCTTTATTGCGAATACGCCGATTCCGCCGAACGACTTCGGATCAACAGGAAGAATTTCACCTTCTGCGACATATGCGCGAAGGATATTGTCCGCAGTCGATTGCAAACGATAAAACGTGATTTCGCCGGGCGCGATATTTCCTTCGATCGTTCCGTTTGTAACTTCCTTCGGAAGGGAACGTGCCATAATCTTCTGGTTTCTCATTTCATACGACGAAAGCTTCTTTGAGCATGTATTTCCGCAATGGAATCCCATGAACGTATCCGTAAGCGTATAGTCAAATTCGCCCTTAATCGACTGCTCATACATATCCTTCGGAACGGAATTGTTGATATCGAGAAGCGTAACGATGTCATCGCTCACGCATGTACCGATATATTCCGAAAGAACGCCGTAAATATCAACTTCGCACGATACCGGAATTCCCATTCCCGTAAGACGGCTGTTTACATAGCAGGGAACAAAGCCGAACTGTGTCTGGAATGCCGGCCAGCACTTTCCTGCGATCGCAACGTACTTGCGATATCCTTTGTGTGCTTCAACCCAGTCAAGAAGCGTAAGCTCGTATTGCGCAAGGCGGGGAAGAATTTCGGGTTTTTTGTTGCCGTCCTTTAATTCGTCTTCCATCTCCTTAACCTTTGCGGGAATGCGGGGATCGTTTTCATGCTTATTGAAGCTTTCAAAAAGGTCAAGCTCCGAATTTTCTTCTATCTCGACACCGAGATTGTAAAGCTGCTGAACGGGAGCGTTGCATGCAAGGAAGTTTAACGGTCTCGGACCGAACGATATAATCTTTAGTTCGGAAAGAGCAACAACCGCACGTGCGATGGGCACGAATTCGTTTATCATTTTTGCCGCGTCTTCGGCATCGCCTACGGGATATTCGGGAATATAAACCTTATTTACCGAACGAAGCTTAAGGTTGTAGGACGCATTGAGCATTCCGCAATAAGCGTCTCCTCTGCCGTCGAGAAGATCTTTTTGGGAATCTTCCGCTGCCGCAACAAACATTTTGGGTCCGTCAAAGTGCTTTGCGAGAAGCGTTTCCGAAATTTCGGGACCGAAGTTTCCGAGATATACGCACAACGCGTTGCATCCCGCCTTCTTAATGTCGTCAAGCGCCTCAACCATCTGGATTTCGCTTTCAACGATGCAAACCGGACATTCATAAATATCCGACGCGTCATAGTGATTTTTGTAAGCTTCGACAAGAGCCTTTCTTCTGTTCACCGCAAGACTCTCGGGAAAACAGTCACGTGAAACGGCAACAATACCGATTTTCACTTTTGGGATGTTGTTCATCTTCATAGAGATTTCCTCCTAAAAAATTAAAATATATTTTTTAATTCAAAGATAATCCGTCAAAGAAGATTTTATAACATAAACCGCCCAAAATCCACTAAAATATTATTTTTTAAATTTTTTTATTAAAAAACCTCTCCCCTGTTTACAACCGTCAAAAATCATGCCATAATATTATCTAACATATCTTTGACAAACGCATTTTAGATAATGTAAGGAGCCATATATGAATTTTATAGGACGCACGGCGGAGCTTGAAGAACTAAACAAAAGATTTAATTCGGGACGATTTGAGATGGGCGTTGTATACGGCACAAGAAGAATCGGGAAAACATCGCTTTTAAAAAAATTTACGAGTGATAAAGCCTCTTTTTATTTTCAGGCAAAAGAATCCAATGAGCTTGACAACAGAACATCATTCTCGTATGAATTAAACAAGCTGCTCGATATCCCTTATTCTTTTGTCTATCCGACATATTCTGACGGATTTGACGCACTCATAAAATATGCAGACTCGAACCCTTTTGTTTTCGTCATTGACGAAATTGCCTTTTTGTCGCAATCTGACAAAGGATTTTTATCTGAGCTTCAATTTAATATTGATCACAAATTTAAAGATACCAAAATTAAGTTGATTTTATCGGGAAGCACCATATCTTTTATGAAAGATATTTTAAAAGACAAACGGGGACCGCTTTTTCAAAGAAGCACCTTCCAAATAAATGTCCGCAAATTATTGTATTCCGACGCACTCCTCTTCCTTCGGGATGTTCCCGCGGAAGATAAAATCCGCTATTTGTCTGTCTTCGGCGAGCACCCTTTTTATCTCGAAATGATAGACAAATCAAAATCCTTCGACGATAACATTTTTGAGCTTTTATTCAGCAGGTTCGGAAATCTTGTTGATGCTCCGGACAAAATTCTGCCCTCCTCTTCCAAAGACCAAAACACATACAATACAATTTTAAAAGCAATTGCCCACCGTCACAAAACAAACAAAGAGATCGCCGAATATATCGGCAAAGAACCGAACTACGTTTCAGCATATCTTCCGAAACTTATCGATAATGAAATAATCGAAAAAAGAGAATCCTTTAACAAAAATCAAAAAATGGTTCATTATGAAATTTCGGACAATCTCATTCGTTTTTGGTATGGTTTTATATTTGACAACAAAGAAGAAATTTCCCTTGATATGGGCAAAGTTATCTACAATGAAAGCCTTGAAAACATCAAACAATTTGTTTCGTTCGGATTTGAAGACGTTGTCATAAGTTATCTCACGGAAAAAAATATCAAAGGTGATCTCGGTTACTCTTACGAACCGATTCGAGGATATAATGCCGATAATTCGAGGCTTGGGCGTTCCGTAGAACTTGACGGACTTGCAAAAGGAATCGGTAAAGCAAAAAACCGCTTGCTCGCCGTCGAATGCAAATACAGAACAAAAAAGCTCTCTCTTTCGGTGCTTGAACACTTGCGTGAAAGTCTTACCGTTTTTCCTGCCGATTATTACGATATTTATCTTTTTTCAAAATCAGGATTTGCGGATGATATCCTCGCTCTTAACGATCCGCTCGTGCATCTTGTTTCGGTGGAAGATATGGTAAATTTTTAAAAAGACAATTTGTTTCCCATACAAAAAAAAATCCGCGGCAAACCATCCTGCCACGGATTTTTATTAATGTTCGCAATAAATCACGACCGTAAATCATTACCATTTTTTCTTTTTTAACGGACACGCGGCATTTTTTCCCGCTGCCCTTATTTCGACATAACATCCGCACACAAGGCATGTGCCGGAAAGGAGCTCACTGCATTCCGCACAAATCTTAAGCCTTCGTGCGTATTCGGCATCCGTTGCTTTTTGAGTGCCGGGTATCTTATCCACATACTCCTTTACGGATTTATACGCGTCCGCATCCGCCATATCGCGGAGAAGGCACTTTTTGCAAATTCTGACGTTTTCCGCAGGAATCGGATTTTCACTCCGGTTATCCGGCATATTCTCATCCCGTTTATCCGGCAGATTTTCATTCCGCTTATCCATCAGATTTTCACCCCGTTTATCGCGCGAATATTTTTTTCAACCTGCACACGCGGCAGCATCACCATATGTCCGCAACCCGTACATTTTATCTTAAAATCCGCACCGATACGCAAAACTTCCCATACGTTACTTCCGCACGGGTGGTTTTTTTTGAGTGTCAATTTGTCGTTTACGTTAATGTTCATTTATTGTCCACAGTCACTTTTTTGAGTTTCCAAAGCTCCGTTGCGTATTCCTCAATCGTTCTGTCGGAAGAAAACTTTCCGCTTGACGCAATATTTATGAGCGTAGCTCTCGTAAACGCCCTTCTGTCCCTATAGAGCGTGTCAATTTTCTTTTGTGCTTCCGCATATGACGAAAAATCCTTCAAAATAAAGTATTCGTCGCGTGTGAGCAGCATATCGTAAAGCTCACGGAAAATATTGTTGTCCTCTTCCGTATATGTTCCGTCCACAAGCTGATCCACAACTTTGTGGATTCGTGCGTCGTTATCGTAAATTCCACGCGGATTATACGTTCCGTTATGCTCATATTCTATTACTTCCTTTGCGGAAAGTCCGAAAATAACCTCGTTCTCCGCTCCGGCTTCCTCAACGATTTCCACGTTTGCGCCGTCCATTGTGCCGAGCGTGATCGCACCGTTCAACATAAATTTCATGTTGCCTGTGCCCGACGCTTCCTTTGACGCCGTCGAAATCTGCTCCGAAATATCGCTTGCCGCAAAAATTATTTCGGCATTCGACACACGGTAATTTTCTATGAACACAACCTTTATTCTGCCCTTAACGCGCGGGTCGTTGTTCACAACCTCCGCAACGCTTGTGATAAGCTTTATTATCGCCTTTGCGCGCCTATAGCCCGCCGACGCCTTTGCACCAAAAATAAAAGTACGGGGATAAATATCGATATTGGGGTTTGCCATTATCTCGTTATAAAGATACATAACGTGCAAAATGTTAAGGAGCTGCCTCTTGTACTCGTGAAGACGCTTTACCTGAACATCAAAAATCGAATCCGTGTCAACGTCGATATTGTTGTGTTCCTTTATATATTTTGCAAGGCGCTTTTTGTTCGCCTGTTTTACTTCAAAAAGCGAAATCAGATCCTCATCGCTGTCCGCATATTTCATGAGTTTCTTCATTTCGGTGAGGTCGGTTATCCACTTGTCGCCGATACGTTCCGTTACCCATGCCGCAAGTGCGGGATTTCCGTGAAGCAAAAATCTTCTTTGCGTGATTCCGTTTGTCTTGTTGTTGAATTTCTGCGGCCAGAGCTCATAAAAATCCTTGAGCTGTTCGTGCATAAGAATCTCGGTATGAAGCCTTGCAACACCGTTTACGGAATATCCGGCGCAAATTGCGAGATTTGCCATTCTCACCTGTCCGTCGTATAAAATCGCCATCTTACGGATCTTTTCTTCATTTCCTGGATACTTTTCGTTTATCTCCGCATTGAAGCGTCGGTTGATTTCTTCCACAATCTGATAAATTCTCGGAAGAAGCCTTGAAAAGAGGTCGATCGGCCATTTTTCGAGGGCCTCGCTCATTATCGTATGGTTTGTGTATGCGGTACACTTTGTGACCACTTCCCACGCCTCATCCCACGTGAGATAATATTCGTCAAGCAAAATTCTCATGAGCTCGGGCACCGTCACCGTCGGATGCGTATCGTTAAGCTGGAAGCATACTTTTTCGGGCAGTCGCCTTATGTCGTCATGCTTTTCCATATACTTTTTGACGGCTCTCTGAACCGATGCCGAAACAAAGAAATATTGCTGCTTTAAGCGTAATTCCTTGCCCGCGTAGTGATTGTCGTTCGGATAAAGCACTTCCGTAATCGTGCGCGCGAGATTTTCCTGCTCAACGGCGCGCTGATAATCGCCCTTGTCAAACGAATCAAGGTTAAAATCGTTTATCGCTTCCGCATCCCAGATACGAAGCGTGTTTACGATTCCGTTGTTGTACCCCACAATCGGCATATCATAAGGCACGGCATGCACGGACAGACAATTTTCCTGAATAAAATGATCACGTCCGTCATTTCCGCGAACCACCTTCACATAGCCGCCGAACTTGATTTCTTCCGTATATTCCGCTCTCTTGATCTCAAAAGGATATCCGTCTTTGAGCCAGTTGTCGGGGCGCTCCACCTGATATCCGTTTTCTATCTTTTGCTTAAACATTCCGTATTTGTAGCGGATGCCGCAGCCGTATGCGGGATAACCGAGTGTCGAGAGGGAATCGAGGAAACATGCCGCAAGGCGTCCGAGTCCTCCGTTTCCCAGTGCCGGATCCGGCTCGCAGTCTTCGATATCTTCAAGGTTGAATCCAAAATCCGAAAGAGCCTCACGCACAACAGGCATCGCCTTCATATTGATTATATTGTTCCCAAGCGCACGTCCCATCAAAAATTCCATGGAAAGATAGTAGACCGTCTTTACGTCTTCTCTTTCATAGGTTTTGTGGGTGTTCATCCACATGTCGACAATATAATCCTTGAGGGCATATGACACAGCCTGATACATCTGGGGCGCCGTCGCCTCCGAGACCTCTTTTCTGTAAAGCATCCTCAAATTGTATGCTATGGATTTTTGCAATTCTTCCTTTGTTATTTCCATTTGTTACACTCTTTCCACGTAAAGAACAACGTTTTCTCCGTTAAGATTCCATTCCTTGCCGGGCTTTGTTTCATCGTCCGTAATTATTTCGTTTGCAAGCACAACCTTCTTTATTTCGTCCGCATTTTTGAGAGCGATGTCCGAAATCTTTTTGTTGCCCGAAATATACACGCGAATTCTGTCCATAACCTCAAAGCCCGATTCCTTACGCATTGTCTGAAGCTTTGAAATAAGCTCGCGGACAAAGCCTTCCTCGATGAGCTCGGGCGTAAGATTCGTATCCATTACGACGGTAACGTACTTGTCCGCCTGCGAAACAAATCCCGGAAGCTCCGCCATATCGATAAGAAGATCGTCTTTTGTGAGTTCCTCATCGGTTCCGCCCACATTCACGGTCAAAGTGCCCTTTTCGTTTAACTCGTCCATTGCGTCGTTTCCGGAAAGATTTGCAAGAACTTCCTTTAACGCGTTAAGTCTTGCCCCAAAACGCTTTCCGAGTGTCTTAAGCTGAGGCTTGAACGTGTAAGACGTAAACGCACGCACATCGTCCGTAAATTCTACGCTCTTCACGTTTAACTCGTCCTCGATTATTTCCTTAAAGAAAGCGGGAAGCTCGTGCTCCGCCTTTATATACATCTTTGCGACGGGCTGGCGCTGCTTGATTAACGATTCGTTTCTTACGGCACGTCCGAGCACGACTATGTCAAGCACCTCGTCCATGTTCTTTTCAAGCTCGGGATCGATAAGCGATTCGTCAACAACAGGATAATCGCAAAGGTGAATCGACTCGGGCGCATCCTTCGAAACCGTCACAACAAGGTTTTGGTAAATGCTTTCCGTCATAAAAGGAATCATCGGTGCCGCTGCCTTCGAAATCGTAACAAGCGCGGTATAAAGAGTCATGTAAGCGTTTATCTTGTCCTGCTCCATGCCCTTTGCCCAGAAGCGTTCACGCGAACGGCGGACATACCAGTTGCTCATTTCGTCGACAAATACTTCAAGTGCCGATGCGGCTTCGGGAATCATAAGCTTGTCAAGGCAGTTGTCAACCTTCTTGACTGTCGAATTGAGCTTTGAAAGAAGCCACTTGTCCATAACGGGAAGGGCTCCGGTATCAAGCTTATACGCAGTCGGATCGAAGTTGTCTATGTTTGCGTAAAGCACAAAGAAAGCGTATGTGTTCCAAAGCGTCGACAAAAACTTTCTTTGACCTTCCACAACGATTTTATCCGAAAATCTCTTGGGAAGCCAAGGAGCGGATGCCGTGTAAAAATACCATCTGATTGCGTCCGCGCCGTACTTGTCGAGAGCCTCAAAAGGATCGACGGCGTTGCCCTTCGACTTACTCATCTTTTGACCTTTTTCGTCCTGCACGTGTCCGAGCACGATTACGCTCTCGTAAGGCGACTTGTTGAAAAGAAGCGTCGATTCCGCCATAAGCGAATGGAACCAGCCTCTTGTCTGGTCTACGGCTTCGGAAATAAACTGTGCCGGGAATTGCTGCTCAAACAAATCCTTGTTTTCAAAAGGATAATGGTGCTGTGCAAAAGGCATCGCACCGCTGTCAAACCAGCAGTCGAGGACTTCCGGAATTCTGTGCATTGTCTTTCCGCAGCAAGGACAAGGCATCGTGATTTCGTCGATATAAGGTCTGTGAAGCTCTACGGTGAGCGCTCTTTCGTCACCGCTCTTTTCCTTTAATTCTTTCCTGCTTCCGATACACTCAAAGTGTCCGCATTCGCATTCCCAGATATTGATTGGCGTTCCCCAATAACGGTTACGTGAAATTGCCCAGTCCTGAATATTTTCGAGCCAGTTTCCGAATCTTCCCTTGCCTATCGACTCGGGGATCCAGTTAACGGTGTTATTGTTTCTTATTAAGTCGTCGCGAACCGCCGTTTCCTTTATATACCAGGATTCTCTCGCATAGTAAATAAGCGGTGTGTCGCATCTCCAGCAGAAAGGATATTCATGCTCGAATTTCGGTGCGTCAAACAAAAGTCCCGCAGCATCAAGATCCTTTAACACTTCCTTGTCGGCATCCTTCACAAACATGCCCGCATACTTTGTTTCCGATGTAAGACAGCCCTTACCGTCAACAAGCTGAACAAAAGGAAGATCGTAATTCTTTCCCACTCTGCTGTCGTCTTCACCGAATGCCGGCGCAATATGTACAACGCCCGTACCGTCCGTGAGTGTTACATATCCGTCGCAAACAACGTAATGTGCTTTTTTGTTTTGTTTCTTTATTATCTCGTTCGCAAAATCAAAGAGAGGCTCATATTCCTTGTGTTCAAGGTCGCAACCCTTATATGTTTCAAGGATTTCGTACGCCTTTATGCCCTTTTCCTTATCCTCAAAACGTCCGAGAACCGTATCAAGGAGCGCTTCCGCAAGATAATATGTATATCCGTCGGCACACTTAACGCGCGCATAGGATTCGTCGGGATTTACGCAAAGCGCTACGTTTGAGGGAAGCGTCCAGGGTGTTGTCGTCCATGCAAGTATATATGCGTCCTCGCCCTTTACCTTAAAGCGTACGATTGCGGATCTTTCCTTTACCTGCTTATAGCCTTGCGAAACTTCGGCGGAAGAAAGAGGCGTTCCGCATCTGGGGCAATAAGGAACAATCTTAAAGCCCTTGTAAAGTAAGCCCTTGTCCCAAATCGTCTTGAGTGCCCACCATTCCGACTCGATAAAATTGTCGTCGTATGTGATATAAGGATTTTCCATGTCTGCCCAGAATCCGACGGTATCGGAAAACTGTTCCCACATTCCCTTGTATTTCCACACGCTCTCCTTGCACTTTTTGATGAAAGGCTCGAGTCCGTATGCTTCTATCTGATCCTTACCGTCGATGTGGAGCATCTTTTCCACTTCGATTTCGACGGGAAGTCCGTGTGTGTCCCAGCCGGCTTTTCTGGGAACATTGTATCCCTTCATTGTACGATATCTGGGAATCATGTCCTTTATCGTTCTTGTTTCCACATGCCCTATATGCGGCTTTCCGTTTGCCGTCGGCGGTCCGTCATAAAATGTATACGTGGGACCCTGTTTTCTCGCTTCAAGACTCTTTTTGAAGATGTTCTTTTCTTTCCAAAACTTCAAAACTTCTCTTTCTCTGTCCACAAAATTCATGTTTGTGTCAACTTTTTTGTACATATATATACCTCACATAAATAAAATTTCTTAAGTTAATGCCGAAACACACAGCAAAATTTGCTTACCGCCTCGGTGCATTCTTTTATGTATCTACCAGAAAATATACGGTTTCTTGCGCCCTTTGCGTTCTTCAAGCACTTCGTTGATCTTTGCCTCTATCCTGTCCCGTACCATTTTCGCAATTTCGGGCGTTTTCATGTTTTTAAATTCCTCGTAAGGAATGGGATCAAGGAAATGCACCTCGGTATTTATAAAACCGAATTCGATTCCCTCATACGCCTTATACGAATCGATAAGCGCGATCGGCACAATCGGTGTCTGTGACTTAAGCGACGCCTTAAAGCATCCGGGTTTGAATTCCTGAAGAGTATTGTGATTGTGATTGTATCCGCCTTCCGGGAAAATCAAAAACTTCCTGCCGTTCTTTGCTTCTTCCGCCATCTCGAGGATTGTTTTAAGTCCGCTCCTCGGATCGTTTAACACAAGCGTCTTGCCGTCGCAAAGAGCCATAATCTGGCGTGTCAATATCATATGTGACTTCTTTTCGTCCATAACCACCGAGCAGGGCTGTTCGTGTGCGTAGAAAATCCCGAGCGCATCATATTTTCCCTGGTGATTCGAATACATAATGTATCCCGTGTCCTTTGGGAGATTTTCCGCTCCGTAAACCTTTGTCCTCACAAGCGACGCCGTTTTTATGATGTGAATCGTCTGTCTCACCATAAAATGCCGTTCCTCGGGGGTGTATTTTTCTTTATGCCTCACCATCTTGTTCAGCTTGTGCAGCATCCGCGGCATTCTGAACAAGTTAAAGAATATCATCAGATAAAATCTATACATGCCGTTTTTTACTCCTCCACATAAGAGTTTATTTTACCACATACAAGGCAGTCTCGTAAATAAAAAGTTTCACATTTCCCCGCTCATTCTGTTTTTATTGCGAATAACTTGTAATCGTGATATACTCAAAATTTGTGATATAGGTTTCTTGTGATATGGTTTTCAAAGCACTCGGAATTTTAATATGTGAAAGAACATCAACGAAAGAGCATCAAGATGAATAAAAATTTTAAATCAAAATTAATTTTTTCGGTCATGGCGTTGTTTACGCTGTCTTTTGCGGGATGCGAGCAAAATTTTTTTGTGTCGCCGCTTGAGCTTTTGACGCCTATCGTAACACCCACGGAAGCACCCGAAACGACTCCCGGCGGCACAATAACGGGCACGCCGAGTAACACACCGACCGGCACTTTGTCCGGCATGCCGACAAATACTCCGACACTTACTCCCATGCCGACAGACACGCCGACCCCCTCTCCCACGTTTACGCCGATACCCACACTTCCGCCTTACACATCGACGCCTACACCCACGATAACGCCCACTCCCACCCCCACAGACATTCCGTCCGTGCAAACGGTTTGGGAAGCACCCGTTACCGATCCCGCCGATTACACATTTCTTGTAAATCGTGAACACGCGCTTTCTTCCGACTATGTGCCGGAAGACCTGACATATATAAGTCATGCGGCAAACACAAGCAGCTCGGAAGACAAATACATGTTACGCCGTGTTGCTGCGGAAGCTTTCGACGCACTTTGCGATGCGGCTTACTCGGAGAAAGAACTCTCGATCGTGGGCGTTTCGGGATACAGGTCGTATGAACGCCAATACAATCTTTATGCGGGATATTTGATCCGTGACGGAATATCAAACACAAACTATTATTCTGCCGCCCCCGGCACAAGCGAACACCAGTCCGGACTTGCGATAGACATTTCGTGTAAGTCGTGCGGCTACGACCTTGTAAACAGCTTCGCAAAATCAAAAGAAGGCGAATGGGTTGCGGAAAACGCATGGCGCTTCGGCTTCATAATAAGATATGCAGAATCCAAGGTTGACATCACGGGCTACGCTTATGAACCCTGGCACATCAGATATGTGGGAATTCCGCTTGCATATTACCTCTATATGAGCGGGCTGACCCTTGAAGAATATTACGGCGTTCCGTCGACAACAACTCGTGAATACCTTGATTCAACGCCTCTTATCGACACCTCGGACATTAAATTCGCAAAGCTTTATTTAAAGTCGAACAGCAACATCGGAACGTTCCTTTATACGGATTCCGAAAAAGCTCACGTAAAAATCAACGAAACAACGTTTATGCCCTACATTGTGCCTTATGTTTTGTCGGAAAAAGGCGTAATTCAATATGATTCCGTCGGCTTCCCTTACACTGCGCCGATACTTACAAACACTTCCGGCGAAATGTTTACGGATAATACGGGCAAATATATTCTCGTAAAGAAAGCGCTTTTTGTGGACAATAAGCTGTGGCTTGATGCGGACAATAACCCTTATTTCCTTGAGCCCGTGCTGAATGCGGACGGGACAATGCTTCGCGATTCCGACGGAAATGCTGTTTTTTACGACGTTCTTCTTTCCGTTGACAAAAAGTCCGTCATAACGGATTCAAACGGAGTTCCGATGCTCCTCACGCCCATGCGTACGGATGACGGTGCCCTTATCACCGATTGGCAGGGCTTGCCTCTTTATTACGAGCCCATACATTCGAGCAGCGACTACATAACCGACTCCGACGGAAACTATATATGGCCTTCGGGATATTCGGATGCGGTATTGTTGGATGCGAGCTTCACCCTTACCGAGCCCGGAACGATTAAATAACAAAAAGAGGTAACACAAAATGTTTTTACTTATAACCGGCGGACTCGCCCTCATATTGTATTTTATAATCACACTTCCCGCGCTCATCATATTTGAACTGATGCGGCTCAAAAATCCGATTTTGGTTTCACGCCTTGCGCAGCCGTTCGTCAAAGTGGGATTTTCGTGCGTGGCTTTCTGTGCGGGCGCAAAAATAATAAAAATCGGCACGGAAAAAATCCCGCGTGACACGCCCGTAATGTTTGCGGCAAACCACCGCGGAATTTTCGATGCCGTTTCCGCTTACGCAACGCTTCCCGTAACAACAGGAATCGTCGCAAAAAAAGAGCTCAAAAAAGTTCCGTTTTTCGCGTGGTGGATGGATCTTTGCAACTGCTATTTTTTGGACAGACAGGACCCACGCTCCGGAATAAAGATGATTTTAAACAGCGTCGACCTAATAAAGAACAATGTTTCCGTGTTTATTTCACCGGAAGGCACAAGAAGCAAATCGATTTCGATGCTTCCGTTTAAAGAAGGAAGCTTCAAAATAGCCACAAAGGCAAATTGCCCCATCGTACCCGTTGCGATTTCGGGTTCGGACGACGTTTTTGAAAATTCAAAGCCTTTCATAAAAAGAGCAACCGTCGTAATCAAATACGGAGATCCGATTTACCTTGACTCACTTTCCCCCGAGGACAAAAAGAAGCCGGGTGCATATACCCAAGAAATAATCGGTGAAATGTTAAAGGAAAACGAGCCTTATATCGCCAAAAATCCGTCGAGAAAACACATTGCAATGAATCCCGGCGAGGTAAAGGCACTTGTTGCGGAGATTAAAATTCCCGAAGATGCTTCAAAAGAAAATTAATCGGTTTCTCTTATGAAATACGTGATTCTCTGATTTTCGGTCAAATGAAATACGAGATTCAATGATTTTAGGTCAAAATTTGTTGAAAACATTTTGTTTTTAAGTTATTATTATTACTCCCTGTAATCATAAGGGGTATGGAGGTTATTGTTTTATGTTAATCGAACTTTTTATTGTTCCGATCATTCTCATCGCAACATGGCAAATCGTGCTGCTCAGCGTAATGGGCGTGATTCTTGTTGCGCTTATCGCTCTCATCATTGCCGGCAGAAAAATGCAAAAAAAGCAGGAAGCCGCGGAAGCAAACATCGAAAACGGTGCACAAACGTACACAATGCTCATTATCGACAAAAAGATAATGAAGCTGTGCGACGCCGGTTTCCCTGAAATCGTTATGACTCAGACACCCAAGTATCTTCGCAAGAGAAAGGTGCCTGTCGTAAAAGCAAAAGTAGGTCCCAAGGTTTTGTCTCTCATGTGCGACGCAAAGATCTTTGACCAGATTCCCGTCAAAAAAGAAATCAAAGGAACTCTCAACGGAATTTATCTTTTCCGCGCTTCGGGACTTCGCGGTCCTCTTGAAACACCGAAGGAAAAGCCCGGATTCTTTAAGCGCCTTTACTTAAAAGCTCAAAAACAGGTTGATGCCGCAAACAAAGAAGCAGGCAAGGACTCAAAAAAAGGGTCAAAGAAATAAAGTTCTGTTTTAGCCCAATTTCCACAATATATTGTGTTGCAAACCTGCTTCATATACCATATTTTCTTGACAAAATATGCATTTTCGTTGTATAATTATGATGTTGCGGACAAAGAAATTTATCCGCGGCGTTACAATTATATATGCGGTGTTCCCGCAAAAAGGAGAATGTTATGAAGCAGCAGAGCGATATGAACACGGTCATTCGAAGCATCCGCGATAACGTCGGAAGTCATGTCAAGGTCACCAAAAACCTCGGCCGGAACAAGTTTGAGTATGTCTACGGCACAATCACTGAAACTTATCCCTGTCTTTTTACAATCAGGCTTGATGAAGCTCAAAGCACGATCACAACAGCCTCCTACAGTTACACGGACGTTTTCACAAACGATATAAGAGTACAATTCGGTTGATTTGCCTTAAGTCGATGCAATTTCTGAATGAAAGTGTTTTCATAAAAAATTAAAAACAAAATTTTGGTTAAAAAAAACGACTGCCGTTTCGGCAGTCGTTTTTAATCTCAAAATTTCTGTTATTTTCCCTGTTCCGTAACCATGATATTCAACACGCATCCCGACGAAAATTCGCCGTTTATATGCATGTCGTATTCCGCGGTCACGTTAACAAGCGTTTCTCCGGGGTCGTTATGTTTTATGCTTTTTGTAACCGTTTTTGTGTTAAATATTCCGAAAGGAGTCCTGTACTCCGTTTCAAACGGCGTATCAAGCGACAACAAGATCTCCGTTTCCACATTTCCGCTCTTTGTGATTTTTATTTCCGATTCGGTTATCCTAAGGCAATTTTTTGTAATATTGTTTTCTTCGTCATATTCCGAGAACTTAAGTATAGTGCCGTGATCCGTTTGAAGCATTTGCCCGCATACGTTAAGCTCAATCGGCGTATCCGCATCATGTTCCGTGTGGAGCCCCGAAATCGTAATAATTACATCTTTTTTCATGTTCGTCTTATTTGTTACCTTTTGTGCCTTTTTGCGTAATCTCTATTTGCCGCTTTTTGCGCCTTTTGCACCAAACGAATTTCCGCCGGCCAAAATATTTGTGTCAAAAGAAAACGTAATTTCGTTATTCTCACGCGCACGTTTAAGCGCAAGTTCCACCATTCTGTCAAGAAGATCCGGGTACTTGATTCCCACAGGCTCCCAAAGATAAAAAGCGAGCGACCCGGGAATCGTATTTATTTCGTTAAAATAAATATTTCCGTTTTCCTCATCAATCATGAAATCCAGTCTCGCAACGCCGTTGCATCCGAGCGTCTTAAAGCTTTTTACGGCAAGCGAACGGATTTTTTCTCTTATTTCCTGAGGCACATCCGCGGGAATCTTTCTGCTTACGCCCGCCATGCCGGCACTTGCCGTTTTTCCGCCTTTTCCGCCCGACTCATACTTGTCCGCATAACTCAAAATTTCTTTTGAATGAAAAGGCTCTTCGATTTCCGACGCAATCGCATCCGTATCGTCACCGAGCACCGCACAATTTATTTCACGAAGTTTGTCTATTGCATGCTCCGCAATCACCGTTCTCGAATACCTAAAAGAATCGTCGATCGACCGATACAGCATATCACGATTCCGTGCAACGCTTATTCCGACGGACGAACCGAGATTTGCCGCCTTTATGATTACGGGATAACCGATTTCCTTTTCGATTTTTTCGACGGTCTTATCGATATCTTTATAGTCGGAAAGAGTAAAGTGAAGCGCATCAAGCACAGGAACCGAATTACACTTTAAAACGCATTTTTGCACATATTTATCCATTCCTACGGCGGATGCGGTTACATCCGAGCCCACAAAAGGCACGCCGAGCGTCTTAAAAAATCCCTGGAGCGTTCCGTCTTCGACATTTGTCCCGTGAACAATCGGAAACGCCACATCGATACGTATAGGCTTATCACCGAACAACTTCTTCGGATATTCGGTGAGCACTACGTTTTGTCCGTCATTTATCATTATGACCTTTTTGGATGCGGCAAGAAGCGACTTAATGTCTTTATATGCGCTTATGTCGCCGACCTTGTCACCCACATACATTTCGCCGGTCTTTGTGATGTAGACGGGAATAATATTGTATTTTGACGTGTCAAGGCTTCTTATCGCCTGCAATGCGGAAATTACCGACACCTCATGCTCAACCGACCTTCCGCCGAAAAAAACACCCAAATTTATCATGAAAAAATCACCTCTGTAAAAAATTTTAATAGTTATCAGGCAAATCGTTTTCGATTAAAATCGTCTTGTGTTCCTGCGTTTTTATGGCGTTCAGTGCATATGTAAAGCTTTCCGAAAACTTATCGAACAAGACGATTCTTTCCTTATCGAATCCCGCACTTATTGCACCGTCCATTATATCACGTGTCCGCTCTTTGTTAACAAGCAAAATATAATCCGCCGCCGCGGCCGCCGTGCGCCCATACTCAAAATGAATTTCGTGCATTTTTTCACCGAGCTCCACCATTCCGGGCGTAATCAAAATCCTGCATCCGGAAAACATGCTTAAAGTTTTTAATGCGGCATTTGCTCCCACGGGATTGGAATTATATGCGTCATCGATAAGCGTATAGCCTTCTTTTTCCGTCATTTCAAGCCTGTGACGAACGGCCGTCAACCTTCTCACCGGTATTTTTAAATCGGTCATACGAATCCCGAATTCATGTGCAACCGCAACCGCACCAACCACGTTCAACACATTTATGTCACCCAGCAAATGCATGTTAAACGTCTCTTTTTCGCCGTCCGGCGCCACAACCGTAAAGCTCGTTCCACGAGCCGAAACGGTGATGTTTTCGGCATAATACCCTTGTTTATTGTTTATACCGTAATAAATTTTATTGTAATTACCGGTATCTTTTAAGATTTCGTCGGAATCCGCATTCAAAAAGAGCTTTGCGGCGGGCGGAAGCGACTCCGCGAGCTCAAACTTTGTCTTTCTTACATTTTCTATCGTTTTAAAAGATTCAAGGTGCTGAGGTCCGACAGATGTTATCACACCGCACGCAGGATGCACAATGTCACAAATTTCCTTAATGTCACCCACATTCCTTGCGCCCATTTCGCACACAAAAATTTGGTTTGTGGGCTTTAAATGTTCTCTTATCGTGCGCACAACACCCATCGGTGTGTTAAAGCTTTCGGGAGTCGCAAGAACATCATATTTTTCGGCCAAAAGCGACTTTAACAAAAACTTGACGCTTGTTTTTCCGTAACTTCCCGTAACACCTATTACAATGAGTCCTTTTTGCGCACGAAGGCGTCTTTTTGCGTCTCTTATATAATGATTGTTCACTGCTTTTTCGACGGGGCGCATCAAGTAATTGCAAAACACCGTAAGCCAAGGCTCAAGGAGTGTCAAAATCCCGAGTACCATAGAAGCACTGATTGCAATAAATAAAGTCCTCAATAAATTTTCACCGGAAAACTGCGCTCCGGCAGCATCCAAAATTCCCTTAGACGCAATTCCGACCGTTTTAAATCCCGAATTCATAAATTCGGCAAATTTAACGCTTGCGCACGTAATTCCCGCATCCAAAATAAGCATCGATAAAATATTGCAAGTCACAAGTCTTTTTACACGTGCAGTGTATACGAGCGGCTTCACGGTATATATTTTTTTGAGTGCTGTGTAACCTAAAAGTACCGGAAACACAAACAAAAACGCAAAAAGTCCGATTACGGATTTTTTTACCGCAGTTTGAAGTTCGCTCGCAACTATTGAGCCTTGCACTTCATTCGCAATCATCGAATTTTTTACTTCATTGCCTGTTATCAGGCCTTTCGCTTCACTTCCGAATGTCATACAAAAATAAGCAATCAAAAGAAGTATCACCGCTCCCGCATAAATAAGCAAAAACCGCTGCCTTTTAAAATATTTTTTTATCCACTTAAGCTGCACCCGCTCCTTGTATGAATTTTGCTGAAACATATGAACATTGTAACGCATCGAATAAAAAAACGTCACACACATAATTCCGTATAAAACCGCATACAAAAGAGCAATTATATAAAATTCACCGATTCCCGTTCCCATTTTACCGAGTCTCCCCTGCCACTTAATAATCACAAAAACGAATTTATCGTTTTTAAAACTTCTTCCGTATTTGTAAGAAAAGGATAATGTCCCGCATCCTTTACGATATGAAGTGTTGACGAAGGGATTTTTTCTTTCATCTTTATTCCGTCGGAAAGAGGTGTTGCCGTGTCCTTTTCACCCCAGACAAGAAGAGTTTCCGCCGATACTTCCGAAAGTGCTCCCGTCAAATCCTCGTTTACCGCCTTCACAAGACATCCTTTCATTACGGGAGAAGCCTGCCTGTAATCCGCCGACCCTTGGTTTTTTTTCCATTCGTCGATTATCGTACCGTAAAAGAAACGTGATATCTTAAGCTCCGCAAGCCTTTTTACGATTTTGTACTTCTTAATTTTTACTTTTTGCAAAAAAGTTTTTTTGGGAACAATTCCCGCGCTGTCAATCAATACGATTTTCTTAATGTCGATATTTGGATTTTTTTTAGCCGCAAGCTTTATTATAATCCTTCCGCCGAAAGAATGCCCGATAAGTATAACATCTTTTACACCGACGGAATTCAAAAATTTTACGATAAAATCCGCATATTTACTCACATCCCAAGGCTCCGTCGGCTCATCGCTTTTTCCGAAGCCCGGAAGATCCGGCACAATGACCCTATGCCTTTTTGAAAGCTCATTTGTTATCACATCATATGTGCGGATGCAAGTCCCCCAGCCTTCAAGTATAACAACCGTTTCCGGGGTAACGTCTTCCGAATCCGTTACGACTGTATTTTTGTTTTCTACCCCTTCGTTTTCCTTACTTTCCGTAATTTCATATTCTGTTTTCAATCCGTCAATTACGATATTCATTTAAATCTCCGTGGATCGTATTTTCTGTCTTTGCG
>CAZZFV010000024.1:0-7138 GCA_964653855.1 uncultured Lachnospiraceae bacterium
CGATTTCCTCGAAGCGCTTGATTTGAACGAAAATGAAATCGAATGCGAATCGGATACCGTCGGCGGGTGGACAATAGAAACGCTTGAGCATTTCCCGGAAAAGAACGAAAAGTTTGAGTGGAACGACTATATCGTTACGGTGCTTGATGCGGACGACCGAAGAGTATTAAAGATAATGGTTGAGAAGAAAGAAAAAGAAGAAGATTGATTCTTTATAAGAGGAAATTTAAAATGAGCCCTTTGAAAAAAGGACTCATTTTTTAGTTGCTCGATTATATTCGACATGTTTTAGACCACTTGTTGCTTTTTGCTGATTATATCATTTCAATTCGGAGATTACAAATTTTGCTTAAAAATATTCCCGGGCAATATTTTCGTCCGGGAATATTTGTTTGTTATTTATGTTATTTATGTTATTTTGCTATATCCGCAAGTTTTTTTCTCATCGAATCGCAAAGTTCCGACACCGTATCTGTTACCGAGCTGGTTTCCTGTGAGCGTGCGGAAAGGTTTGAAATTTGATCGGTTGCTTCATTTACAAGCGAAAGGAGATTTTTGGCTTCCGTGTTGAGTGCGGAAACCGCGTCGGTTATCTGTTGCTTGTTTGAAAGTGAACTCTTTGCCGCTTTGTCGGATGAAGAGGAGAGCTCTTTTATGTTTTCGGCAACTACCGCAAATCCGCGTCCGGCTTCACCCGCACGAGCCGCTTCTATCGAGGCGTTAAGCGCAAGGAGAGTTGTTTTGTTTGAAATTGCCGTGATGTTTTTGTTGTCTTTTTCGAGTTGGTTTAACAAGGCAATTATGTTATTGAACGATTTTGTAAAGTTATCGCAAAACAAGTTTATTTCCGCGAGCTTTCTGCTTATCTGTTCCGCATAATCCGCCGTATGGTGATTGTTGTCGGACAAATCTTCAAGCGCCGAATCGAGTTTCACAAAGTCGGTGTCGACATATTCTGACACGGCAATGCTTTTTTCTTCGTTGTACCAAATACAATTTTCCTTGACGTTTGCTTTGCAATATATTGCACGTGCCATATCGCGGCAAGTGTCGTATCCGCATGCCGAACAATTGATGTTGCGGGATTCGGGAGTGGTTTTAAGCATCGAATCGAATATTTCGTTGTATTCGGCTTCCGACGGCTCCTTTACGGGAACGGACGACGACTTGTTTGAATACCTTCTGACAAAATCGCTCAAATTTAAGTTTTTAAATTGCTCATTCAAAGCATTAAGGCGATCTTCGGGTGTATTTAAACGATTTAGCGCCGCATTTTGAATCTTTGATTTTTTTATTTTGTTTAATGCAAAAAGCACATCATCGTCACATGCAATTTCACTTTCCGTTGCCGTGCCGTATAAGCATCCTTTTGAGCAATTGAGTGCATCCACAAGAACGGGAAGTTCTTTGTTGTCTTTTACTCTTTTTGCGTATTCCTTAAGATACTCATATGCGTGTTTTTCGCCTTCGATTTGACGCACAAGCACATCTTCGCCGAGGAACCAATAAAGATTTTCTTTTAAACCGCCCGGCATAGGATATATCGCACCGAATGAACTTTCCGTTTCAACGGTTTCGTTTCCGGTCATCAGGTTGTTGTCACGCATGTATTTGATTAAGTGATCGTAGGTGACATTGTACTCGATGTTATTTTCGGTTTCTTTTGCTTCAAATTCCTTTGATTTTGCTATGCAGGGACTCAAGAAAGCGAGGCTGTCGGTTATGTGCTTATATTTTTTTACATATATTGCCGCACACATTGCGGGAGAGTGAATGGGCATGAGTTTTGTGAGAAGCGACGGAATATATTTTTCGATGAAATCGACGATTGCGGGACATGGTTGTGAAATTCCGCCCACGAAGTGGTGCTCGTTTATGTACTTGATATATGCCCAGGTGGTGATGTCCGCACCGAACCCGACGCCGATAAGATGATTTACGCCGAGACGCTTTAATCCTCCGAGAATTCGCCCTGCACTTTCGGGGTAATTTGCAAAAAACGCGGGTGCAACAAGAAGTGAAATTTTTTTGCCGTTTCTTAAGTCATATAAGAATTTTTCCGTATCGTCTTCAAAAGAACGGGCATCGTGCTTGCATGCGTCGATACATGAACCGCACGCAACGCAATAATCGGGATTTACGGTGATTTTTTGCTTGTTACCGTTTATTTCCGCTTTGTTTGCAAGCAGTGCCGGACATACCGAAATACAACGGTGACATGCGATACAATTGTCGTTTGTGTGTATAAGTTGTCTTGCTTCGTTCATAACGTTTGCTCCCCAAAGAAAAATTAAAATCGGGCACGGCATGTGCCTATGACGGGTTATAAACTTCAATATATATACGGAAAGCTTGATTTACAAGAATTTGATGGGAAATTTAATTTTTTTATAAGAGGAAATTTAAAAATAAAAAGAGCGGTTATATTTAACTTGACGCGTTATATATCATGATATATACTTATATTAAAAGGAGGTGTATGCTTATGATGACAGCGAGAATATTTGAAAACGGAAGAAGTCAGGCGGTCAGACTTCCCAAGGAATATAGGTTTGATGCGGACGAAGTTATGATAAACAAGGTTGGGGATGTTGTCGTTTTGACGCCGAAGGAAAACAAATGGGAAGGCTTTTTGATGGGATTAAGTTTGTTTTCCGATGACTTTATGTCGGAAGGCAGAAAAGACGAAACACAGGAACGTGACAATTTATGAAATACATGCTTGATACAAATATTTGTATATATATAATCAAAAACAAACCGCCGGAGGTTATCAAAAATTTTCTGAAACATGATCCGGCGGAAATTTGTATATCGGTGATTACGTACAGTGAACTTATGTATGGCGCCGAAAAAAGCGAATTTCCGGAACGAAACAAAGCGGCGATTACTTTATTTTTGTCGTCATTGTCAATCATGAAATATGATAATTGCGCCGCGAACGAATATGGAAAAATACGTGCGGATCTTGAAAAACAAGGAAAAATAATCGGCGGCATGGATATACTGATTGCAAGCCATGCAAAATCACAAGGCTTAATTTTGGTAACAAATAATACAAGGAAATTTTGCCGTGTAAAAAATTTAAAAGTCGAAGATTGGACATGATTGTTTATATAAACTCGAAGGTAAGTCGTGAATGCGGGAAAATCAGGTAATAACCGCGAAGGAGTAGGCTAATGAAGGTAATTGATAAAATCAAATCAAACAAAATAAGTTTTTCTTTTGAAGTGTTTCCGCCGAAAACAGCGGACAAGTATGATGCGATAAAGGACGCGGCGGAAAGAGTGGCCGGTCTTCATCCCGATTTTATGAGTGTTACGTACGGAGCGGGCGGCGGAACAAGCGAGTACACCGTTTCGATTGCGTCGGATATTCAAAAGAAATTTGACATTCCCGTGCTTGCGCATTTGTCATGCATAAGTTCGACGCGTGCGGGAGTAAAGCGCCAGCTTGAATTAATCCGTGATGCGGGAATAGAAAATATTTTGGCGCTTCGCGGTGATATTCCGAGCGGCATGCAGGCACCGGGCGATTGGGAATACCGGTATGCATCGGAACTTGTGTATGAAATAAAAGAATTTGATCCCAATATTTGCATCGGCGGCGCATGTTATCCCGAATGTCACCCGGAATCAAAAAGCCAACGCGAAGACATATTAAATATGAAGCGTAAGGTGGATGCGGGATGCGAATTCCTTACGACGCAGATGTTTTTTGACAACAACGTATATTGGAATTTTTTGTATAAGGTGCGTGATGCGGGAATTTCCGTGCCGATTGTTGCGGGAATTATGCCTGTCACAAACGTAAGACAGGTTGAAAAAACGCTTAAGCTTTCGGGCGCGCAGGTGCCGCTTAAATTCAAGTATATGGTGGACAAATTCGGCGGAAATGCGCCTGCAATGCGGAGAGCGGGAATCATTTATGCGACGGAGCAGATTGTTGATTTGATCGCAAACGGCGTGACCGCAATTCATTTGTATACGATGAACAATGCTTCCGTTGCCGAAGAAATAAAGAAAAATTTGCAGGAAATACTTGATATATGATTAAGGTTATAAAATACGACATATCGGAACTTAATATTCGTAATGTCCTTAGGTATATGGGCGAACGGAATACCGAACCGAGCGATGAACTTATGACCAAAATCATGTCGCTTCTTCCGGATTTTTTAAAAAGTGTTGACGGAAGGCTTTGCTTTGATGAGATTGACATGTTTAATGCAGAATCCGTATCACTGAAAAATCACCTTGTGGATTCTGACCATGTGATTCTTATGGCGGCAACGATCGGAATCGAGGCGGACAGGCAAAGAGTGAGAGCGGGAGTCACGTCAAATCTTAACGCACTTATTCTTGACGCATTCGGAACGGAAGCGGTGGAGCAGGTGTGCGACAGGTTTTCCGACGAATTGAAACAAAGTCACGAATTTGTTACATCGAGATTTTCGCCGGGATACGGAGACTTAAGTCTTGATTATCAAAAGGAAATTGTCAGAATCCTTGACACAACCAGGAAAATCGGACTTACGTTAAACGATTCGCTTCTCATGTCACCGACAAAGTCGGTTACGGCGATAATAGGAATAAGGAATTGACTATGGATATAAGAGAAAAAATCAAAAACGGATTGTTTTATTTTGACGGGGCAACGGGCTCGGAATTACAAAAGATGGGAATTCAACCCGGTGAGCTTCCGGAAACCTGGAATATCACAAATCGCGACAAGATAATAACGCTCGGGAAAAACTATTTTGAAGCCGGCGCAAATGCGGTGTCCGCAAACACATTCGGCGCAAATTTGATGAAGTATGACGGAAAAAGCGGAAATTTTAGCCTTGACGAAATCGTAAAAGCAGCGATGGAATGCGCATTTGAGGCTAAAACAAAAGCATCCGGCGATTTGGTTCAAAGTGATAAGTATGTGGGACTTGATGTGGGACCTTTGGGAAAACTCTTAAAGCCTTTCGGAAATCTTGATTTTGAAGATGCCGTAAATTATTTTAAGGAAACGATTGGGCTCGGTGTCAAATACGGTGCGGAATACATTCTTATCGAAACGATGAATGATTTGCTTGAAACCAAGGCTGCTGTAATTGCGGCAAGGGAATCAACGGATATTCCCGTATTTGTGAGTAATGTGTTCGATGAAACACATAAGACAATGACGGGCTCGGGGCCAAAAGTCACAACCACAATGCTTAATTCGATGCGAATTGACGCCATGGGTGCAAATTGCTCTTTGGGACCCGATAAAATGCTTGAAATTGTGCCCGAGCTTTATGAGAATTCAAAGTATCCCGTTATTTTTATGCCGAATGCGGGAATGCCCGAAATTATAGACGGGAAAACATGTTACTCTGTTGACGCGGATACGTTCGGAGATTATGCCGCGGAAGCCGTAAAGAAGGGCGCAAGAATGCTTGGCGGCTGCTGCGGTACAACACCTGAACATATAAGGCAGACGGTGCTTAAAACGAGGGATTTAAAGCCGCTTCCGATTAGATATGAACAAAGCGCGAGAATCTGTTCTTATTCGAAGGTTGTTTCTTTTTCGGATATTCCCGTTTTGATCGGTGAAAGAATCAATCCGACGGGCAAAAAGAAGTTAAAAGAAGCGCTCAGAGCCGAAGATATGTCTTATATCTTAAATGAAGCCATACGTGAGGAAGAAGCGGGAGCGGATGTGCTTGACGTAAATGTCGGGCTTCCGGAAATCAATGAGCCTTATATGCTTAAGAAAACGGTTTCGGAATTGCAAGCGGTGACGGCGCTTCCTTTGCAGCTTGATTCAAGTGACCCGGAGAGCCTGAAAGCCGCAATGCGTATCTATAACGGAAAAGCAATGATAAATTCCGTTAACGGCAAAAAAGAAGTGATGGATAAAGTTTTTCCGCTTGTAAAAAAATACGGCGGATACGTTGTGTGCCTCACTTTGGATGAAAACGGCATACCGGATACGGCGGAAGGGCGTTACGAAATCGCAAAAAAAATCGTCGATTATGCGGCAAACTACGGTATCGACAAAAACGATTTGATTTTTGATCCCTTAACACTTACCGTTTCATCCGATACAAATGCGGGAAAAGTGACACTTGATTCGATCAGACTTATAAAAGAAAAGCTTAATGCAAAAGTTTCGCTTGGGGTGTCGAACGTTTCGTTCGGACTTCCGAAAAGAGAAATGATTACGTCAACGTTTTTTGTTATGGCGCTTGGTGCGGGGCTTGACGCCGCAATTATGAATCCTTTTTCTTTTGAGATGATGAAAGCGTATAGGTGCTTTTTGACACTTAACGGAAAAGACGAAAATTGTCTCGGATATATCGGCTTTGCGGCGGATGCGCCGGATTATCAGAGCATTCCCGCAATCGGTGCTGATGCGAATAAATCCTCTTTAAATGAAAATAAGTGCGGTAAAGCTACGGGAAGCGGACATGAAACTGTGACTGCGGATAAAGATGCTTCGACCGGAAATCCTTTTGACACATTGATAAAGGCGATAAAAAGAGGACTTTCGGATAATGCGGGAACAGAAACAAGGAAGCTTTCGGACACATATGATGCCATGGATATAATAAATAAAGGTATTGTTGCGGCTTTAAATGAGGTTGGAGACGGCTTTGAAAAAAAGACGGTTTATCTTCCCGAGCTTCTTATGAGTGCGGAAGCGGCAAAATCCGCATTTGCGGTTATTTCGGAACTTATGCCGGAAAGCACCGAAAAAGGCCCAAAGGTAATCATGGCAACGGTTAAAGGGGACATTCACGATATAGGTAAAAATATTGTTGTGGCTCTTCTTAAAAATTACGGCTTTGACGTGAGGGACCTCGGAAAAGACGTAGATCCCGAAGTCATTACGGAATACGCACTAAGAGAAAACATAAAGTTTGTCGGACTTTCGGCGCTTATGACAACAACGGTTCCGGCAATGGAAGAAACGATAAAAGAGTTAAAGGCGTGTGACCCCGAAATCAAGGTATGTGTCGGCGGAGCGGTGCTCACCCCTGAGTACGCAAAAATGATAAACGCAGATTTTTATGCGGCAAATGCGATGGAAACGGTGAGATTTGCACAAAAAACGCTTTTGGGAGAAAAATAAAAATTAAGCCCGTACCGGACAAGTTCCGATA
>CAZZFV010000024.1:7238-32369 GCA_964653855.1 uncultured Lachnospiraceae bacterium
TTTCCGATGTAAGCAAGGATACCGCCGTCCACATAGAGAATGTGACCGTTTACGGCATTGGATGCTTCGGATGCAAGGAAAACTGCGGGACCCGTAAGCTCTTCGGGCTTTAACCATCTGTTTGCGGGTGTCTTTGCGCAAATGAACTGGTCGAAAGGATGACGTGAACCGTCGGGCTGAATCTCACGAAGAGGAGCGGTTTGAGGTGTTTCGATGTAGCCGGGTCCGAGGCCGTTGCACTGAATGTTGTACTGGCCGTATTCGGAGCAGATGTTCTTTGTGAGCATCTTGAGTCCGCCCTTTGCTGCGGCATAAGCGCTGACAGTTTCACGACCGAGCTCGGACATCATTGAACAGATGTTTATAATCTTGCCGTGTCCCTTTTTGATCATCGAAGGAATAACTGCCTTGGATACGATGAAAGGAGCGTTTAAGTCAACGTCGATAACCTGTCTGAACTGATCTGCTGTCATTTCGGTCATCGGAATTCTCTTGATGATTCCGGCATTGTTTACAAGAATATCGATAGTTCCGACTTCTTTTTCAATCTTGGCTACGAGAGCGTTAACCTGTTCTTCGCTTGTAACGTCGCAAACATATCCGTGAGCGTCGATGCCTGCTTCCTTGTAAGCCGCAAGACCCTTGTCAACAAGCTCCTGCTTGATGTCGTTAAAGCAAATTGTTGCACCTGCTGCGGCGTATGCGCTTGCGATTGCAAAACCGATACCGTAGGATGCGCCCGTTACAAGGGCTACTTTTCCTTCGAGGGAAAAATTGATATAACTCTTATCCATTTGTAACCTCCGTTTATTTAAAAATTGTTTATGAGTATCAAAAAAACAACACAAATTATAACAAAGAAGATTTTTAAAAACAAGTGCAAAAAAGGTTAATGTTTTAACAAGCAATAACTGCCGAATCTCTTTATTTTTCGCAAAGTTTGAAAAAGGGGATATTGTCTTTTTTTTGGACATATATTATAATCAATAATTAATTTTTTGGGCGAGGAGACGTGAATGCTTTTTCCTAAATATTATTATAAATCGGCATATTCGGTTCCGTATCGGGAACTCTACGAAAAAGGAAAAAGAGCGGTTCTTTTTGATATCGACAATACCCTCGTGCCGCACGGAGCGGAAGCGGACGAGCACGCAAAGTGCCTCATCAAAAAATTAAAAAATATCGGTTATAAAATTTGCTTTATTTCAAACAACAAAGAAAAACGTGTTGCGGATTTTAATGAGTCTCTCGGGTGCACATATATTTATAAGGCGGGAAAGCCGAAAAAAAAAGGATACATGAGCGCTTTGGCAGAGTTTAATCTTGATCCTCAAAACGCAATTTTTGTGGGAGACCAGATATTTACGGATATTTGGGGCGCAAACAAGGCAAAAATCGATTCTTATCTTGTGAACAGAATAGGCAAAAAAGAGGAAATTCAAATTCATTTAAAGAGAATTCCGGAAGCTTTGATAAAGCTTTGTTTTGTCTTATTTTGCAATAAAAAATGTTTTTTAAAGAAGGAAACGGAGAACAAATCATGAAAAATTACGAAAAAGCGTTACAGGTGGTAAAAGAAAAAAATCTTGATGCGATTTTGGTTTCTGACGGATTTAACATGCGTTATATTTCGGGATTTACGGGAGCGACGGGATATCTTCTTGTTTCTGAAAACAAGAGACGTCTTCTTACGGATTCGCGTTATACCGTTGCGGCTACGGAACAGGCGCCCGATTTTGAAACGGTGACGATAACCGTAGAGCATGACTATATATATGAAATCAACCGTTTTATTGCGGAAGAAAACATAAAAACACTCGGTTTTGAAGCGGACAATTTTACTTATTCCGAATACCTTAGGTTTAAGGAAAAGTTAAATGTAACGGATTTTGTTCCGATAAAGAATGAATTGAGCTTACTCAGAATCAAAAAGTCGGAAGACGAACTTAAAAATTTAAGAATGGCTGAGCATATCGGAGATATCGCTTTTAATGAGATACTTTCTTTTATTAAGCCCGGAATGACGGAACTCGAAGTCGCAGCAAAGCTTGAATATGTAATGAAGACAAACGGCGCCGAGAAGCTTAGCTTTGAAACGATTGTTGCGGCAGGCGTAAACGGTTCAAAGCCTCATGCCGAGCCCGGAAATTATAAGATTCAATCGGGCGATCTTGTGACAATGGACTTCGGATGCATGTATAACGGCTATTGCTCGGATATGACAAGAACAATATGCGTGGGTCACGCAAACGAAAAGCAGCGTGAAATATATGACATTGTTTTAAAGGCTCAGCTTGCCGTGCTTGATAATTTAAAGCCGGGACACAAAGGAAAATATTACGACAAGATTGCGCGTGACATAATAACGGATGCGGGATACGGTGACTGTTTCGGTCACGGACTCGGACATTCGGTCGGACTTGAAATACATGAGGAACCGAGATTTTCGACACGCGAAGAAAGAATAATAGAGCCGGGCACAATAATTACCGTTGAACCCGGAATTTATGTACCCGATTTCGGCGGCGTAAGAATCGAGGATATGGTTCTTGTGACGGAAAACGGATACGAAAATTTTGCTTTCTCTCCGAAGCAGCTTATCGAGATATAATTATACAGGGGTCAAAAGACCTTATCATATCAATATTTTAAAAGGATATATAAAAGCATGGAAAACGAAAACAGTACCAAAAATTTTATCGAACAGTTTGTTGAGGAAGACATCGCCGACAACGGAAGATTTGCCGGACAGCGCGTGCACACACGTTTTCCTCCCGAACCGAACGGATATCTTCATATAGGTCATTGCAAGGCTCTTTGCATCGACTTCGGTACGGCCGAAAAATTTAACGGAATCACCAACCTTCGTATGGATGACACAAATCCCGCAAAGGAAGATTCGGAATATGTCGATGCCATAAAGGAAGACATTCATTGGCTCGGCTTCGACTGGGGAGACAGATTTTATTACGGCTCCGATTATTTTGAAAAAGATTATGAATATGCGGTTGAGCTTATCAAAAAAGGCCTTGCTTATGTATGCGAATTGAGTGCGGAAGAATTTTCAAAATACAGGGGAGACACTTCTCACCCCGCAATCAGCCCGTACAGAGACAGACCGATCGAAGAATCCTTGGACTTATTTAAGAGAATGCGTGACGGAGAATTCCCGGAAGGAAAATATACTCTCAGAGCAAAAATCGATCTTGCGTCAGGCAACTTCAACATGCGCGATCCCGTAATTTACAGAATCAGATATATCAATCACCACAGACAGGGAAACAAGTGGTGCATTTTCCCTATGTATGATTTTGCTCATCCCATTCAGGATGCGCTCGAAGGAATCACGCATTCGCTTTGCTCGCTCGAATATGAGGACCACAGACCTCTTTACGACTGGGTTGTAAACAATGTGTCGGTACCTTGCAAACCGCGCCAGATCGAATTTGCGAGACTCGGTATAAATTATACCGTTATGTCAAAGAGAAAGCTTCGCAAAATGGTCGAAGAGGGCATAGTTACGGGTTGGGACGATCCGAGAATGCCCACACTTTGCGGACTCAGAAGAAGAGGCTACACAAGTGCGTCGATAAGGGATTTTTGCAACAAAATCGGCGTTTCAAAGGTAAATTCGACCGTTGACTATGCATTTTTGGAATCATGCTTAAGAGAAGACTTAAATCTTAACGCACCACGAAGAATGGCGGTTCTTCGCCCCATAAAGCTTATCATAACAAATTATCCCGATAACGTAACCGAAGAACTTACGGTTGAAAACAATCCGAACGACGAAAATGCCGGAACAAGAAAAGTACTTTTTTCGAAAGAACTTTATGTTGAATCGGATGATTTTATGGAAGAGCCGATTCCGAAGTATAAGCGTCTTTTCCCCGGCGGTCCCGAATGCAGACTTAAAGGCGCATATCTTATCACATGCACGGGCTGCAAGCATGACGAAGAGGGGCGCGTTACGGAAATTTATGCGACATACGATCCCGAGAGCCGCGGAGGAGATCCGGCGGACGGAAGAAAGGTGAAGGGCGCAACGCTTCACTGGGTTGATTCAAAGAGCGCGATCGATTTTGAGGCAAGACTTTACGATATGCTTTTTGACAGAGAAGATCCCGATGCGGCGGAAGATTATTTTAGCTGTCTTAATCCGAATTCCCTTGAAACACTTACGGGATGTAAGGGCGAAGCGGCACTCGCAAATACAGAGATTTCGCTTCCCGGCAAAAACGAGCCCGCATTCCAGTTTTTGAGACTCGGATATTTTGCGCTCGATTATAAAGATTCCGCACCCGGCAAGCTTGTATTTAACCGCTCCGTCGCACTCAAAGACGGATTTAAAAAGTAATCGTACAATTTGTTTGTTGTATTCGGAAAAATTTATTATAAAATTTTCTGTTGCATTATCAAAAGAATTGTAGTAAAATTGTTTGGTCCTTGCGGAAAATCATCTTCCCGGGGAAACAGTTTATGTATGTATTTTTAGGAGGATTTTATGATTTCAGCAGGTGATTTCAGAAACGGTATAACACTTGAGATCGAAGGACAGGTTGTACAGGTTATCGAATTCCAGCATGTTAAGCCCGGCAAAGGCGCAGCATTCGTAAGAACAAAGCTTAAGAACGTTATTTCCGGCGGTGTTGTCGAAAAGACATTCCGTCCCACGGAAAAATTCCCGGCTGCACGTATCGACAGACTCGATATGCAATATCTTTACAAGGACGGCGACCTTTACAACTATATGAACACAGAAACATACGACCAGATTTCTTTGACCGAGGATCAGGTCGGCGATGCCATGAAGTTTGTCAAGGAAAACGAGATGGTTAAGATGCTTTCTTACAACGGACAGATTTTCTCCGTTGAGCCGCCTCTCTTTGTTGAACTTGAGATTACCGATACGGAGCCCGGATTTAAGGGCGATACGGCTACAGGCGCTTCAAAGCCCGCTACCGTTGAGACAGGCGCACTTGTTTATGTTCCTCTTTTCGTTAACCAGGGCGAAAAGATTCAAATCGACACAAGAACGGGTGAATACTTAAAGAGAGTTTAATATTTTGTGATTTTTGGCCTTTGCGAAAGCAAAGGCCTTTTTTGATATATTGTTTTTTTCTTTATACATTTTTAATTCATTGTTGACATATTTATTCAAAGTGGTACAATCTCTTTTGTCGATTTGACTTGGTAAAGTGATAAATTCATAATCTTGTTTTACGCCGATTCAAAGGAGACAAAAATATTAAAAGTAGCAGTTTTGGTGACCTAGGGCTGCGGAATGGAGGATATTTATGGGTCGAGTTTATAATTTTTCAGCGGGACCGGCAGTTTTACCGGAAGAAGTGTTAAAGGAAGCTGCGGCAGAGATGCTTGATTACAACGGAACGGGCATGTCTGTTATGGAGATGAGCCATCGCTCAAAGGCTTTCGAGGAAATCATAGGTGCAGCGGAGCAGGATTTAAGGGATCTCATGAATATCCCCGACAACTATAAGGTTCTTTTCTTACAGGGCGGTGCAAGCCAGCAATTTGCAATGATTCCCATGAACCTTATGAAGAACCGCAAGGCAGATTATATAATCACGGGTCAATGGGCAAAGAAGGCATGGCAGGAAGCGCAAATTTACGGAGATGCGCGTGCGATTGCATCCTCTGCCGACAAAACTTTTTCGTATATTCCGGATTGCTCGGATCTTCCGATCGATGATGATGCGGACTATGTATACATTTGCGAGAACAACACGATTTACGGTACAAAGTTTAAGACACTTCCGAACACCAAGGGCAAGACACTTGTTGCCGATGTTTCTTCATGCTTCCTTTCGGAGCCTGTTGACGTAACAAAGTACGGCGTGATCTACGGCGGTGTTCAAAAGAATATCGGACCTGCGGGTGTTGTCATCGTTATCATCCGTGAGGATTTGATTACGGAAGACACATTGCCCGGCACACCCACAATGCTTAAATATAAGATACATGCCGACAACGGTTCACTTTACAACACACCGCCGGCATACGGAATTTACATTTGCGGCAAGGTGTTTAAGTGGCTCAAGAAGATGGGCGGACTTCCCGCAATGCAAAAGAGAAACATCGAAAAGGCTCAAATCCTTTACGATTTCCTTGATTCCTCAAAGCTTTTCAAAGGTACTGTAAGAAAAGAAGACCGTTCGCTCATGAACGTTCCTTTTGTTACGGGAAACGAAGAGCTTGACGCAAAGTTTGTCAAGGAAGCAAAGGCAGCCGGATTCGAAAACTTAAAGGGACACAGAACGGTAGGCGGCATGAGAGCGTCGATTTACAATGCAATGCCCATCGAAGGCGTCAAAGCACTCGTTGAATTCATGAAGAAATTTGAGGAGGAAAACGCCTAATGTATAAGTATAATTGCTTAAATAAGATTTCAAAGATCGGTACACAGCAGTTTACCGACAATTATGTTCAGACGGAAGATATAAACGAAGCGGACGCAATTCTTGTAAGAAGCGCAACGATGCATGACATGAAATTTGCGCCGTCCGTTAAGGCAATCGCAAGAGCGGGTGCCGGAGTAAACAATATTCCTCTCGATCGTTGTGCGGAAGAGGGAATCGTTGTTTTTAACACTCCCGGAGCAAACGCAAACGGCGTTAAGGAACTTGTTATTTGCGGAATGCTTCTCGCATCCCGTGATGTTGTGGGCGGCATCAACTGGGTTCAGCAAATTAAGGACGATCCCGATGTAGCAAAGCTTATCGAAAAAGGTAAGTCAAATTATGCCGGCCGTGAAGTGCTTGGCAAAAAGCTCGGTGTTATAGGACTCGGAGCAATCGGTGTTCTTGTTGCGAATGCGGCCGTTGCACTCGGTATGGAAGTTTACGGATGTGACCCTTATATTTCGGTTGAAAACGCTTGGAAGCTTTCAAGAAGCGTAAAGGCGGTTAAAACAAGAGAAGAAATTTTTAAGAAGTGCGACTACATTACGGTACACGTTCCGCTTCTCGATGACACAAAGAATATGATAAATGCCGATTCCATCAAGATGATGAAGAATGGTGTCGTTATTTTGAACTTTGCGAGAGATTTGCTTGTAAACGACGACGATATGGCGGCAGCTCTTGCCGCAGGCAAGGTTAAAAAGTATGTTACGGATTTCCCGAATGTAAAGAGCGCGAAGATGGCGGGAACAATCGCTATTCCGCACCTCGGAGCATCGACGGAAGAATCGGAAGACAATTGCGCAATGATGGCGGTACGTGAAGTTGTTGATTACCTTGAAAACGGCAATATCACAAATTCCGTAAATTATCCTTATGTGGATGCGGGAGCATGCAAGACGGAAACACGTATTTGCATACTTCACAAGAACATTCCCAACATGCTTGCACAATTTACGGGCGCATTTTCGAAGGAAGGCATAAATATCGAAAATCTCGTTAACAAGAGTAAGGGTGATTCCGCTTATACGATTATCGATGCCGCACTTGTAAACGAGGCTGTCGAAAACGACCTTAAGGCAATTGAGGGAGTAAGAAACGTAAGAGTTATAAGGAAAGCCAATTAACGTTTGATTTTGAAAAGGATATATTGTAAAATTAAGGGTGCAAAATTTGTACCCTTAATTTTTTTATCGGAGGAAGAATATGATTAAAATTGCTTTGTTTGCTGCGGAGGGCGCAGAAGAAATCGAGGCGCTTACGGTTGTGGATATATTGAGACGTGCGGGAATGGAAGCGGACATCGTGTCTCTTACGGACAAGAAAGCCGTAAAGGGCTCGCACAAAATCGTGTTCGGTGCGGAGTCGCTTTTAAGCGACATCGACATTGATACTTACGACGGCATCGTAATTCCGGGAGGAATGCCCGGAACAAACAACATAAAAGGAAATTCGACGGTTTGCAACGCAATCAAAAAATTTGTTACCGACAAGAAAATGGTTGCGGCAATCTGTGCGGCTCCGAGTGTGCTCGGGGAACTCTCTCTCTTAAACGGAAAGAAAGCGACATGTTATCCCGGATTTGAAGAAAAGCTTTACGGAGCGACCGTTTTGTCGGATTCTGTCGTTGTCGACGAAAATATCATTACGAGCCGCGGAATGGGAACGGCAATCGATTTTGCGCTCGCAATCGTTTCGTATTATGCGGACGAAACCGTCGCAAGCGATCTTGCGGAGAGCATTATTTACAAAAAGTAACAACGTTAAATAATAACGGAAAATAACAACGGAAAAGGGTGTGACTTTTTTTGAAAGAATTATTGTTTACAAAGCCTGTATTTAAACGGATGATTTGGGGCGGCACAAGGCTTCGTACGGAATACGGTTATGATATTCCCGGGGACAATACGGGCGAATGCTGGGCAGTGTCAGCACACGAAAACGGTGATTGTGAGATCGGGGGCGGCACGTATGACGGAGTGAAATTAAGCACGCTTTATGCGGAGCACAAAGAGCTTTTTAACGATGATCATAAGAAGTTTCCGCTTCTCGTAAAAATAATCGATGCGGCATCGGATCTTTCGATTCAGGTGCATCCGGATGACGAATATGCCTTTGTGCACGAAAACGGAAGCTACGGAAAAACGGAATGCTGGTATATTTTGGATTGCGATAAAGATGCGGAGATAATAGTTGGGCATAATGCCGGTTCCAAAGAAGAACTCACGGAAATGATAAGGGGCAAAAAATGGAACGAGCTTATTACACCCCGGAAAATAAAAAAAGGTGACTTTTTCCAAATTGAGCCGGGGACCGTGCATGCGATAAAAAAAGGCACGTTGATTTTAGAAACGCAGCAATCGAGTGACATTACATACAGGCTTTACGATTATGACAGATTGCAAAACGGACGTCCGCGTGAACTTCATATAGACAAGTGCATAGACGTGATTAAGTGTCCGCATAAGGATGCCGTTACGGAATTTAAGGTTTACAATAAGGAAAATGCGGTTATTACGGAGCTTTGCGATTCGAAATTTTATAAGGTAAGAAAAATTGACGTAAACGGAATTGCAAAGTTTGATGCGCCTCATACTTATCAAATTTTTTCATGCATTGCGGGAGAAGGAAAAGTGGATTCGGTTTCCGTAAAAAAAGGTGATCACTTCATTATGCCTTCAGGATACGGTGATTTCACGATTTCCGGAAATTTGAGCTTTATAAATTCGGAGTCGAAATAAGCTTAAAACACTTCAAATTACATTGTTAGCACTCGTTTTAAAAGAGTGCTAATTTTTTGTTGACTTTTTGAAACTTATGATTATAATTGTACGTAGACTAAAAAGTCTTCTATTTTTTGGAGGTAATTATATATGGAAAAGAGACAGGGTAATCTTTCAATCGATTCGGATAATATATTTCCGATAATCAAACAATGGCTTTATTCGGATCATGATATTTTTTATCGTGAGATTATATCAAACGGATGCGATGCAATCACAAAATTAAAGAAACTTGACGGTATAGGCGAATGGCATATCCCGGAGGGCGAAGAGCTCAAAATGAGTGTATTCGTCAACCAGACAAACAAGACGATTACGTTTACCGATAACGGTATCGGTATGACGATGGACGAGGTCGATAAGTATATTAACCAAATCGCATTTTCGGGCGCAAAGGACTTCCTTGAAAAGTATAAGGATAAGGAAGGCGCGGATCAGATAATCGGTCACTTCGGACTCGGATTTTATTCGGCATTCATGGTTGCGGACCGAGTTACGATAGATTCGCTTTCTTATATCGAGGGCAGCACACCCGTGCATTGGGAATCCGAAGGCGGTATGACTTATGAGATGACGGACGGAGACAAACCTGATCGCGGTACAACGATTGTGCTTTATCTGAATGAGGATTCTTATGAATTTGCAAACGCATACAGGGCAAGAGAGGTTATAGAAAAGTATTGCTCATTTATGCCCGTGCCGATTTATTTTAAGGACGAAAACGCAGAAGAAGACAAGGATTCGGATGTCGTAGCGGAAGAAAAAGCTGCGGATTTGGGTTCAAAGGAAGATAAGAAGGAAGAAAAAGAGCCCAAGAAGCCCGAACCCATAAACGAAGTTCATCCTCTTTGGACCAAGACTCCGTCGGAGTGCACGGACGAAGAATACAAGAAGTTTTACAGAGACGTGTTCAACGATTACAAGGAGCCTTTGTTCTGGATACACTTGAACATGGACTATCCTTTTAACCTTAAGGGTATTCTTTACTTCCCCAAGATCAACATGGAATACGAGTCGATCGAAGGCAAGATAAAGCTTTATTCGAACCAGGTATTTATTGCGGACAATATTAAGGAAGTAATTCCGGAATTTTTGCTTCTTTTAAAGGGCGTTATCGATTGTCCGGATCTTCCGCTCAACGTTTCGAGAAGTGCGCTTCAAAACGACGGCTTTGTAAAGAAGATTTCCGACTATATCACAAAAAAGGTTGCCGATAAGCTTGTGGGAATGTATAAGACCGACAAGGAAAACTACGAAAAGTACTGGGATGACATTTCTCCTTTCATTAAGTACGGCTGCCTCAAGGACGATAAATTCCGCGATAAGGTTAAGGACTACATGATCTTCAAAAACCTTGACGGAAAGTATGTCACGATTCCGGAATACATAAAAGCCGCAAAGGGTGAGACAGAAGAAAAGCCGGACGGTAATACTTCGGAAGAAAACAATACGGTATCCGAAAACAATGCCGAAAACAATTCGGAAGAAAAGAAGGCCGACAATGGCAATAAGGACGCCGATAAGGAGCAAAAGAAAGACATAATTTATTATGTCACCGACCTTAAGCAGCAGAGCCAGTATGTAAACATGTTTAAGGAAAACGGTAAGGATGCGGTTATACTTGTTCATTCGATTGATCAGCCTTTTATCAATCAGCTTGAAATGTCGGACGATAAGATTAAGTTCCTCCGAATCGATGCAGAAGTTACGGATGAGTTTAAGGATGAAATTTCCGCCGACGAACTCAAAAAAGAAAATGAGGAGCTCACAAAGCTTTTCCGTAAGAACTTAAATGCCGAAAAGCTTGAAGTGAAGGTTGAAAAGATAAAGAGCGCGAAAGTTGCCGCCATGATTACGCTTTCGGAAGAAACGCGCAGAATGATCGACATGATGAAGATGTATCAAATGAACGGCATGGATTTTGGTTCGGATATGGCGGGAAAGGGCGAGACACTCGTTTTGAACGCAAATCATCCGCTTGTGAAATACCTGTTCGAGCACGGAGACGCAGAAAATTCGAAGATTATTTGCGAACAGCTTTACGATCTTGCGATGCTTGCGCATAAGCCTCTTGAACCCGAAGCAATGACAAAGTTTGTTGACAGAACAAACGAAATTATGATGCTTCTCACAAAGTAAAAAAAGTGATAGAATGGGAGCACTAAAAAAGGTGCTCCCTATTTTTAACGGCGTGCGGCAATAAAATAACGACAAAAAGGATTTATTATGAGATATAAGTGTTTGGTACTGGATCACGACGATACGGTTGTTTCGAGCACGGCGGAAATACATTTTCCGGCGTTTCTTTATGCTTTAAAAAAAATGCGTCCCGGCGAAACGATGACTTTAAACGAATATTTTAAGTATAATTTCGATCCCGGATTTTTGGAGCTTTGTACTTCAAAGTACGGCATGACGGATGCAGAACTTAAGGAAGAAGAGGAAATCTGGAAAGAATATGTGTCAACACGTGTTCCGACGGTTTATCCCGGAATGAAGGAAATAATCGAGCGCGAAAAGAAGGAAGGCGGAATTATAGTTGTGTCTTCCCATTCCTTTGATTTTAACATCAAAAGGGACTACGAAAAAAACAATTTGCCCGCTCCCGATGAAATTTTCGGCTGGGAATTGCCAAACGAAAAACGGAAGCCGAATCCGTATGCGCTTAATTGCGTTTCAAAAAAGTATAATCTCGACAAAAAAGACATCGTTGTGATAGACGATTTAAAGCCCGGCTACGATATGGCCGTGTCTTTTGGTGCCGATTTTATAGGCGCGGGGTGGTGCAATGCCGTTCCCGAGATTCGTGAGTTTTGGCAAAAGAATATAAAGAATTATTTCACGGATACGCGCAAATTGTATGAATATTTATTTTGACATAATTTTAAATTGACTTTTGGAAAAAAAAGGTGCATAATACAAAAGCTTGATTTTCAAAGCTTTCGAGGTGTGGCTCAGTTTGGTAGAGCGCTGCGTTCGGGACGCAGAGGTCGTGGGTTCGAATCCCGTCGCCTCGATTTAAGCCTCGGATAACACACACGTACGCGGCTTTCATTTGAAACATCGTTAACTTAATATGCTAGAATGGCTCAGTCGGTAGAGCGACGCACTCGTAATGCGTAGGTCGCGGGTTCGATTCCCGCTTCTAGCTTTTAAAACATCATTCATCGGGTATGAGTGATGTTTTTTATTTTATGTTTTTTGTTTTACGGGAATTTTCTTTTGTTGTTGCCTTTTTTTTATCGTTGGTATACAATACGATTCGAACTTTATGCGAAAGAACGCGGAAATGGAGCAAAACAATGATAGACATTAAGTTTTTACGTGAAAATCCCGATGTTGTTCGTCAAAACATCAAAAACAAGTTTCAGGATTCAAAGCTTCCTCTTGTTGACGAAGTAATCGAGCTTGACAAAAAGAACCGTGAGCTTATTCAGGAAGCGGATTCACTCAGAGCCGAGAAAAACAAGATTTCAAAGAGCATAGGCGCTCTCATGGCGCAGGGCAAAAAGGAAGAAGCGGAAGAGGCAAAGAAAAAGGTTGCCGAATTTGCCGAGAGACTTGCCGAGTGTGAAAAGTTAGAGCCCGAATATGCCGAAAAAATAAAGAAGATTATGATGACGATTCCGAACATAATCGACAAATCCGTGCCTATCGGCAAGGACGATTCGGAAAACGTTGAAATAGAAAGATTCGGTGAGCCCGTTGTTCCCGATTTCGAAATTCCTTATCATTCCGAAATCATGGAAAGCTTTGACGGACTTGATCTCGATTCCGCAAGAAGAGTTGCCGGAAACGGATTTTATTATCTCATGGGAGATATTGCGAGAGTCCATTCGTCCGTAATTTCCTATGCGAGAGATTTCATGATTAACCGCGGATTTACATATTGCGTTCCGCCTTTTATGATCAGATCCGACGTTGTGACGGGCGTTATGAGCTTTGCCGAAATGGATGCGATGATGTATAAGATCGAAGGAGAAGACCTTTATCTTATCGGTACATCGGAGCACTCGATGATCGGTAAGTTTATAGATCAGATTATTCCGGAATCCACGCTTCCTCAGACACTTACAAGCTATTCACCCTGCTTCCGTAAGGAAAAAGGCGCACACGGCATAGAAGAGCGCGGTGTATACAGAATTCATCAATTCGAAAAGCAGGAAATGATTGTCGTATGTAAGCCGGAAGAGAGCATGATGTGGTTTAACAAACTGTGGCAGAACACGGTTGACCTTTTCAGAAGCCTCGATATTCCCGTAAGAACGCTTGAGTGCTGCTCGGGTGACCTTGCCGATTTGAAGGTTAAATCTTTGGACGTTGAAGCCTGGTCGCCGAGACAGAAAAAGTATTTTGAGGTGGGTTCCTGCTCAAACCTCGGTGATGCACAGGCAAGAAGACTCAGAATGAGAGTTTCGGGCGAAAACGGAGAAAAGTATCTTCCGCATACTTTGAACAACACCGTTGTAGCACCGCCCAGAATGCTTATCGCTTTCCTTGAAAACAATCTTCAGGCAGACGGTACAGTACTTATCCCTAAGGTATTACAGCCTTACATGGGCGGACAGGAAAAGCTTGTTCCCAAGAAAAGCTGCATCAAATAATTAAAAAAAATAAAAGCTTGACATAATGTTTTATTATGGTAAAATCTTAAAAAACTGTGAAGAGAAGAAGTAATATTTATCGGACCCTACAGAAAACAGCCGGTTGATGAGAGGCGTTAGGTGATGAAGATACGAATACATCTCGGAGTTGTGCACCGAAATTAAAGTAGGCTGCAACGGGTGCGACCGTTATATTGCAAGGGTATTGTCGGATACCCGTTGAGACAGACGGTGTGAGCCGTTTGTGAATTAAGGTGGTAACACGGAGCAAAAGTCTCGCCTCGTCCTTATTTTAAGGGCGAGGCGTTTTATATTGTTAGGAAAAAAATCCGAAAGATCAGGAGGACAAAGAAATGACATGTTACGAGGAACTGGTGGCAAGAGGTCTTATTGCCCAGGTAACAAACGAGGAAGAAATTAAGAAGATGGTCGATGCCGGAAAAGCAACGTTTTATATCGGCTTTGACTGCACGGCGGATTCACTTACCGCAGGACACTTTATGGCACTTTCGCTTATGAAGCGCCTTCAAATGGCGGGCAACCGTCCGATTGCGCTTATCGGCGGCGGCACAACAATGATCGGCGACCCTTCGGGACGTACCGATATGAGAAAGATGCTTACAAAGGAAGACATCGAACATAACGCAGAGTGTTTTAAGCGTCAGATGGAAAAATTCATCGATTTCGGCGAAAACGGAGCAATGATGGTAAACAATGCCGATTGGCTTTTGAAGCTCAACTACATCGATCTTTTGAGAGAGGTGGGTGCATGCTTTTCCGTCAACAACATGCTCAGAGCCGAGTGCTACAAGCAAAGAATGGAAAAAGGCTTAAGCTTCCTTGAATTCAACTATATGATAATGCAAAGCTACGACTTCTATATGCTCTATCAGAAGTACGGATGCAACATGGAATTCGGCGGAGACGACCAATGGAGCAACATGCTCGGCGGTACGGAACTCATCAGACGTAAGCTCGGCAAAGACGCACATGCGATGACGATTACGCTTCTTACGGATTCACAGGGCAAAAAGATGGGTAAAACCGCCGGAAATGCCGTATGGCTCGATCCCAACAAGACTTCGCCTTTTGACTTTTTCCAGTATTGGAGAAACGTTGACGATGCCGATGTCATTAAGTGCTTAAAGCTCCTTACGTTTGTTCCGCTTGAAGAAATTAAGGAACTTGAAAAGTTAACGGGAAGTGAGCTTAACCGCGCGAAAGAGATTTTGGGCTTTGAGCTTACAAAGATGGTCCACGGAGAAGAAGAGGCAAACAAGGCATTAAATGCTTCGAGAGCTTTGTTTGCGGGGGGATCAAGCGCAGAAATGCCTACAATTACGCTTTCCGATTCCGATTTGGTTGACAATCAAACGGATATCGTATCGCTTCTCGTAAAGGCAGGCTTTGTATCGTCACGCGGTGACGGAAGAAGAAATGTCGAGCAGGGCGGTGTTACCGTTAACGACGAAAAGGTAACCGATTTTAAGAAGTCTTTCACAAAGGAAGAGATAAAAGCGGGTATCGTGCTCAGAAAAGGTAAGAAGAACTTTGTAAAGATCGTTATGTAAAGATTAAAAAAGGATTTTGTGATTTGTTCGCAAAATCCTTTTTTTACGTTACGGGAAACGTGATTTTTACACCATGAATTTATTTAAGTACAAATATGTTGAGTATCCCGAGCACAAAGAGGTGAAGCGGGTAGAACGCATAAAACAAATATTTTAAGTTAAACGAGCCTCTTTCGCCGTTGTATCTTGCGATTAAAATAAATGAAAGAACTCCCGCGAGCTCAAGCACACTTGATCCCACAATACCCATTGTGAGAAGCATTGCAAACGTTACTCCTATCCACATGAAGCGCGGTTTTTGCCGTAACAGGTAAATTGACGCCGCAATTGCGATTCCCATTATGTTGTAATCGCATTTTATGCATATCGAGACAAATGAAGCGGTTAAAAATATTAGTGTCATCAAAAATATCTTTAGGGCCTTATTTTGCACATTTTCGGCAACATAGTCAAATCCCCACATCATGAGGAGTGACAAAAAAAGCGTAAAATATACGTTTTGATATTCAAAATTAAAGTAAGTGCCGTATATTGCCATGTCAAAAGGAATTTCCGAAATTAAGGCAAATATCAAAAGACGAAAAGCATACTTTAAAACGCTGCTCGTGTGGTAAAAACCTTCCACAAGAAGAAAAACGAATATTGGAAACGCAAGTCTCCCGATTCCGCGACCTATAGTGTCAACGTTTATCCAAAACATGTAATCTTTTTGGGTGTAAATCGTATCTGTTGCTCCGATATATGATTTTACGATGTCCGGTAAAATATGATTTTCTACCGTGACCGCCGTAACGTGGTCGATGAGCATGGTTATTATCGCTATCATTTTAAGCGCGTTTCCGCTTAAAAATACTTTTTTTGGTGTGGGTGAGGCGGTATTTGACATTGGAGCTCCTTTTTTGCTTACGGACGGCTTTTTAATCACATTTGCTACATAAAAAGCACACGTTTTAGAAAAAATTTCGTGATATACTATAAATTGGTATGATATAATTGTCAAGATAAAGAGTTAACGGGCATGAGGAGCAAACATGGAACGTGAATATAAATACAAGGGGTATTCTTTTTACTCGAAAGACGATTATTTAGATGCCAAAAAAGAGAATGAAATCATAGAATACGTAAAGGCGAAAACGAATTTTTCGGATACGGACAAAAAAATTGCCCTCTACAACAAATTTATCGACAGGGGGACATTAAAAACCGTTGTCGGAATAGATTTTTTAAAGTCTTTAAGAAACGACATATTAAAAGACGAGCTTGCGCGGGAAGACATGTTGAGACCGCTTCCCGAAGTCGAGAGCAAAAGAAAAATAATAAAGAAACCGGTTCTTACGCCTGTACAGCGCCTTGAAAAGGAAATCGTGGGACTTAAAATCATAATTTTGGGGCTCGTCGTAATTATAATCGGAATGTTTGTCATAGTCATGACGGGCAAAAGTTCACCTTTAAAAAGCGTATACGAAGAAGAAATATTAAATAAGTATGCAGGCTGGTCGGATGAACTTACGGCAAAAGAAAAGAAGATAAACGATGCGCTGTATTTCTTGGAACAAAACGGAATTTACTTTGACGAAAATGACGAAAATACGGAGGAATGAAAATGGATGTTGTAAAGGTTCTTGTGGTTGACGACGAAAGCAGAATGAGGAAGCTTGTTCACGATTTCCTCGCAAGAGAGGGATTCGTTGTTCTTGAGGCGGAAGACGGCGAAAAGGCGGTTGATATGTTTTTTGACGAGAAAAACAAGGACATCGCGCTTATGATTGTGGACGTCATGATGCCGAAGATGGACGGATGGCAGGTTGTGCGTGAAATAAGACAATACTCGCGTGTGCCGATCATCATGCTTACCGCAAAATCTGAAGAAAGAGACGAACTTCGCGGGTTTGAACTGGGTGTTGACGAATATATAACAAAGCCTTTTTCACCGAAGATTCTTGTCGCGAGAGTGGAAGCACTTCTTCGCCGCTCGAATGCATCGCTTGAAGAAAAAGTTGAAATAGGCGGAATCGAACTCGATCATGCGGCACATTCCGTAAAGATTGACGGAAAGCCAATAGACTTGTCCGTTAAGGAATTTGAGCTTCTCGAATATTTTGTGACAAACAAAGGAATTGCGCTTTCCCGTGAAAAAATCTTAAACAACGTCTGGGATTATGATTATTTCGGTGACGCAAGAACGATAGACACACACGTAAAAAAGCTCAGAAGCAAAATGGGCGAAAAGGGAGATTATATCAAAACAATTTGGGGAATGGGATACAAATTTGAAGTCTGATCCGGAGGCATTATGAAAATATCCTGGAGACTGAAGCTCACGATTATGACGATAGCGACGGTAATAGGTGCGATTGTTGTCACGTGGCTTTTGAATAATTTCTTTCTTGAAGATTATTATATAAACACAAAGCTTGATTTGTTAAAAAACACATACGAATCGATAGAGGATATCCTGGATCAATACCAGGTAAGCACCGATGACGACGGATCCGTGTCGATTGATACGGGAGTAAGCGTATGTGCGGCGGTAACCGGAGAAAGTTCTGTTGTAACTACTGCCGAAAATGCGACACAGGAAACTTCAGGTGACACAGTAGCAGATGACACACAAGGCGAGACTTCGGGTGACACCGTAACCGGTGACGCATCTGCCGGCGATACTTCCGATGATACATCGGGCTCCGACACGGAGAAAAAAGAACCGAACCGTGATGAATTCGATCAGGAATTCCAAAACGACATCGAACCTCCTTTCAACAAAAAGTATGAAATCGATTTAAACGACGATTCCGAGGACTTTTTGTCGGATGCGGATTCCAGAACGCTCGAAAAATATGCGACAAGATACAATCTTTCCATATACATAAGATGGAATTACAGCTTTTCTTTTTCAACCGTGGGCGGAGAAGGACAAAATCAGGTTTTTAATGACAGAATTTTTTTCTATTCAAAGGGAAATACTGATTTAAACGACGGTGAAAGCATTTATACGGATCCCGACAACAGGTATGCGATTCAAAAGGTTTACGACGTAAGAACGTCTTCCACGTATATCGAGCTCTTTTCGGCAAATACCGAAAACGGAAGCTTTGTTTTAATCAGGACAAGCGTCGAAAGCATGCAGGACAGTGTGAAAATTGCGAATACGTTTTTGATTTATGCGGGACTTCTTGCCGTTGTGCTTGCATGCATCATTATGATAATCGCATCCAAACAGGCGGTTAAACCGATTGAGGAACTTTCATCTATCGCAAATGCCATGACGAACATGGATTTTACGGCAAAGTATACGGGAAACTCTCACGACGAAATAGGAAAACTCGGGGAAAGCATAAACGAGCTTTCGGAAAAACTCGAGGAAACGATATCCGACTTAAAGAGCGCAAACAACAGGTTGCAAAGCGATATCGAACAAAAAACGCAAATCGATGAAATGAGAAAGGAATTTTTGTCGAACGTTACGCATGAACTGAAAACGCCGATCGCACTCATTTCAGGATATGCGGAAGGATTAAAGGATTGCATAAATACGGATGACGAAAGCCGTGACTTTTATTGCGACGTCATTATCGACGAAGCGGCAAAAATGAACACGATGGTTAAAAAGCTTTTGTCTCTCAATCAAATCGAATTCGGGCGCCAAAAGGTTGAGCTTGACAGGTTTGATATTTGCGACATCATAACGTCGGTTTTGAATTCGTCGGAGCTTCTCATAAAGAACAAGAACATAAAGCTTATGGCGGAGCTTGACGAAGGACTTTTTGTATGGGCGGACGCTTATATGATAGAGGAAGTCTTTACAAATTACTTCTCAAATGCGATCAATCATTGCGAAAACGAGATGGTGATTGACGTAAGGGCAAAACGTGACAAGGACAGGGTAAGAGTTTCCGTGTTCAATACCGGAAAGCCCATACCCGAAGACGAAATCGACAAAATATGGATCAAGTTTTATAAGGTTGACAAGGCGAGAACGCGTGAATACGGCGGTTCAGGAATAGGTCTTTCGATCGTAAAGGCAATAATGGACGCACACAATGAGCCGTTTGGCGTGATCAACCATTCAAACGGCGTGGAATTTTGGTTTGAGCTTGATTCAAACGCTAAAGTTTAAAAGAAAAGTTGCCGAAAAGTTCTATAAGTGTTATATTCAGACATAATGTTAAAAATAAAGAGGACAGATTTTTGAAAAAGAAAATTTCGTTTATTTTAATATGCATATTATCTTTGAGCTTTTGCGGCTGCTTTATTAAAGAGATTCCGCTTACCGATACCGAAATGGATGCCATTGCGCAATATTCGGCGGATGCTTTGTTTCGGCATGACATGAATTATGATGAAACTCTTTTGAATCCGACGATACTTACGCCTACGCCGACAAACACACTCACACCCACACCGACCGATATGCCGACACCCACACCGCGTCCCACAAAGGCACCCGTGACACCGACGCCGACCAATACGCCGACGCCGTCGCCGACACCGACGCCTTTCCCGCAGAACACGGCGGAAACGTGGAAACAGCTTGCACATGTTATCGGAGCGGATGACTTTACGGTTGTATATGCGGGAGCAAGCATTCCGGAAGATACGTTTTCGATCGGTGATTCATATTATGCGCTTACGAAAATTGACGGATACGAGTATCTCGCGATTAAGTTTTCGATAAAAAATGATACGAAAGACACATTGTACTTAAAGACTTCCGATATGGGATTAAAGAGCCTCATAATGATAAACGGAACGTATTTTGAATATGAAACGACGACACTGTTTTTAAACGATCTCTACTATATAGGTGTTGATTCCGAAGAAGGAACCGAAATAAAAAGCGGCGCACGATATAACGGATCGGACGGAGCGGTGGTCGTATTCAAGGTCCCGGAAGACATCGATATTCAATCTGCGGGCATGTTGATAACAAATAAAAATAATGATAATGTTATCATTAAAATACAATAAACTCGCCTCAAATCAATTGAAATGGCACTTGATTTGCTGTATAATTTCACAAGTATTTGAATAATATAATGTGGAGGAATGAATATGGATACAAATATTTTGCTTGAGAGCGGAACAAATGAATTGGAGATTCTCGAATTCATTGTCGGAGGCAATCATTACGGAATCAACGTTGCAAAGATAAGAGAAATACTTCCCTATACGCCTGCTGTTCCCGTTCCGAACGCAAATCCCGCAATAGAAGGTATTTTCATGCCGCGTGAGGAAGTTATCACAAGCATCAGCCTTTCAAGAGTATTGAACCTTCCGGAATCAGACGAGATCAAAAACGATTTGTATATCGTTACATATTTCAACAACACAAATGCTGCATTCCATGTTCATGCGGTAGTCGGAATCCACAGAGTTTCATGGCAGGATGTTTTGAAGCCGGACGCAACACTCAACGGACAGGGAAAGGGCGTTGCAACTGGTATCGTAAAGCTTGACGGAAGACTCATTGTTCTTCTTGATTTTGAAAAGATAATTGCCGACATTTCGCCGGATACGTCATTAAAGGTAAGCGAAGTAGAAGAGCTCGGATTCAGACAGAGAAGCGAAAAGCCCATTCTTATTGCCGAGGATTCGGCACTCCTTTCAAAGCTTCTTCAGGATTGCTTAAAAAAAGCGGGATATTCGAATCTTATCGTCAACATGGACGGACAGGAAGCTTGGGACAAGCTTACAAAACTTGATTCCGAGGGCGATATAAAGGAAAAGGTTAAGCTTATAATCACAGATATAGAAATGCCCCGTATGGACGGACACCGTCTTACAAAGCTCATAAAGACAAACGATCACATGAAGGACATTCCGGTTATCATATTCTCATCGATGATTTCCGATGAGCTTATAGTAAAAGGAAAGTCACTCGGCGCCGATGCTCAGATCACAAAGCCCCAAATCGGGCGTCTTGTCGGGGAAATTGACAGGCTTATCAACGACCAAAAATAAAATTTTACCGGGAGTCCACAGATGTCAACAGATGAATCTTATCTTGACAGTCTCTTAAACGGGCTTAATTCCGATAACAATAATTCAAATGACAGACTTTCGGCTTTCAAAAAGAAAGCCGAAAGTGTTTCAACGGACAATAAGGATTTTGAGGGTGTTAAAGATATTGTCGCGGATGAAACAAAAGATATTTCCGATACCGAAATCGAAAATATTTTTGAAGAAAATATTCAAAATAATCCGGAAGACGACGACTCTAATTTATTTCAAAACTTTTTCTTTTCCGAGAATGAGGAAAACGATGAAGTAAAGGATAAAGCGTCACACACACCGGAAACAGAAAATAACGAATTATTCGATGCGGACAACAATGAGCCCGAAACTCTGAGTTTGGTTGACACAGCAGGGGAGATTGAAAAATACAATATTTTTGATGAATACGATGATGAAACCATCGATCAAATGATTAATGAAGAGCTTTCCGTAGCAGAAAATACCGGAGAGCCTTTTGTTGTGTCCGGAAATAATACGGATGAGATTGTCGATAAGATGATCGATAAGGAAATATCGGAAAGCAGTGAAGACAGTGAACAATTTAAAATAACTTCCGATGATCAAAACTACGATATTTTCGATAAACCGGAACCGGAAGTCGAGCAATACGGAAATTTATCTTTTCCTGAGTCAATACTCACAGACGATAGCGAAAAGGAAGATTCGGCGCTTGAAAGCCTTCTTGCAAGCCAGGTTGCTGACCTTGATGCGGAGGAAATGGAAAGCGCATATGAGGACAGGATTTTCGGTGGAGTAGGTAATGAGACGCCGAAATCAAATATTCATGAAAATTTCGGCATAAATTCGGATATAAATTCAGGTGCGGGATCGGATACAAATACCGACACGGATTTTGACAATAATTCGGAGACGGATTCGAATACAGAACCCGACAAGAATTTTGAAGCAGGTTCGGATTCTGAACCGGATTCGAATGCCGAAACAGTTATGAATTCCGAAGCAGGTTCGGATATGAATTCCGATTCGGAAGAAAAAGAAGATAAGGATTCTCCCGAAAACGACATTTTCTCATTCTTGAATGCGGAAGAGACGGAAGAACAAAGTGCTCAAAACGAAAATGAAGACTCTCACAATGCTCCCGAATTTGCGGATTCGGAAGATATTTTTGCTATTCGTGACGAAGAGCACGAAAAAGGTCTTTTTGACGAAGACGCAAACGATTTAAGCGTTAACGATTTATTTGACACGGAAAGCTCCGAAAACACGGGAAATGCCGAAAACACGGAAAATTCGGAAAATAAAGACAACACAGATAATAAAGACACCACGGACAATACGGATGCCATAAACGGGTTAAGTGATTCAGATAACCGGGAATCAGGAGAAGATTCATCCGATGACACCGAGAGTTCGTTACTCGGACTTGATTCTCTTTTCGGTCCGGAACCGGAAGAATCGGAAGAAAAAACTTCCGCATCCGATTACTTAAAGGGCGATGCGCTTGACACGCTTGACGAAAGCGATATTGCGGCTCTTGACGATTTGTTCAACGAAATCGACGTTACAACCGCGGGCGATGAGGAAAAAGAAGAAAAGCCCAAGAATGTAAAAAAAGACAAGGTTCCCTGGTATATAAAAATCTTCGGAAACGTAAATATACCGGAAGAAAAAATAAAGCCCGAGCCTACGGAAGAAGAACTCGCAAAGCAAAAGGAAGAAGCTGCCGCCGCAAAGAAAGCGCTTGCGGAAGCAAAAAAGGCCGAAAAGGAAGAAAAGAAAAAAGCCGCCGCCGAAGCAAAGGCCATAAAGCAGCGTCAATCCGCCGAAGAAAAAGAAGCACAAAGGAAAAAGAAGCTTGAGGAAGCAAGCAATCTTATTCTTGAAGATACGGGAAATACAAAGAAGTTAAACAAATGGGGTGTCATTGTTATTTTCTGTTTGTTCATGGGCGTTACGCTTCTTGTCATAAGCGGAGGAAACACGGTCGCATACAATATCGGAATAAGGCAGGCAACGAAGTATTTTGACAATGCGCTTGTTTACGGTGATGTAAGCTACTATACGAAAGCTTATGACAAAATCTACGGACTTGACATCGAAGAAGAAGATTATGAGATTTACGATAAGATTCTTACGGTCAACTATGTTAACACACAATTGACCGCCTATACGAGCCATGCCGAGATGGATGATTATGTTGCGGGATTAAACGATCTTTTTAAGGGACTTTTGAGGTTCAGAAAGTGGTTTGCACACGCAACGGCAATCGGAGCACAGGACGATATTTATCTTGTGCGCACCGAGATATACAATAAGCTTTGGGAAATTTACGGAATAGACGAAGACGAAGCAATGTTTGTTTTGGAACATTACGATTATTTAAAAGAAACCTATTCCGAAAATGAGGCAAATGTATATTATACAAGATATATTTATGAGAAGGTTGAAAAGCTCGGACTCGGGACGGGCAGCACAAATTAATTTGATTTTGTATAAAGGGCGGAGCATATACTCTGCCCTTATTGATTGAATTTTCGGGAGAAACAAAGATGATTGCCATAATTGATTACGGAGCGGGCAATATAAAAAGCGTCGAAAAGGCGTTTGATTTTTTGGGCACAAAGACAATTTTGACCGCCGACAAGGATATAATTTTAAATTCCGATAAGGTTGTGCTCCCGGGCGTCGGCGCGTTCGGTGACGCAATGGAATTACTGAATGCCTCGGGATTATCGGACACAATAAAGGAAGTGGTAAAAAATCAAATTCCGTTTCTCGGTATATGCCTCGGAATGCAAATGATGTTTGAGAAAAGCGAGGAAGGCGTAAGTACCCCGGGGCTCGGAATTTTTAAAGGGGAAATTAAACGTTTTAAGGAAACCGAAGGCTATAAGATTCCCCATATAGGCTGGAATGAAATAAAAATAAATAAGGACAGCCGCCTTTTTAACGGAATTAGTGAAAATCCTTTCGTATATTTTGTGCATTCCTATTACCTTGACGCATTCGATAAAAATATAGTTGCGGCAACATGCGATTATATAAATACGTTTGATGCGGGCATAGAATCGGGCAACACGTTCGCATGTCAGTTTCATCCCGAAAAATCGGGCTCGGTCGGACTTAAGATATTAAAAAATTTTGCTGAAATTTAGGAGTGATTATGCTTACAAAACGTATAATTCCCTGTCTTGACATAAAAAACGGAAGAGTTGTGAAGGGAATAAATTTTGTCGATTTAAAAGATGCCGGAGATCCGGTTGAGACGGCGGCAATTTATGACGCTGCGGGAGCCGACGAAATAGTTTTTCTGGATATTACGGCATCCTCTGACAACAGAGGGATTTTGTCGGATCTCGTTAAAAAAATATCGGAAGCTGTGTTTATTCCTTTTACAGTCGGCGGAGGAATAAGGACGATCGACGATTTTAAAGAAATTTTGCGTAGCGGTGCGGATAAGGTTTCGGTAAATTCGGCGGCGATAAACAATCCCGCACTTATTTCGGAAGCCGCAAAAAAATTCGGAAGTCAATGCGTTGTTGTTGCGATTGACGCGAAGCGCAGAGATGACGGTACCGGATGGAACATATATAAGAACGGCGGAAGAATAGATACCGGAATCGATGCCGTAGTTTGGGCAAAGCGTGTTTGCAAACTCGGTGCCGGTGAAATACTCTTGACATCAATGGATGCGGACGGCACAAAAAAAGGCTTTGATCTCGAACTTACCCGCACGATATCTGATACGGTAAATGTTCCCGTTATTGCGTCCGGA
>CAZZFV010000025.1:0-31986 GCA_964653855.1 uncultured Lachnospiraceae bacterium
CAAAATTTCTTGCCATTAATCCGATATTGCATCATAATTATAAAAAACCAAAAATTGCTTTTCTCTAATCGATTATCGCTTAAATCCCCGGAGGTTTTCTATGGCAAACGTTCTTACGGAACTCCTGAAAAATTTATATAAAAATCCGGACACATACCAAGAATCGTCTAAGAACATCGGGCTTACGGCGAAAAATACGCATGTGTCCGGAGTAAACGATGCTTTGTCAAATTTTCATGCAATCACGGATACCGGCATAATCAGTGGGCTCATTACCGATATAAGAAGAGACAGTATCACGCTTTTACTTGAACACAGCGAATCACTTACAGCGCGTCTCACAGCTCCCCTTCCGCTTTCGATCGGCGAAACCGCTTCGTTTACGGTCACAAAGAAGGACGGAAATCAAATTTTTTTAAGCTTGTGCAAAAATAACGACGTTAAAGACAGTCCGATACTCTTAAATTCAGAAAACATATTAAAAAAATTGGGATTTACGGTATCCGAAAAGAACATTGAAATCGTTAAAAATCTGTTGGAGCTTAAGGCGCCCATATCAAAGGAAAATATAAAAAACATCGTTTCGCTTTCGGGGAAATTTCCGGATGCGTCGGTTTCAGATTTTATATTGCTCAAAGGTGCGGACATTCCCGTAACCGAAGACAATTTAAATTTGGTTAACAATTTTTCGGAAAGCATAATTTCGGAAGCGAAAAATGCGATCAACGAAATTGCGGAAGCAATAAACAAAGAAACAAATCCCGCGGTGCGAAATGAACTTAAAAACGAATTTAATGAAACGCTCCGTGGCTTTTTTATGGATTCAGCGGGAAATTTTACGGAAAATTCAGCAGAGAATACGGCAGGAAATTTGACAAGTGCTTCCGGATACACGGAAGTAATTTCCGTATTCGAAAGCGGTAATCGCATTTCTGACGGCAATTTAAGTCATGGATACGGTTCCGAACCTGTTACACAGGATATTCTTGATGCACAAGATTTAAATTTTCCTGTTTCCGATGCGGCTGCCTTACCCGCTTCTTCCGATGCCGGATCCGCCTTAAAAAGTTCACTCTCGGAAATTCCGCAAAAATCCGATTTAAAAGATAATTCGGCAAATGATTTAAAAGAAAATTTAAACGACTCTTTTAAATCCCTCTTTTTGGCGCCCGAAAAAATATCTCAAAAAGAAAACTTGCAAAAAATCAACAAGCGCCTCTTGGCGCTTACTTCCGCAATTCAAAAACTGTCACAAAAAATCGCGGAAACAAAAGACAATGACACCGAAGCCCAAGAATTATCGCATACAGAGCGTCTTATAGCGCATGCAAAGCTTGCCGATTTTGTAAATTCCGTTTTTCCTTTTATGTTTGTTCCCGTTTCTTTTAAAAACGAAAACACCGAATCCGAGCTTTATGTATATGAGAAAAAAAAGAATTTTAGGGATTCCGATTCCGTAAGCGTGTGTTTGCACCTTGCAATGAAAAAGCTCGGCGACACGGATATATTTATCACGCTCTCCGGGCAAAATTTAACCGTAAACATATCCGCCGCAAACGAAGCATCAAAAAAAGTATTTGAAAGCGAAATCGATACGCTCTCAAATACTTTAAACGAAAAAGGTTTTAAATTAACGTGTTCCGTAGGTGTTACAAAAGAAAAAATAACCGGCCCCGCAAAACTTTTAAATTTTATCGACACGTGCGATAAAAGCGACACACAAAATTACACGTTTGACGTGAGAACATAAATCAAACCTATCACTCAAGCCAATCAAATTCCCGCAATAAAGAATTCAAAATGCATTTCACCGTCGCTCTTTATAAGATACTTGTCATGAGTTCTTGCGCCCCATGAGTCGTCGCCGCCGACACCCATTTGAATCTTGTTTATACGGATTATCGTGTAATGAATGTCGGGAAGTTCATACATGTGTTTCGCGTTTTCAAGTTCGTTCGGAGTGAAAGGCAAAACAGACATTTCAAAATCATTGCCCGCAAACAAAATTCCGTGTCCGAGTCTGTCCGTGATTTGCGCAAATCTCACACCCGTACGGTTTCCGCATTCCTGCGGCATAAGGTACGGAGTCACGTTTTCGGAAGACTTAAATTCATATACGCCGAGCCTTGCGCCCATACGCCTGTCAAGCATGCATTCGTCCGGTCCTTCACCGTAATAACGCACGTTTTCGTAATCTGCGGGAAGCGTAAACATGAGTCCGAATTCGGGGATGTCGGGCATATCCTTTACACCCTTATAATCCATATCGACTTTTATTATTCCGTTATCATGCACGGTGTATGACACATAAAGCTCTGCGCCTGCGATCTCCGGAAGACGGTACTTCATTGTAATCCTGTTTCCTTCCGCCTTAAAATCCGAGATACCCGCATAATCCGACGCAATCTTCCATTTTCCGAGACGTGCGGGGTTATTGTTACCCATGTCGTTGTCCGTGGGCGCACGCCAGAAGTTAGGCTTCGGGCTTAAGAAAAAGAACTCTTTTCCTTTTACGTTCATCGAAAGGAAGCCGCCGTTTCTCTTTGAAAAGATATATTGAAAATCATCGCCGTGAAATGCAACATTGTAGTCACAGTCGACTTTCTTTACTTCTCTTAACGCCGTGCCCACATTGTCACACAACATATCAAATCCGGCATTTTCTGTATTTACGTTAAATGTATATTCACCGAACGCGACTTCAAATCCCGCTTCTGCCCATTCTGTATCATAGGCATACGTAAAAGACACGTTTATCGTATATTCGCCGGGGCAATCAAAATATTCGGAATCGTCTTCAAATAACTTGATTTCCGTCGTTTCTCCGGGAGCCAGATACACATTTTTTACTTCTGTGTTCACCGTTTCTCCGTTACGCAAAACGGTCACAAAACAGTTAAATTCAAAAAGATCAGTAAACAGATAATAATTTGTGATTTCCGCCGTATAACGGTTTACCTTTATCCCGATGTTTTGGTAATGATATTTTACTTCCTGCATCTTGGGAGAATTCGTTCTGTCCGCAAAAACAATTCCGTCACCGCAAAAATTATAGTCGTTCGGCTTGTCTCCGAAATCTCCGCCGTATCCCATATATTCTTCGCCGTAGCGATTTTTCTTCACAAACGCCTGATCGATATAGTCCCAGATAAATCCGCCCTGGTACTTATCGATTTCATGAGTCATACGGGTGTACTCGTCCATTGCCCCAAGCGAATTTCCCATTGCATGCATGTATTCGCACAAAATAAACGGCTTTTCGGGATGCTCTTCGATAAACTTTCTTAAATCCCAAGGCTTTGTATACATTTGACTCTCGACATCCGACGTCTCGTTATAGGTTCTTTCGTGGCATATTCCTTCATAATGCACAAGTCTTGTGTTGTCGCGCTCCTTAAAGAGCTTTGACATAAGATAAATATTTTCTCCGCCGCAAGACTCGTTGCCGCATGACCAAAAGAGCACACACGCATGGTTTTTGTCGCGTTCCTGCATCGAACGCGCTCTGTCAAGACATGCCGTGCGCCACGTGGGATCACTTCCCGGGAGCGTGGTTTCGGTGGGGCGCCCTATAACCGACCATGTGCCGTGAGTTTCCAGGTTGCACTCGTCGATCACATAGATTCCGTACTTGTCGCACAAATCGTAAAAAAACGTTTGATCGGGATAATGACACGTACGAACGGCATTTATGTTATGCCTCTTCATATTTATGATATCGCGCTCGGTATCCGCATACGAAACCGTGCGTCCCGTGTCCGCACTCATTTCATGGCGGTTTACTCCGTTAAAAACAATTCTCTTTCCGTTGAGCGTAAGAACGCCGTTTGATATTTCAAAACGCCTGAATCCGATTTTTTGTTCGGATTTTTCGATTATTTCACCCGGCTCCGTTTTAAGAGTTATCTTTAAATCATAGAGTTCGGGATGTTCCGCACTCCATGCGTCGACGTCGTCGCAATTAAGAGTACAGTTATAGACTCCGTCCGTAACCCTGATTTCTTGTTTTACGATTTCCCTGCACCCCGAAATCACCGTAATTTCCGCAATCGCATTTAATTTTTTCGGAGATTTTATTGTAAACTCGAGATCCACCTTTCCGGTCTCGTTATCCTTATTTAAAATTCCTTTCGCAAATATGTCAAAAACCGTGATTTCCGGAACAAAATAAACAAATACATCCCTGAAAAGCCCCGAAAACCTGAAAAAGTCCTGATCCTCAAGCCACGAGCTCGACGTAAATCTGTAAGTCTGTACGGCAAGGCGGTTTATGTTGTCATAATCGACCGCATCCGTAAGTTCAAAATCATGAGGTGTAAACGAGTCTTCGGAATATCCGATAAATTTCCCGTTAAGCCATACGGCAATTCCGCTTTCGGCGCCTTGGAAGCTTACAAAAACTCTTTTTCCTTTGTTCTTTTTGTCAAGCTTAAATTCCTTTACATAGCTTGCCGTCGGATTAAATTCCGTAGGCACTTCCCCGTTCTTTAAATCCTCATGTCCGTCCCAGGGGTACATAAAGTTATTGTAGGCGGGATGACCGTAGCCTTGCATTTCGATCGACAAAGGCACGGTCACATTATCAAATGCCGAAATATCGTAATCGTTATTTTGAAATCCTTTGGGCGCCGTATTCAAATTTTTTGCGTAATGCATTTTCCATGTGCCGTTTAAAGATATTTTTTCGTTTGACGACTTGTGGGAAGAATGTGCGGGAACACGGTTAACGTTTACGGTTTCTATGTCTTTCAAAAAATCATAATTCATTTCCATAATACTTTCTCCTTTATTCGATACATTTTTTAACAATTTCGAATTATCCGATACATTTTCTTACCGATTCCAAATAACTCTCGGGAACCTTTAAATTGCCGCGTCCGATACCGATTTTGATATCCGGCTTGTTTTCACCGTGAAAGTCCGATCCTCCGCTTGTCGCAAGAGAATATATTTTTGCAAACCCGAGCAAAGTGTCCTTATCCCCTTCTTTGTTCGTCGAATGAAGCACTTCTATGCCCTTTAATCCTGCGGGAACAAGTATATCTTTTAAAAGCACGTTTATTTCGTCCAAACTCAAATCATAAAGCATGGGATGCGCGAGTATCGGCACACCGCCCGCCTTAAGTATTGTTTTAACCGTACGCTCGGGTGTCAAATACGCCCTCGGAACATAGCACACCGCGCTTCTGTCAAGATACCTTTTAAATGCCTCGTTTTTGTCCTTCACATAGCCTTTTTCCGTAAGCACCCTCGCAAAATGCGCTCTCGTGATTACTGTGTCGGGATTGCCTTCTTGTAATTCTTCGATTGTCATGTGAATTCCGAGTTCATCAAACTTTGAAAGCATCTTAAGATTTCTTTCTTCACGCTTAAAAACGGTTTCATCCAAAGTTGCTTGCAATTCTTCATTTTCGGGATCGATAAAAAGTCCCAAAATATGAATGTCCCGATTTTTATATCCCGCCGAAATTTCGATTCCCGGAACAAATTCCGTATCGACGGTTTTATCGCTTTCCTTTAACTTTTTAAGTTCTGCCGCCGCCTCTTTTATTCCGCGCGTCGTGTCGTGATCCGTAAGCGCAAAAGCTTTTAAGCGTGCTTCTGTCGCAAGACGCACGACTTCCGCAGGCGTACACGTTCCGTCCGACGCCGTCGAATGGGTATGAAGATCAACATATCTTTGCATTCTCTGCCTCCGTTTTTTTCTTCGGGTTTTGTGAAACCATTGCAACTTAAAAAAAAACTCATATATAAAATTCAGCTGCCGCGTACCGCAAGTACTCTCACAGCTGATCAAAGTATTCATAAATTCATTTTAAAAGTCCGATTACAATATTTCAAAGCGCTTCTTCCTCATCCTGTACTTTTTCTTTACTCAAAACCGTTATTTCGTAATCCGCCCTCTTTATCATGTAGAGTGCGATTCCGATCGTCGAAAAAAGTACCGCCGCACCCGATACGGATGTTACGATTCTTCTCAATCTTTCCGTATTTTCATGTCCGAATGCGGAAAACATCGCGGTTTCAAGCGAAAGCACGGATACAAATGCCGCTATAAGATTCACTACCTTTGCGGCGGAAAGAAGCGGACTATTATAACGCCTATACATTATCACGTTTACGATTGCCGTCACCGTAAATATCGTTGTCATGACCGAAAGCCCGATTGTATATATATAATTATAAGAAAATCCCATATCGTCAATCACGATAAGACAGACTATGACCGCAAGAAAAAGATTCATCGGAATGAATAAATACCCGCACAGCCTGTATCTTTTATATTCCGTGATTATGTTTCTTGCTTCCTTCGTAATGGCCTCGCAGTTCAAAACAAGTGCGCGTATCAGCACCAAAAAGAAATAATATCCCGCAAGCGAATAAAACCAAAGCGACTTATACGTGATTCCCGACGCAAGCTGGATCAAAGCCATCATGAAATTCATGACTATCGAAAAATAAAGGGATATCTCGGTTCTGAGCCTTTCGTTTGTGCTTATGAGCGTTGCCGTTTTTAAGACAAACCTTTCAAACTTCCTCATGCCGTAACCGTTATCCGTTTTCTTCTTTTTGCCCTGTAGATATCGTATATAACACCCACAAGTGCGATTACGGCGGTCACAACAAGGAGCATTATATAGGGCGAAGTCATCTTAAGTATAAGATAGGCAATCAAATCAAGTGCAACAATAATCGCAATCAATACGGGACTTTGGTAGCTTTGCCTTTTTTCGATTTTGTATCTCGGTCCGTCCTGACCGTTCGCAAACATCACAAATCCGTTGTTTTCCAAAACTCTTTGGGCGGCAATGTTGCCGGGTGCGGTTTCTCCTATCGCAACAAACACGTCTTTTTGCGAAAACGCCCAATTTATTACCGCGCTGAGTGCTTCCGTCATGTAACCCTGTCTTTGCATGCCGGGTAACATAGCATATCTCACTTCCACGACGCCGTTCTTTTCGGGTCCCTTAAACGAAATATCTCCGAGCGCCTTTTGATTTTCTTTTAAAATTATCTTCCACGGTGTGAACCAGATATAATCCTCCGGCTCATCCTCGCAATTTTTAAGCATCTCCTTGTATGCTTTTTTTGCTTCCTCGTTTTTTTCTTCTTTTATCTGTAATTCCAATTCTTCTTCTGTCATAGGAACAATAAAAAGTCTTTCGGTTTTTAAACAGATTTGCCCTTTCAAAATTCAATCCTCCGTTTCAATCGACTTTATAAGCGTATTTCCCCAATTCCCCGCAATTATAACAAATATCGCACAAAAACGCCATATTACCCCAAAAAAACTTGTGAAAACTTTAATCGATTTTTGAGACTCTTGTCTCGCAATTTAATCAAGTATCGTTTCCATAGCCGTCAAATACGGCTTCATCCCCATTTTTTCGTAAAAAACACGCGCACCGGGATTACATTCCCACACATGAAGCGTTACGGAATGACATCCGATTTTTTTTGCATATTCCTTTACGTAACCGAACAATTTTTCGCCTACACCCATGCGCCTTGAATTCTCATCGACGCAAATATCGTCTATATACAAGTCAGTTCTCTTTGTGAGAGATCTTTTTCCGTTACTTTTTGTGATTTCCGTCATTGCGTATCCGATCACAAGGTCGTTATCTTTTAAAGCAGCCACAAACACGGGGCGTGACGGATCACTTAAAATTTCCTTTAAATCTTCCTTTTCGTACTTTCTTCTTCCGTCAATAAAAAGATCCGGACGCTTTTCGGCGTGTACGTGGTTTACCTCTGTGAGAAGCTCCAAAATTCTCTCAATATCTTTTTCTTCCGCTTTTCTGACCAAAATATCGTTATTCATAAATTTCACCGTTTCTTTTTTCTGTTACTCTTCCGTATTTTTTCGTGTGTCATAATCGTCAAGAAAATTATGCACCACTCCGTCCTGTTTGTATGCGATAACCGTGCTTAAGTTAACATTCGTCACACTGTTAAAAATATTGCTTTCCACAAAAGGATTTGTTTTTTTGAGTTCTTTTATCAGATTTTTTACTTCTTTTCTCTTCGACATGCTTTCATGCGTGTTTGTGTCGTATTGAAGCTGCTCCGTAAAACGGCATGCGCATTGAAGAAACTTAAGGTCGTTATAGTCGCGCCACGAAATAATGTCTTCCTCGCGGACAAGATAGAGTGGACGAATCAGTTCCATTCCCGGAAAATTTGTCGAATGAAGCTTCGGCATCATCGTTTGCACCTGTGCTCCGTACAGCATTCCCATAAGAATCGTCTCAATCACGTCGTCATAATGATGCCCGAGCGCAATTTTATTGCATCCCATGTTTTTTGCCATGTTGTAAAGGTGCCCTCTTCTCATCCTCGCACACAAGTAGCATGGCGATTTTTCTATGTTTACGACAGATTCAAATATGTCTGTTTCAAAAATATTTATAGGAACATGTAATTTCTTCGCATTTTCCTCGATAAGCTCACGGTTTTTCTTGTTGTACCCGGGGTCCATCACGATAAAACACAAATCGAATTCAAATTTGTTGTGACGTTTTAATTCCTGAAAACACTTTGCCATAAGCCAGGAATCTTTTCCGCCCGAAATACATACGGCAATTTTGTCATTCGGCTTTACGAGCTCGTATTCGCGAATCGCACGCGTAAAATTACACCAAATCGCCTTATGAAATTTTTTTCTTATGCTTTCTTCGACTTTTTCGTAATACTCAAGCTCTTTTTGCATGTAAATTTCTCCGTATCAAAAGTTCACGTTCGGTATTTTATCACAAAAATTCTTGTTTTCAATATCCTGCCCCCTGCGCTTCCGATAAAAATATGTTGCATAATTTTAATTTTTATTATATGATTTCTTTCGCAACAAACGGTACTGCACTTTTTTTTAAAAGTGGAGGACAAAACTTGATAACAAGAGAACAAATCATTCCGGAACTCGGAAAAAAATATCCCGACTACGAGTTTTCTTTGTCGGAGATAACCAAAAACGGGCATGTCAAAATGAATGCCATCGCAATCAAAAACAGCACCCGTCTTTCGCCGCAAATCTACACGGACGGCATTTTGGAAAATGCCGCATCCTTAAATGACGCCGTCGACAAAATTTGTCACGTAATCGACAACAATCTCAATCCGTCAATCGACATCGATCTCATTACTTCCCCCGATTTTATCAAAACTCATCTTCGTATAGGTATCCAGGAATCTTCCGACGAACTTATTGTGAAAAGGCTCGTAAAAGAATATCCGGGAATCGAACAATACCTTTATTATCTGGGTAAGGCGGACGACGGCACTTCATGGTCCGTAAAAATCCGCCCGGATTTGTTTGCGACCTTGGGTATCCCCGAAACTCTCGCCTGGGAGCTTGCCTTTAAGCATACGCACGAAGCCGTAAGTATCACAAGCATGTACGACCTTTTAAGGGAAGTATATCCGACGGAACTGCTCTTCGATCTTTCGGAAACACAGGACATCGAAATGTATATTTTGACTAATGAAGAACGTCTTCGCGGTGCGGCGTCGATTCTCGATTTCGATTTTCTTAAAAGCTTTGCGGAAAGTAAGAAATGTAAAAGTATCGCCGTACTTCCCAGCAGCATTCACGAGTGCATTCTGATCCCCGTGCGTGAAGGCACCGACACAAGCGGATTTAACGAAATGGTGCGTGACGTAAACACGACGGAGCTTGCTCCCGAAGACGTGCTTGTAAACAGAGCGTATGTTTTGAATTTTTAGCGTATGTTTTAAATTTTTGGTTTTGTTTTAAATTTTTGGTATGATATAAAAAAACCGGCTTCGGGATTGTCCCGAGGCCGGTTTTTTCTTTACTTTTTTCCTCAACAACACACGGATTGCTTGTAAGCGTTACCCTCTCGCAATCCCGCAAACATCAATACTCCACAATCGGATTTTCAAGTTCTTCTCTGAACTCTTCCGCCCATGTTACAAAGCTTTCGTTCGGATCCGAATATCCGCAAAGCGTATCATAACCTGCCAAATTAATTGCCGTAAACTTCTCACTGAAATCCGGGCGTACCCGTGTGAGAGCCCAGTCAAAAAGGGTTGCGGATGCGGAATCGTTAAACAAATCTTTGCCTTTTACCGGCATACCGGAAGAATCTCCGTTTTCTTTCATCCAATCGGTACCGTTATCCGATGCCATGCTCATAAAATCATAGATAAGGCTTGCGACGCCTTCCGGATAAATGTTTTTTTCGCTGCACGAAGACTTTACGGCTGCTGTTATTGTCCATGACGTATCGGGGATAAAGTAATCATCGGACAATGTTTTATAATCTCCGTCTGCGCTTATGTTTTCGCCCCACGGCCAATATATGATACCGAGGCTCTTATCTCCCGATTCAAGAAGTTCCTCTGCACTTACACACTTGATCACGATTTGTGCGTCACTGAGTCCGTCCGCAATTTCAAGATTAACGAGATTTCCGTATTCGTCGTATTCCGCTTCCATAGGGAATGCGAGTCCCGTTGTCTCAAGCTTTTGATAAAAAGTAACCGCCGACACCGCTTCTTCCGTCAAAAGCCCCGTCTCAAACGTATCGGAAACCGTGTTTACATTTGCGGCTCCGAGCGCCATCACGATCCATTTGTATGGGCTCATTCCTATCGGATATACATCATCGGGCAAAACTTCGCGCATTTCGGTTAAATAGCTTTCAAAATCGTCGTAGCTCCATTTGCCGTTCATAAACAACTCGGTAGGGTTTGTGAGCCCGAGTTCCTCGATATAATCCCTGTCATACACAAGTACATATCCGTCTCCGAGTTCGTCGTAACAAACTCCGTATACATGTCTGTTGTATGTTGCGGCATCCGTATAAACGGACGAAAGCCCCAAATCTCTGTAACATTTTGTAAGGTCAAGCAGGATCTTATTGTTGCATGCGTCATAAAAGTATTCCGAATCAATCGTCACTATATCGATGCCCGTTTCGGAAGTTTCGGATGCGTTCATGATTTCCGTCACGGGATTTAATTCGCCGTAATCCGGATCTTCGAATATCACATCCGACACTTTAAGCGTCACATTATATTTTTCTTCGACATATTTTTTTGCGGAAACAATTTTTTCGGAATCGGAATCCAGCTCATCCCATATTCCGCCTTTACAATAAAGCGTCACACCGTTCATGTTCATGACATCGGGAGTGGGTGTCGCACTTACGTTTGCTTCATTATTTTCTTCTGATTTACCGTTAAATACGGATTTCACTGTTTCCGATATTTTACCCGCATACGGTCTCCCAAAATAAAACACGCATCCGACAATCAAAAACACCAATATCGTATGTATAAAACTATTCTTCTTCTTTTTTGTTTTCTTGTCCTTTTTCATCGTCTCTCACCCTGTTGTATGTTACCATGGCGCTTTCTATAAGCTCCCGCTCGTTCATATGATACTTTACGCCGTTTATTTCCTGATAATCCTCATGTCCTTTTCCCGCAAGTATTATGACGTCTCCGTCTTTTGCGTTCAAAAAGGCATATTTAACGGCTTCCTTGCGATCGGGAATCTCGATATATTTACCGTTATACTTATTTATTCCCGTAACTATGTCTTTGATTATGAGATTCGGATCTTCATCACGGGGATTGTCTGACGTTACAATTGTAAAATCGGAAAGGCGGGCCGCAACCTCACCCATCTCGTATCTTCTTGATTTTGAACGGTTGCCGCCGCATCCGAAGAGACACACGAGCCTCCCCGGCGAATACGCCCTCAATGTTTCAAGAAGGCTCTTTAATGCCATTCCGTTGTGGGCATAATCAATCATTGCAGCAAAGTGAACCGGATACTTTGACATGCTCTTAATATCCACGATCTCGGTTCTTCCGTTTACATATACGTTTAAAAGCGCCTTCTTTATCGTTTCCGTATCGACACCTATTTCGGAGCACACGGAAAGAGCCGCAAGCGAATTGTAAACCGAAAAAATCCCGGGCATATTTAACATGATTTCCGAATTTATTTTTCCGGTCAAACGGTATTTCGTGTCAAGCTCGCCGTGATTTAACAAGAAACTTGTGTCGGAAGCTTTATAATCCGCCTTTTCGTTAAATCCGTAAGTCACGCGCTTACATGTGGCGCCGCTCAATATTCCCTCAATATGTTCCGAATCCGTATTAAAAATCCCCACCTTGCACATCTTAAAAAGTGTGCTCTTCCAATACATATATTCGTTAAAATCTTTATGCTCGTTTTCTCCTATATGGTCAGGCTCGAGATTTGTGAAAATCCCGTAGTCAAAATCGATTCCGTAAACTCTTCCCTGCATCAAGCCTTGCGACGATACTTCCATGACAACGGCTTTTGTGCCTATATCCGCCATTTCCTTAAAATATTTTTGAATCAAATAAGACTCGGGAGTCGTGTTTGCGGACGGAATATGCTTATCACCCACTATCGTTTCAACGGTTCCGATAAGCCCTGTCGGGATCCCCGCGGTATCAAGAATCTTTTTAACCATGTAGGTGGTTGTTGTTTTACCTTTGGTTCCCGTAATTCCGATTGTGATGAGTTTCCTCGCCGGATTTCCAAAATAATTTGCGGAAATCACGGAAAGCGCTCTTCTGGAATCTTGCACCTTTATGATTGTGACACCTTGAAACGCATCCGACGCTTTAATTTCGTCAAAGTCCTTTATTTCATTTAAAGGTTTTTCGATAACTACTACACCGGCTCCGTTATTTATAATACCTTTAAGTGCGTCATGAGAATCAAACGCCGAGCCCTTTATGCATACAAAAAGCGAACCCGCTTTCACACGCCTTGTGTCATAGATGACTTCTAAAACATCCGCCCCCAAATCACCCGTCACCGTTTCATATTTAATACCGTTTATCAAATCCGAAATTTTCATTTTTGCCACACTTTTTTGCCACACTTTAATTTTTATGATATTGAGGTCGAAAAGTATTTCAACCTCAATGATACACGGATTGCCACGTGCTTTGAACCTTGTATCATATCATGTCTTACTCATAATAATTATTTGATAAGGCGAACGCTTTAAAACATCAATCGCCGCCTCCGTTTTTTCGCTGTCCATATGCACAAAAGGATCATCCATTATTAAAAACGGCTTTTCTTTTAGGTACATTGCGTCCATAAGCGTGAGTCGCATCGCGATGCCGAGAGTGTCCCTTATTCCGTCACTGAAGGCTTCTTCCGGGCGGTTTGCACCCGCCTCCGATATGCTTATCTCGTAATTTGCGGAAAGTTTGCATATTTCGTCCGCACCTTTTACCATACCCGAAAAATATTTTCCGAATCCCTCTCGCACGGGCTCGATAAATTTTAACGAAAAGCTTGTTTTTGCCTTTTCCAAAAATTCGAGAGCCTGCTTTGCGTATGAAAGCCGTTTTAAGCCGTCTTCAAATTGTTCACTCTGCTCCTTTGCTTTTTCACCGGAATTTTCCGAAATCGTAAGCTCTTCAAGTAAAAACTCGCGCCGTTTTTCGAGCTTCTTTATTTCCGCATCCGTGTTATCGATACTTTGCAATATATTTTTTCTTTCGTCGTCCGTACTTTTAAGGGACATTGCGGCTTCCGGCATTTCCGAAAGCCTTTGCAATTCGTTTACGTCAACGGAACTCACAAAGTTCATATATTCATATTCCGCCTCGGAGCAGTTTTGAGTTTTTATGTTTTCCTCTTTTGTGAGGCTCACTTCACGCTTTTTTGTAAACATGATTCCGAGCATGATCATTATAATTCCCGCAAAAATAATGAGGATGCCGACAAATATGCTTTGTAAAGCCGAAAGTGCGATTCCCGCCGCCGAGAGCATAAGTCCCACGATAAAAAGCGATATCGGAAGAATCAAATTCAAATCGGACTCTTTTTCACGGTCCGCCATGGCTTTTTCGTACATATGAAGAAGATTCTTGTATTTTTCGTACGTTAGTGACGCTTCCTTACACTTTACGATTTTTGACTGTAAGAGAAGCACTTCTTCGTTTTTGTTTTCGAGGCTCTTTTTTTCGTTGCGAAGCCCGACTAACGTATTGTCGACATCCAGAAGCTCATTTTTGATGCTTCCCGCAAATCTCGACTTTACAAGGTTTTCCGATATCTCGCTTTTGAGTTTTGAAAGTGTCCCCGTCTTTCTTTCGTCGGAATTTTTGTTTATGTAATCCTTTAAAGATTTTTGTGCGGCCGAAAAATTCTTCATATCCGCATAAATCATCGACACATCCCCGATTTTTGCGTTTATGTCGTCGGTTACGGAGGTTCTCGGACCACCGTTACCCATAAAAGCCGTTTTCATAAACGATTCCGCATTTATCCCAAAAAGCTCATCACCCAGGTACTCGTCAAAATCGGAAGTTGAAACAAGCGTATCCGCATCCGTAATCGAAAAAGTGTCGTCGGTCGCACGTTTCTTACCGAAAGTGCGCGTTACTTCATACGACTTTCCGTTTACCTTAAAAATCAAGCTTCCGCCGTATACGCCACCGTTCCACGGCGCATAAATTTCGCGGTACTTTTTTGTTATCTTGTCGTCAAAGCCGTAAAACATGGCAAGCACAAAAACCGAAAAGGTGGTTTTCCCCCAACCGTTTTCTTCCGTAATATAATTTAATCCGTCAATAAAATCCCTGTCAAAATTACACAATTTTCCGAAATTTTCTATATGAACCGAAAGCAGCTTCAACTTTTTTCCCCCATAAGCGCGTCTATTCCCATTTTTATGATGCATGCCTTATCCGTATCGGACAAGTCCGCATTTTGCACAAGTCTTATATATTCGCCCTTAAGACTCATGTCGTTTTTGTAGGAATCGTAATCGACATAAGGGCTTGTTTTATCGACGATTTTTACGACCTTTGCCGTCTCCTTAAAGCAAACAAGAAGGTAGTCCAAATTTTTATCGGCAAAAACATCCGTTTTCCCGCATAAAACTATCTTTAAAAAGTCATCCGGATCGATTTCGTTTTTATCGAGAGAATTTTGAATTCTTTCTGCGATATCGGTTGTCCCCGTTACGCCCGTAACAGGTACGTCAAGCTCAATCATCCGCCTATGCGCGAAAGGCACAAACGTGTATGCGACATTCAATATTTCCTCGTTGATGTCCGCAACATAAAATCCGTGTTCTCCGCACTCATCAAAGCCTCTCCCTTCAAGGCATCCGGGATAAACAATCATTCCTCTTTCGTCAAGCGGCATCGTAATTCTCTTATGAATATGACCTAGTGCCAGATAATCGATTCCCTTATTTTTTAATTTTCCGAAATCGATGCATTCTTCAAAATTTGCGGAACCACCGCTTCTCTCTTCACCGTGCAGCATCAAAATATTGAATTTCGATTCGTCAAAATTTAAGTAATCGTAAAAGCTCTTATAATTTTCTTCCGTGAGCTTCAACGAATAAAGAACAATCGTTCCCGCATCGTTTAACGGAATTTTTCTTAACTTTTCGTCAAATACAACAATATTCTTCGGTAAATCCCTGTTTCCTACCAAAAAATTATTTTCGTCATGATTCCCGGGAACATAATAAAACATAATCCGGGGATTCCCCAAAATCGCGTTGTAAACAACGTTTTCCGCGTGTCTCGAAACCGAATCCGCATCAAACAAATCGCCCGCGATGAGGATTTTATTTATGTTGTTTTGGGTTGCATATTGTATAAGGCGGGGAAAATTGTTTAAAATTTCGTTTTTCCGTGCGTTCGCCTCTTCTTCCGTAAGATATGTCCGTAAATTTGAATCAATGTGCAAGTCGGCACAATGTATAAGCCTCATAAGTTTTCCCCGGGATATTTTTTTTGTGTTTTAAAATCCGATCAATCCTTTATTGCCCTTATCAATCCTGAAATGCCCTTGAAAAAGCGCCCGCCGACGAAATCGGTTCGTGTGCGGCAAGAAGATGCGATACGTCTCCTATTGCCTGAGCCCGGAATGACGCTTCGTCTTCCCATCTTTCCTCGGTCGTTAAAATCGTAACCGAAGCGGGAGGTAAAAAAAGCGCATGCGGCAATGTCATAAAAGGAATGTTTAGAAGGTGCGACAAAAATACGCATGACACACCGAGATGACAAAATATTACAACCGTATCACCGGGATCGCTTTTTTCAAGTAGTTGACCTTCCGGAGTTTCGACGGGTCCCACGGTGTGAGTCCTGTTTTCCGCACGTTTCCCGACAGTCCTGTAAATCAATCCGTCACGCCTGTAGCCGTATTTAAGGAGCAGCTTGTCAAGTTCCCTGCAAACACTTTTGTAATTGGCACTTATAGCAGGATTTGTTAACTGGGGATACGCATGAACCCAATCTTCGAGAGTAAAATTTAATTCTTCTTTTGTCCACATTGAAGGAACATAATCCCAGCAAAGATGCGTGGTGTTTGTCACAGGGTCAATGCAGGGAAACGAAAACTCTTCTGCCCAGGGAATAATTTCCGCGGTTCTTCCGAGTGCTTCAAGCGTCGGCTTTGCGGTGTCTATGGCACGCCCGAGCGGAGACATATAAAAATCGGTCACATCCCAGTTTTTTATACGTTTTGCGAGTGCTTCCGCCTCTCTTTTTCCTTTTTTTGTTATTGTATTATTTGCGTAATCCGGCTCCGCATGCCTTACCAAAATAAGTCTCATAGTTAACCTTTATTTGTTTAAAAAAGTTTTCACGTTGTCATAAACCCTGTCAACACACCTCTCACGCGCCTCAACGGTTGCCCATGCGATATGAGGCGTGATTAAGAGCTTCTTTGAATCTTTAACATTAATCAACGGATTGTCTTTTGACATGGGTTCCGTACTTAAGACATCAAGCGCCGCACCCGCAATCTTATCTTCACATAATGCGTCATAAAGATCCTTTTCGTTTACGATCGGACCGCGCCCGAGATTTAAAAGATATGCCGTCTTCTTCATTTTTGAAAGCGTATCGCAATTTATCAAATTATTCGTGTTTTCGTTTAATGGCGCATGAATCGACACAATATCGCTTTCGGATAAAAGCGTGTCAAGGCTCACTTCCTTAAATTCATTGTCGTGATTTTTTCCGGAAGTCGAATAATATATGACATTTGCCCCGAATGCACGTGCCACACAAGCCACACGCTTTCCTATTGTGCCGAGTCCGATAATACCCCATGTTTTTCCCGAAAGCTCATTAAACTTTTCTTCGATATGGCAAAAGAAGGGCGCATACGCATATTGCCCCGATTTTACATAATTGTCATAATAGGCGAGCTTTTCGTAAAGATAAAAAAGCATGGCAAAAGTATGCTGCACAACCGATTCCGTTGAATAGGCGGCAACATTTTTGACAACGATTCCACGCTTTTGCGTATAAGCAAAATCGATATTGTTGGTGCCGGTTGCCGTAAGGCATATAAGCTTTAACTTATCTGCTTCTTTTAAAGTTTCCGCGTTCATCGGAAGCTTATTTATTATGACGATATCTGCGTCAGCAATGCGCTCCGGAATTTGATCCTTTTTGGTCAAATTATATGTGACAACGTCACCGAGCTCCGAGAACCTCGATATGTTCACGTCATCGCCCAAAGTGTCCGTTTCCAAAAAGACTATTTTCATGATTTAAAAAAGCTCCTTCGGTGACATTATCTTTCAAGTTCTTTCGGTGAAAATCCGAGAGGAAGCAGCTCTCTTAATGTGTAAATCTTGTAATCCGAAGTCGATTTTCCGAGAATAATCTTAAATTCGTCGGGATCGCAAAATTCAACCATAACCTGTCTGCAAACTCCGCACGGAGCGCATACGTCAAGCGCTTTCCCGTCATATCCTCCGAATATCGCAATTGCCGTAAAATCTCTCTTTCCTTCGCTCACAGCCTTAAAAAATGCCGTTCTTTCCGCACAATTTGTGGGCGTATAGGCGGCATTTTCGATATTGCATCCGCCGAATATTTCGCCGTCTTTTGTGAGTAATGCGGCTCCCACATTAAAATGGGAATAAGGCGTGTAGGCGCGCTTTCTGTACTCAAGCGCCGTTTCTATAAGTTTTACTTCCGTTTCTTTTGTCATATGCATATTCCTTTTTCTGTTTTGTCAGCGCTTCACATTTTTACTTTGTTCCCACTTCAAGCGCAACTTCCATCATTTCGTGAAAAGATGTCTGACGCTCTTCTGCGGACATTGATTCACCCGTATACAGATGATCCGAAATCGTAAGCATGCAAAGAGCTTTTTTATGTGCCTTTATGGCATTTAAGTAAAGTGCTGCGGCTTCCATTTCAACACAAAGAATTCCCATTTCCTTCCAGCGGTCGTTGAATGTGGAATCGGCATTATAGAACGTATCCGACGAAAGCACGTTTCCCACTTTTACGTTTATGCCGTGTTTTTCCGCCGTTTCAACGGCCTCACGCAAAATTTCAAAATCGGCAATCGGTGCGATTGTTCCGGGGAGATTGTATTGCGCCGCATAATTTGAGTTTGTGGACGCGCCCATTCCGATAACAAGGTCACGCATGTGAACGTCGTCCGATATTCCGCCCGCCGAACCGATTCTGATGATCGTGTCAACGTCATAAAAATTGTAAAGCTCGTAAGAATATATGCCTATTGACGGCATCCCCATTCCGCCGCCCATAACAGATATTTCTTTGCCATTATATTTTCCCGTAAATCCGAGCATGTTGCGCACGGAGTTAAATTCTTTGACATCCGTAAGATATTTTTCCGCAATGAATTTTGCGCGAAGAGGATCTCCCGGCATAAGTACCGTTTTTGCAATATCGCCCAAATTTGCCGCATTATGTGGTGTTGCCATAACTTTTTTCTCCTTTTTACCGTTCTTTATTGTTTTTTTGTTGTACTTTTATTGTTCTTTTGCCTTGATAAGCTTAACTATTCTGGATGTTCCGAGACGTGTGGCACCGAGCGCCAAAAACTTTCTTGCGTCGTCAAGCGACGAAATTCCGCCCGCAGCCTTTATCTTTTTGTCCTTACCGATATGTGTCGCAAAAAGCTCGATATCGTGAAATGTCGCGCCGGCCGTCGAAAAGCCCGTCGATGTCTTTATAAAATCCGCATTCGAGGAATTTATGATTTCACACATCTTTACCTTTTCTTCGTCGGTAAGGAGACACGTTTCTATAATAACCTTAAGCACCTTGTCACCGCATGCCTTCTTTAAAGTATTTATCTCGTTTAAAATAAGATTGTACTTCTTGTCTTTTAACCAACCGATATTTATTACCATATCGATTTCGTCGGCGCCGTTTGCAACCGCGTCTTTTGTCTCAAATTCCTTTACGGCTGTTGTGTTGTATCCGTTCGGAAATCCGATTACGGTACAAATTTTAACTTTTCCGCACGCATAGTCACTCGCCTCTTTCACATAAGACGGCGGAATGCACACGGATGCCGTTTGATATTTGATTCCGTCATCCACTATTTTTTTGATTTCTTCCCAAGTGCTTGCTTGCCCGAGGAGTGTATGATCCACGTATTTCAAAATTTCTCTGTCTTCCATTTTTTTATTTCCTTTTCTTTGATTTAAAACTCATTTTTCACGCCGATTTTTCATATCGGCTTTATCATGCCGGTTTTCATGAAAACTTATAAAGCATCGCTCCGTGAGCCGGCAATGCGCATTCGATTTGAAACTTCATATTTCCCAAATTCTCTCTCTTCCAAAGATCGCGCACCTTATATTCACGCGCGGTATCAAGGTGAAGTCTTTGGAACGAAATCTCCGCATCCTTTTTAAACGAATCGCGGTTAAAAATCGCAATATAAGTATTTCCTTTATCGTCGGCCGTCTTCCAGGCGGTAATGCCTTCCGCGTTCATTACTTCATGTGCCCCGTGAGTTTCCTTTTCGAGTGCAAGAACCTCGGGATTTGTGAGAATCGAGAGCGTAAAAGCGTCATTGTCTCTCATTTCGCCGCCCATCATAAGAGGCGAGCGGAAAATGCACCAAAGAGTCATGAGCGTAATTTGTTCGTTGTGAGTGAAGTTTGTGTATCTGGGGCTGTCGTTTAAGGCAATATATCCGAGCGGCAGCATGTCGCAATCGGGCCAGCAGCCCGTGTCAACATACGGCGCCCAATCCTTACATCTCTTAAACATATGGTCAAGTGCGTCCCAGTTGTCCCAAAAATCGCCCGTCATTCGCCACATGTTGGCGTTTGCCTTTAAATGCTCCGCATGCTCAAGCATTGCGGGTCCCGGAGAAAGACTCAAAACCATATCGCGTCCGGAATTGTCTATTGCCTTTTTGATGCACTCTATCTCACCGCGTGCCGAATAAAAATTGTCGGGTCTGCCTTCCGTAACGCAAATGTCGTCGCATTTCACAAAATCGACGCCCCAGCTCGCATAAAGCTCAAATATCGAATCGTAATAGCTTTGTGCGCCCGGATGATTCGGATCGACACCGTACATGTCCGTGTTCCAGCTGCATATCGAATAAGAAAGTGCGATGTCGCGTGCCGTATATTCGGAATTCTTGATTTTCATATTTTTATGTACGGCAAGACGCGGAATTCCGCGCATAATATGTATGCCGAACTTAAGTCCCATGGCATGAATTCTGTCCGCGATATTTTTAAATCCAACGCCGTTTGCGGCAGACGGGAAACGATTCGGAGCCGGAATCACTCTCGAATACTCATCCATGCACAAATCCGCAAATTTATGATAAGACGTGGAAGTTGCCGTCGGCTCGGACCACTGTATATCGCATACAACGTATTCATAGCCGAATTCTTTGAGATTTTTTGCCATATATTCGGCATTTCCCATAAGCTGTTCCTCATTTACGGCGGCGCCGTAGCAGTCCCAGCTGTTCCAACCCATGGGCGGATAAATTGCCCTCTTGTTTTTGTCCATTATATGTTCCTCCGATTTAAAAGTATCCGTGTGTCCGATAAGCCCGAAAACCGGACTTATCCCGTGTTATTTTACTACATAAAAACTCAAAAAACAATGTGGGAAAAGATTTATAACAAACAAAATAAGAGGTAAACAGCAAACAAAAAAAGTCACCTTTTTAAAAGATGACTTTTATGATTCAAATGCTTTCTTTTGGCCCATGTTACTTAGGGCTTGTATTTTTAAAAAATTACTTATTGATTGCTTTCTTTGCCGTTTCAACAAGTGCAGCGAATCCTTCTGCATCGTTTACTGCAAGGTCTGCGAGAACCTTACGGTTAAGCTCTACGTTTGCTGCCTTTAAGCCGAACATAAACTTGCTGTAAGACATACCGTTAAGTCTTGCTGCTGCATTGATTCTTGCGATCCAAAGAGTTCTGTACTGTCTCTTCTTCTGCTTTCTGCCTGCATATGCGCTTGTGAGGGCTCTCATAACAGACTGCTTTGCGATTCTGTACTGTTTGCTGCGTGCGCCTCTGTATCCTTTAGCGAGTTTTAAAACTCTGTTGTGCTTCTTCTTAGCGTTCATTCCGCCTTTAACTCTTGCCATTTCTTATATCCTCCATTCAAAAAAGTACTTAAATTAAGCGTAAGGTAACATTTTTCTGGCTGCCTTCATGTTAGCGCTGTCAACCGTTTCAGGCTTACGAAGGTCTCTCTTTGTTGCACGCGACTTCTTTGTGAGAATGTGCTGCTTTCCTGCCTTTTGTCTCTTAAGCTTTCCTGTACCTGTCATGGAAAATCTCTTGTTTGCTGCTCTGTTTGTCTTCAACTTCGGCATATTATTGTCCTCCAAATCTCATTAATTTGTTTTCTTGCAAAGAAACATAATCATATTTCTTCCTTCTAATTTTGCAGGCTTCTCGATGGCTGCGGTTTCTTTGATTCTGTCATAAAAATCATCCAAAATGTCGTTACCCGAAGCTGTGTGCGCAAGTTCTCTTCCGCGGAAACGCAGCGAAACCTTCACTCTGTCTCCGTGTGCGATAAACTTTGCCGCCTGCATGGCCTTTGTATTTAAATCATTTTCGTCAATGTTCGGAGACAAACGTATCTCCTTAACTTCCGTGACCTTCTGCTTTTTCTTTGCATCCTTTTCGCGTCTTGTTTGCTCGTAACGGTATTTTCCGAAATCCATCGCTTTGCAAACAGGCGGCTTTGCCGTGGGAGCGATTTTGATCAAATCAACCCCGTGCTCCGTTGCATAAAGAAGAGCGTCCTTTGTTGACATTACGCCAAGCTGTTCATTGTTTTCTCCGATAAGGCGGATCTCCTTGTCCCTTATCTGTTCATTAATCTGAACCTGTACGTCGTTAATAGTTTTTTACCTCCGTCCTGGGATTTTGATTTAAGTACAAATATGTGACCGGGCTCATATGCTTTTTACAATAAAAAAAGCCGGGTCCGAAGAAACCGACTATCCGAAAAATCATATAATATTTAAGACATACGCCTTATTCAATTATATAAATATTGACCTCTTCGCACATTTGCTTGAGGCGAGAGCGGATACTCTGCTTCTTGTTGCGATTGCTCGCATGCTTTGATAAAATACCACAAAAGGGGTTGTGTGTCAACCCCTTTTTATAAATTTGTTGTTTTTATTCTCTTCCGTTTCCGAGATAGAAAAGTGCGATTGTTCCCGGACCGGAATGAGCACCGATCGTGGGCGAAAGGTAATTGATAACGAAATTGTTTATTCCGAAACGCTCCTTTACGAGATCTCTCACGTATTCGGCATCCTGAAGGCTGTCACCGTGTCCGATGAAAACAACTTCATTTTTGAATTCGTCGGTAAGATGTCCCGCCATATGGTCGACAAGAGCATTTAACGACTGTCTTCTGCCTCTTGCCTTTGAAATGTTGATAAGATGACCCGCATTGTCAACATGAAGCACGGGCTTTAAGTTGATGATGTTTCCGATAACCGCCGTCGTTTTTGAAATTCTTCCGCCGCGCGCAAGATACTTAAGATCCTCAACCGTAAATTCGTGACATACGTGAAGCTTTAAATTTTCGAGATACTCTGCGTTATCCGCAAGTGACATTCCGCCTTCTTTTGCCTTAACCGCATAATATACAAAAAGTCCCTGTCCGGGTGCTGCGCAAAGGGAATCGATAACTCTTATTTTCCTATCCTTATATTCGTCCGCAAGTTCTTCCGCAACAAGCTTCGCAACATTATAACTTGCGCTGAGTCCCGACGAAAACGAAAGATGAAGAATATCCTTACCTTCCTTCAAAATTTTTTCGAATGATGCCTTCACATCGCCCGGAATGCAAGCGTTTGTCTTTGCTACGTCGCCCTTTCTCATTCTTTCGTAAAAGATTGCCGGGCTCATGTCGGAAATTCCTCTATAATTTTCTTCGCCGAACGAAAATCCCAGATCCTGAATCACAATATTGTGTTCATCAACAAAGTTTTGCATAAGATCCGCTGTCGAATCCGTCGAAATAACATAATCTGCCATAATAAATACCCCTTTGGTTAGTCTTGAGCCTTTTGACCCTTGTATCATCTGGTATTCTACCATAAATCACATAATATTCAAGATTAGATTAAAAAATATTTAAAATTGCCTGATTTCATCCTTCGAGTCGTCCGATGTCTTTATAATTTCTTTTATGATGACATCGTACGAATATCCGGTTTCCGTGTTTATTGTGACCTTGTCGCCGAGTTTCCTTTTTAAGAGCGCTTTCCCCATCGGAGACTCAATCGATATGAGTCCGTTTAAGGCATCGCCTCTCACCGTTGTTACAAGTCTTACGGTTTCGGTTTCGTCGTCTTCCGGGATATAAATCACAACCGTATTGTTGATTCCGACTTCGTCATCCGACGACGAATCGTCCACTATTTCGGCAGTTTTTACCATTCTTTCGAGATAGCGGATACGGCTTTCGTTTCTGTTCTTTTCGCGCTTTGCCGCATAATACTCAAAGTTCTCCGACAAGTCGCCCTGTGCCCTCGCCTCTTTTACCGCTTCAAGAAGCTCGTAACGTTTTACCACTTTTCTGTAATTTATTTCGTCCTCCATCTTTTTGATGTCGGACTTTGTAAGCTGATTATTCATCTTTTCCCTCTACACATACGTTATACCAAATACAAAATACGATCACCGCCCATGCTTTTCTGTAATACATGGGATCGCTCGGGTGCTTTTTACACTTATCAAGGAGCTTCACTGCTTCCTTTTTATTTATATATTCGGAAACATTTGACGACATTATCACGTTTTTTCCCCATTCGTTTAATTCGCCCGCAAGCCACATTCTTACGGGTACGGGATAGCCGCGTTTTTTACCGTCTCTCACTTCGTCCGTAATTATTCCGGAAAACGCTTCACGAAGTATCACTTTATTCTGCCCCGGCTTTAATTTTTCGTCCGCCGTGAGCGTTCTCGCAAGATCCGTGATTTCGTTATCCATAAAAGGCATCACGCACTTTGCGTCTTTGCTTTCCGCCGCCCTGTTACATACAATGCAAATGTCACCCGGAAACCAGATGTTTGTGTCTATATATTGCATTTTGTCAAGATCGGAGAGATCCCTTGCTTCCGCATAATAAGGCGCGGTGATGTCGGTCGATTTGACGCACGAATCATACGACACAAGTATTTTTTTCTTTTCCGCATCGGTAAAAAGTCTTGTGTTTCCCACAAAACGTTCTTCAAGCGGAAGGCATCCTCTTCTGATTAAATCCTTCCCCCGCATGTTTTCGGGGAAATGTTTTGCAATGCCCCACAAAGCCTTTTTTACGCTTTCAGGTAATGCCTTAATCTTCTTTTCTTTATCCGAAACACTGTATACGTGATATCCGCCCCAAAGCTCGTCTGAGCCTTCGCCCGATATTACGGTGTCGTGACCTGTGGCCGCCGCGCTTCCTATAATATAAACCGCCGCTGCCGACGGGTCCGCAACGGGCACACCCATTCTTTTTATTGTTTTTGGCAAAGCATCCTTATATTCGTTTGCCTTAATTACAACTTTTTTGTGTTCGATTCCGTACTTTTTTGCGGAATTTTCGGCAATTTCACTTTCCGAAAATCCGGGTACGTCAAAAGCAATCGTATATGCCGCAAGATTTTTATGATCACGTGCCGCAAGCGCCGTAAGAATCGAAGAATCAAGTCCGCCCGACAAAAATGCGGCGGGACTTTTTGAATTCTCAAGATTTCTCTTGACGGCCTTTTCAAACTTTTGTCTTATTTCTTCTTTAAACTTTTCGCGGTCTTTACCCTCTACAGGTGCCGGTTTCCATGTGTTGTAGCGTGTTATATTCATATCGTCCGCAAAAACACACGCATAGTGCCCCGAAAGAAGCGCACTCACATTTTCGCCGATCGTGAGGGGCTCGGGCACATATTGAAAGGTCATATAGTGTTCGAGTCCGATTTTATTGACTTTCTTACCGGCATAGGAAAACACATTTTCAAATTCCGTCGAAACAAAAACTTCTCCGTCCTTTACGGAATAATAAATTTGTTTTTCTCCCAGTCTGTCACGTGCGAAAAAAAGTTCCTTTGTGATCTTATTGTATAAAGCAAGCGCAAAGCATCCGTTAAGCCCGGACAAAACACTTAATATATCGGAATTTTTATAAAGCTCCGGGATCTTTTCTTTTTCAGACGCATCTCCGTCAAATGCGCATAAAATCAAGTCATTATCGATGTCCGTGTGATCAAACGAAACATCACATGTATTAAAATTATAAATAATTTTAAACATTTCAAATCGACTCCTTTATATCCTTTCTCATGTTGATTACGGCCTGTCTTGCTGCTTCACCGAAGTTCTTTTCGCCGTAATTCTTATATTCCTCCTGCTTGTAGGCGGCAATTATTCCGCGCGAGGAATTGATGATTGCGCCAAGTCCGTCGGGATTAAAGAACACTTTTAAGTCTTTCCCCCTTCCGCCCTGCGCTCCGTATCCGGGAACAAGAATGTAGGTTTTCGGCATCATCTTACGAAGCACCTTTCCCATTTCGGGATAAGTTGCTCCGACAACCGCACCCACATTCGAATAATCGTGAGTTTCCGTCATCTCGCCCCACTCCTTAACGCGCTTTGCAACGAGTGCATAAAGCGGCTCTCCGGCGATTTCCTTATCCTGAAATTCTCCGCTTGAAGGATTTGACGTTTTTACAAGAACAAATATTCCTTTGTCAAAAGTATTACAAACATCCAAAAACGGCTTAATTCCGTCCGTTCCGAGGTAAGGATTCACGGTTGCCATGTCCGCGCCGAAGGGCGTATATTGTTCCCCAAAAATATCGATTTTTCCGAGATGCGCCGTTGCGTACGCGCTGCTGGTAGAGCCTATATCGCCGCGCTTTACGTCGGCAATTACGATTAGGCCTTTTGATGCGGCATACTTAATCGTCTTTTCGTATACGATAAGTCCCGGGATCCCAAATTGCTCATACATCGCAATTTGAGGCTTTACGGCAGGCACAAGGTCGTATACGGAATCAATCAAAGTCTTATTGTACTCAAAAATCGCATCGCACACGGCGTCTATCGTTTTTCCGTGCTTTTCGGTTGCTTCTTGAAGCAAGAATTTCGGTACGAAATTTAACATGGGATCAAGTCCCACAACAATCGGCGCATCCTTTTTAACTATTTCATCGATCAATCTTTCTATCATAAACAATCTCTCCTTTTACAATTGTATATTTAACTCTTCCCGACACCTTTTTACCGGCAAACGGTGTGTTTGTGCCTTTTGATTTAAATTCGGCGGGATCAACCTCGTATTCTTCCGAAAGATCGCAAATCGCAATGTCTGCTGCGTCTCCGACACCTAAGCTACCGCACGGTATTTTCTTTTGCCCCGCATTTAAAATTTCCGCAGGCCTCGTACTCATCATTTTTATTAAGCCCGAAACAGAAATCAAACCCGTTTTCACAAGCGCCGTATAGCACACGGAAAAGGCGGTTTCAAGTCCCACTATCCCAAACGGTGCCGTACGCATTGATTTATTTTTTTCTTCTTTCGAATGCGGTGCGTGGTCTGTCGAAATCACGTCTATCGTACCGTCGCAAAGGGCATCTATAAGTGCGTCACGGTCTTTCGCCGTCCTGAGCGGCGGATTCATTTTATAATTTCCGTCATCACACAAAATATCGTCTTCCGTGAGCGCAATATAATGAGGACATGTTTCCGCAGTCACAAAATCATACTTTTTCTTTGCTTCCCTTATGATTTTTACGGCTCCGCGAGTCGTACAATGACAAAGATGAATCCGTGTGCCGTATTTCGCCGAGAGCTCTATATCACGCTCTTCTATTTTTTCTTCAACGATATTTTTGATACCGGGGAGTCTAAGCTCATCCGCCCTTTTTCCGTAATTCATCACGCCGCCGTTTACAAGATTTATGTCTTCGCAATGATCGAATATCGGAATATCGTTTTCTTTCGCAATTTCCGTTGCCCGCTGCATGAGGTGCTCGTCCATAACCGACTTTCCGTCGTCGCTTATCGCAACTATACCGGCATCACGCATTCCCTTAATGTCCGTTAATTCTTTTCCGTTTTCTCCGACCGTAATCGCACCGATTACAAGTGTATTGACGCATGAATCTTCTTTTATTTTGTTTATTATATTTCTTACTTTTTCGGGGCTGTCGATTACGGGTGAAGTGTTCGGCATCATGCAAACGCTTGTGTATCCGCCCGCTGCCGCGGCGCGCGATCCCGTTTTAATCGTTTCCTTATATTCAAATCCCGGCTCCCTGAAATGCACATGTAAGTCAATGAACCCGGGGAAAACATAAAGCCCTGCGGCGTCGATTACTTCCCCTGCCGTGTCTCCGTTTAATTCGTTACCGGTACCGGCGCATTTTTGAATTCCCGAAATTTTTCCGTTTTCGACAACTATATCAAAAATTCCGTCAATATTGTTTCTCGGATCCACCACGTGTCCGTTTTTTATCGTGAGTCGTTTACTCATAAGACACCTCCGTCAAGAATAATCCTTTCGGGTCTATCGCAAGAGGCGCAAGGTCTCGGTTTCCGGTTTCAAGTATTTCTTTTACCTGCGAAAGGGGAGTTTCTCCGGTTCCGACGCTTATTACAAGCGCAACCATGATTCTCACCATATTCGGCCAAAAATCGTCCGCCGTGATATTAAAAGAAATCTCGTTTCCGCTCGCATAAATATCAAACGAATAGACTTCACGTTCCGTAGATTTTTTTTGCTTTCTGTTGTCGGAAAATCCCTTAAAATCATGCTTTCCGATAAGTAATGCCGTTACCTCTTTCATCTTGTTTACGTCGGGGCGCTTAAAGCAATAATAATTATACTTTCTGTCAAACACGCTCGGTACGTCGCCCACGGTCACACGATATTCAAATGTAAATCTCTTCGCATTAAACGCGGGGTGAAAACGAAGATCAGCGTCCGACACTTCTAACACCGCTATGTCACGGGGCAAATAACGGTTCAAATATTGTTTGATTTCCGTCGTGCTTCTCTTTGATTCCGTTTTAAACGTACACACCTGGTTAAGCGCATGAACTCCCGCTTCCGTACGAATTGCGAAAACAAGTTCAACAGGTGTCCCTTCCATTTCCGTTAAAACCTGCGAAATTTTGTCGCCCACAGAGCTCTTGTCGTGCGAGCCCGTCTTTGCAATCACGTTTCCGTCGTATCTCGATCCGTCATATTCTATTGTTAACTTTATGTTTCTCATTTGTCGATCTCCGCAAAATAAGCATCTATGCCGTCGCAAACTGACGTGACGATAAGCTTTTGGTAGGTTTCATCGGCTAGTTTTTCCGCCTCTTCATAGTTTGTCATATATCCGAATTGCATGATGCATACGGGCATTTTTGCCCAGTTTATCATCGTAATTTCGTTGTTTCCGTATTGGTAGGCTCTTTTTCTCGCGCCCGTGGCTGTTGTCACCGAAGTAAGAATTTTATCCGCAAGCGTTTCGCTTTTTGTTATGTTTTCGGGATCCACATAAGGATTGTCGGACGCCGGAATCTGTGCATACATTCCTTTTACGCTTTGATCGTCAAACGCGTCCGTCTGGATTCCGACAAGGATTTCGGCGTTTGCCTCGTTTGCGATAAGCGCCCTTTCCTTGTTTGACACATCAACCTCGTTTGATTCACGCGTCATTATAACGGTATATCCGCGGGCACGAAGCTCATCCTTAATCAAATCCGCCACACACATGTTCCATTGGAACTCGTTTGTGTAATCATATACGCTTATCGCACCCGTCGAACTCATTTTGGATGCCGTTTTTCCGGAGCCTTCCGCTATTTCTTCCTGCTCAGTGTTCGCCTTCATTTGGTGTCCGGGATCAAGACACACAATGTGTGAAATCCCGATTGTGGGCGTTGCGGTCGGAGTACCTGTCACAAGTACCGGTTCTTTTGTAGCCGTCGGTGTTAAAATTTCACCGGGTGTTACCGTTATTTCTCCCGGTGCCCGGGTTATTTCGCCGGTCGGTGTTTCGGTCACGCCCGCATATTTATCGTTATCGTTTTTATTTATTCCCGTCTTATCGTTTATAACGGTCACTATACCCAAAAATAAGGTTACCGCAAGCAAAATTATCACAGACGCAAAGGTAAGTGTTGTTTTTATATTTCCGTGCATTTTTATCCTCCGCTTCAGAATGTCACTTAAACTTTATAATGATACCATTATTTTAATTTTTTGTCACCTTTGGCGGCTCAAAAAGTTCTTTTCGGAAATAAAATGCCGTTTTCAGGAATGCATTAAAATATGCAATCCGTTTTTACCCAAAACAAAAGAGGCCTGAATAAATCAGACCTCTTTGTCCAAAGCTGCTTGGCAGAATCGAACTGCTGACCTCATCCTTACCAAGGATGCGCTCTACCGGCTGAGCTAAAGCAGCTTATGTAAGTTTTCCCTACGAGCGAGAATATTACCACAATTTATGTTCTCTTGTCAAGCAAATTTAATAATGCTCAAATCAAAATTTAAATGCCGACAAACTCACGCTATCCTCTTTGACGCACAATTTCGTATGCCAAAATTCCCATTGCGACGGAAGCATTTAAAGAATCTATTTTTCCCTTCATCGGAATCGATGCCACAAAATCGCAATTTTCCTTTACGAGTCTCGATACGCCCTCGCCTTCGTTACCGATCACAAGTCCTATCGGCCCCTTTAAATCAAGGTCGTACATTCTTGTTCCGCCCATGTCCGCGCAAACAAACCAAAGTCCTTTTTCTTTAAGTTCCTTCATCGTATTCACGATATTCGTAACCTTTGCGACGGGCATATAATTGAGTGCTCCCGCAGACGTCTTCGCAACAGTTCCCGTGAGTCCCACGGCCCTGTGCTTCGGAATAATTATCCCGTGTGCGCCCGCCTGCTCGGCTGTTCTGATTATTGCGCCAAGGTTATGCGGATCCTCGATTCCGTCAAGAATAATTATAAACGGATCCTCATTTTTCTCTTTCGCTTTATTTAAAATATCGTCAACATCCGCATAATCGTAAGCCGCCGTGATCGCAATTACACCCTGATGCTTTTTTGTTTCGCTGATCGAATCCAGGCGTTCTTTGGACACAAAATTAACAATCGTGTCCTTTTTCCTTGCTTCCCTTACGATCGTTTGCACCGGGCCGTCCTTGCATCCGTCAAGCACAAAAAGCTTGTCGACCGTTTTCCCGGATCTGTATGCCTCAAGCACGGCGTTTCTTCCTTCTATTTTTGTTTCGTTTACGTTTTCATTTACATTTTCGTTCATTTTTGTTCCGTTTCCTGTTCCGCTTTTTCCAAAGAGTCCCATCCCATATGTATTATTTCGTACATTCTTTTGTACTCTTTTTTAAGGTAAAGCCACCCGATTAACGCTTCAAATCCCGTCGCCTTGTGATATTCTCCAAGCGTGGCGCTCTTTGACGGCGAATAGCTCTTTGCGTTCCTTCCTTTTCTGTATATGTTTTGCTCGGCTTCCGTCAAATTGTCAAAGATATTTGTTATAATCTTTGCCTGTGTCACCGCTTTCGCAAAATATGTTGCCTTTCTGTTGAGCTTATCCACAGGCATCGCACCGCCCGAAAGCAAACACGTTCTGATTGTGAGCTCATACACCGAATCGCCTATATATGCGAGGTCGAGCGGCGGAAATATGTCTGCATCCGTTTCCGGAAGATTAAATTCAAGAATCAAATCCGTAATCACATTCTTCTCCTTAAACAATCGTCCAAACGGTGCCTTCTCTTGTATCCTTTATTTCAACGTTTCTGCTCTTTAATTCTTCCCTTATCGCATCCGCTGCCGCAAAGTCCTTGTTGCGTTTTGCTTCTTTTCTTTCTTCTATCTTTTTGTTGATAAAATCAAGAAGTTCGGGATCGATATCCTGATTTCCCTTTTCATCAAAATCTCTCGTAAGTGACAAAGAAAGCACTGCGTCAAACGCGTTAACCAGCATAAGACGCGTAAACGCATTAACGTTAGCCGCCAATACATCGTAAAGCACCGTAAGTCCGGATGACGTATTTATGTCGTTTCCGATAGCTGTAAGGAACTTATCGATATATTCGAGGTATACGTCCGTGTCGAGCGCCGTACCTATAGCGGCTTTTGTGATTTCCGCTTTCACATTACCGTCGTCATGCACGGCCTTTTTCCTTGCATTTTCGATTTTTTCGGAAATTTCCGCTATTTTGTTTTCTGAAAGTCCCGTCTCTTTTTTAAGCGCACTCACACGCTTTACAAGCTTTTCGTATGCATTCTTAACGTTTGAAAGCGCATCGTAAGAAAACTCAAGCGGCTTTCTGTAATGCGACTGAAGGCAGAAAAGTCTGTAAACCATGGGATCATAGCCTTTTTCCGTCAAAACGGAAACCGTCAAAAATTCACCCTTTGATTTACTCATTTTGCCCGTTCTGTCATTTAAGTGATGCACATGGAACCAGTAATTTACCCATTTATGTCCGAGATAGCTCTCGCTTTGCGCGATTTCGTTTGTGTGATGCGGGAACATGTTGTCAATGCCGCCGCAATGAATATCCATATATTCTCCGAGGTGCTTCATGCTTATGCAAGAGCACTCTATATGCCATCCGGGATATCCGACGCCCCAGGGGCTGTCCCACTTTAAAGCCTGATCTTCAAACTTTGACTTTGTAAACC
>CAZZFV010000026.1:0-31258 GCA_964653855.1 uncultured Lachnospiraceae bacterium
GGTATTCCGATACCGCACCAAGTGCGGAGCAGATGGTGGACTCCCTGCAAAAAGCGCTTCGGAATTGCGATATTAACCTGAATGTAAGCCTTTACCGAATGTACGGCGAGGGACGATCTGCAGGATTTGAATTGTCCGACACAGCTACCGGCGATGTGCTTTTTACTATGGATGTTGATGTAAACAGACCCGCTTCAAAGACAAAGATTTATGAGGTTGAAGGAGTTCGTTTTTACGGGGTTGCACCATCTCAGATGATTGCCGATAAGATTTCGGCAATTTCCACGGATAAGGTGTTTCGCAGAATAAAGGATGTGGTTGATCTTTATTATATTTCAAAGGTCTTTGCATTTAATAAAGCGGAGGTTCTTGATGCGCTGAAAACCGGCGGCAGAACCTTGGATTCCTTTAACGGATTTTTACACAGACCGGATGATTTACGGCACTCTTATGAAAAGTTCCGTTTTTCCGGGGAAGCGGACAAGCCGCCGTTTGATGAAGTATATCCTAACGTAAAAGCATATATCAAGGATATTCTCCCAATAGAAAAAGATCGTGATTATGAAAGATAATATGACATTGAGGTCAAAAGAAATTTCGACCTCAATGAGCCGATGGGAAACTCTCATCGGCTTTTTTGCTTCCTAAAATAAGGGTAGTGTCAAATAGTCTATGAAAAACTGAGCAAAAAAAGAACCCCGCGCAATACGCACGAGGTCCTTCATCCAAAAAAATTTAAAAAGAAGAATTTCAGCAAATTTAAGCTTACAATTACTTAAGAGTAACCTTTGCTCCGACTTCTTCGAGCTTCTTCTTGATTTCCTCAGCTTCTGCCTTGGAAGCGCCTTCCTTAAGTACCTTCGGAGCTGCTTCAACGGCTGCCTTAGCTTCACCGAGACCAAGACCTGTGATTTCACGAACAACCTTGATAACCTTGATCTTCTCAGCGCCGATTTCTGTGAGCTCAACGTCGAACTCTGTCTTCTCTTCAACTTCTGCTGCCGGGCCTGCTGCTGCAACTACTACGCCTGCTGCTGCAGAAACTCCGAACTCTTCCTCGCAAGCCTTTACGAGATCGTTTAATTCCAATACTGTCATGCCCTTGATGGCATCGATAAATTCCTGTGTCGTCATTTTTTTATCCTCCTGTGGATTAATTTTAAACTTACGCGGCTCTATGCCGCAACAAATGATGAAGCCGCATTATGCTGCTTCGTTTCCGTTCTTCTCTGCAATCTGCTTGAGAACTCTTGCAAGATTTGCAATGGGAGACTGCATGCTTCCGAGAAGTCTGGAGATGAGTTCGCTCTTTGCCGGAATCTTCGAAAGAGCTTCGACGCCCTTTACGTCATAATACTTTCCGTCAACAACCGAAGCCTTGAATGAAAGAGCTTCAACCTTTTCTGCGTGCTTTGCGATGATTCTTGCGGGAGCGGTGGCATCCTCAAATGCGAATGCGATAGCCGTAGGTCCTTCAAGATCCTTGTCAAGCTGTGCAAAATCCGTACCCTCAAATGCGCGCTTAAGGTATGTGTTCTTGAATACCTTGTATGTTACGCCTGCCTCACGAAGCTCCTTACGAAGAGCCGTGTCTTCGGCAACCGTAAGTCCGCGATAGTCAACAAGATAAGCAGCCGATGCCTTTGCAACGATTTCCTTGATCTCATCAACGATGGGAGCTTTGATTTCAACCTTTGCCATTAGATTTTACCTCCTGTTTAGATTTTTTGCAGCTTTTCATAAAAAAGAAAAGACTGCGGGACCGAAATCAGGTCAAGCAGTCTGAAATATCAAACATCTTTTCCCTCGGCAGGCGATATGCTTACGGGTTTCCCCACCTGCTGTCTTCGGTAAATATAAGTCCGTGTGTTTTGAACACCGGTGCATTATATATCAACATAAATTTATTGTCAACCACTATTTTTAAGGCTTACTGGAGCTTAGCAGCGCTTACCTTAACGCCCGGGCCCATTGTGGATGTAAGAGTGATGCTCTTATAATACTGACCCTTGGCTGTTGCGGGCTTAGCCTTTGTGATTGCATTTAAAAGTGCCTGGAAGTTTTCTGCGAGTTGTTCTTCGGTAAAGGATGCCTTGCCGACCGTGCAATGGATGATGTTGGCCTTGTCAAGTCTGTATTCAACCTTACCTGCTTTAATATCTGCGATAGCACTTGCAACGTTCATCGTAACCGTTCCTGCCTTGGGGTTGGGCATGAGTCCCTTGGGTCCGAGAACCTTACCGAGACGTCCGACAACGCCCATCATATCGGGTGTTGCGACAACAACGTCAAAATCAAGCCAGCCGTCATTCTGAATCTTCGGAATGAGCTCATCGCCGCCAACATAATCGGCGCCTGCCTGAGTTGCCTCATTTACCTTGTCTCCCTTTGCGAAAACAAGAACTCTTACCTTCTTGCCCGTTCCGTGAGGAAGCACAACTGCGCCTCTTACCTGCTGATCTGCGTGACGTCCGTCAACGCCGAGTCTGATATGTGTCTCGATTGTTTCGTCAAACTTTGCAACCGCATTCTTTTTAACAATACTTACAGCTTCAGCAACTTCATATTGCTGGGACTTTGTGTAAGTTTTAACTGCGTCCTGGTATTTCTTTCCTCTTTTCATTTTATAACCTCCTATGTGGTATTTAACGGAATAAGACCTTTTAGTCTGTCCTCCCACGTTTTCAAACGTAAGACTTAGCCTTCAACAACTTCAATGCCCATGCTTCTTGCGGTACCTGCGATCATGCTTGTAGCCGCTTCAAGGCTTCCCGCATTGAGATCGGGCATCTTGAGAGCCGCAATCTTCTCAACTTCGCTTCTCTTAATCTTTGCAACCTTGTTCTTGTTGGGAACGCCCGATGCCGACTTAAGATTGCAAGCCTTCTTAAGAAGAACTGCTGCCGGAGGAGTCTTTGTGATGAATGTGAAGCTCCTGTCCGAATAAACCGTAATAACTACGGGAATGATCATGCCTTCCTGATCTGCCGTTCTTGCGTTGAATTCCTTTGTAAACTGAGGAATGTTTACACCGTGCTGGCCAAGTGCGGGTCCTACCGGAGGTGCCGGAGTTGCCTTAGCTGCAGGGATTTGTAACTTGATATAGCCTTCAATTTTCTTTGCCATTGTAGATTTACCTCCTAAATGTGGTATTATCGGAGTATGACATACATTTCATGTCCTTCCTCCCACCTGTTACCGAAAATCCGGCAACATATTACTTTTCTGCCTTTACTGCCGTAAAAGCAAGTTCAACCGGTGTTTCACGGCCAAACATCTCAAGTGAAATGATAACCGTCTGCTTGTGCTCGTTAATTTGCTTAACGACGCCGCTCTTGCCGTCCCAGTTACCCTCAAGAATCGTTACTGTGTCGCCAACCTTGAAATCAAGCTCGATTTCAGCGGTCTTGCTGCCCGGTACCTTGTCAAGTCCGAGTTCTCTCACTTCTGCGTCCGTAAGCGGAACAGGTTTTCCTCCCGGTCCGACAAATCCGGTCACGCCGCGCGTATTTCTTACCACGTACCACGATTCGTCGTCCATAATCATACGGACAAGAACGTAGCCCGGAAGAAGCTTGCGCTCCACCGTCTTTTTGACACCGTTCTTAACTTCAACCGCTTTTTCCGTCGGAACCTGAACATCAAGTATCATTTCCTCGAGATTACGGTTTTTTACGGTCTGTTCGAGACTCGTTTTTACTTTGTTTTCATAACCGGAATAGGTATGTGCAACATACCACTTAGCTTCTGCCATAATTTCCTCCACACCTTTGATCAGACATTCATAATCAAATCAACAAGGTTCTTTACGCCAAGATCGAGTAACGCAATGATCAGGCTCAAAATAATGGTGATGACGATAACAGCGATTGTCTGCTTAACAACCGAATCGCGATCCGGCCAGACAATCTTCTTAAATTCGGCCTTAAGACCTTTGAACCACTTCTTAACACGGCCTTTTTCTTTGGTTGTAGCCTCTGCCATAGTTTTACCTTTCTGCCGAAAGACCGGCCATTATTTTGTTTCCTTGTGCAGCGTGTGGCGTTTGCAGAATCTGCAATACTTGTTTGTTTCCATCCTGTCGGGATGCTCTTTCTTGTCTTTTGTCACGTTGTAGTTGCGCTGCTTGCACTCCGTACATGCCAATGTGATTTTAACTCGCACGACTTCCACCTCCATATTTTCTTTTTTTGCTTTTTACGTGATTTTCTCACATAAAAAAAAATCGCTTGCTTCCATAAGCCGGATAATTGTATCACGGGTTATTTTTGAAGTCAAGCAATTTTTTCTTGTATCATTTTTTCACCACAATCAAATTCACCGATTTGCCCTTAAAAGTCATCGTAAATCCGTCTTCGTTTGTCATAAAACGGCTTTCCGCGGGTACCGCGTTAAAAGGATTTTCAAGCGTGTTTTCGGCATTGTCGGGAGCGGTTAAGGTAAAGATCGTATGTTTTGCGCTCACGTCTCCCGAAACATTCACATGCGCTTCGGCATCGGTATCCCTGACGTTTACAACCTTCAAATAAATATAGTCGTCATCTTCGGTCGCGGAAACATAAAGGTCCTCGATAACGGTGTTTTTGTGAACGGCATTGTTTGAAAGGACGCCGTTTATGTATGTTTTTATTTCGCGTCCGTTTACGATAAGTTCCAAATCATATTCCGTGTCTTTAAAAACAGAAAATATGTTTTGATCGAGCGTTGTCGCGCGTCCGTTTACACGTGCGCTGATTTCGGTATCTCGATTGTCCCATCCGCCTATGTTCCAGCAAACAAGATTTTGTGAGTCCGTTTTTCCGAATTCGAGACGGAAACCGTTGTGACCGATGCTCTTTTTTGCCTTAAAAGTAATCTTATAATTGTTTGACGAAATGTTTCCGATTATTTTGCCTTCCCTGTACGAAAGCTTCATCGGATCGACTTTTGTAACACCCCCGTGCTCAAGATCATGAATCTCGATATCCCAAATTTCGCCCTTGCAATTTTCCGTAAAAATCGCAATTTCGCCGGAGATCGTGTTTTCTCCGTACACAATCGGCGGATTCATACCGGAAAGCCGTGTGCAAAGAAGATTTTTCCCGCGTCCCGTCATAAAGAATTTTTGCACATAATAATTTACGGAAGCCGCACATCTGTGATTGTCAAACCAAATGAGGTCCGGCGCCCAGTTTCTGTAATCTGCGTTGCAAAGAAGCGGTGCATAACATGCAAGCCCCACACGCTCGGCATTGTTTTCGAGTGCGGTCATGTAAGCGGCCTCAATAAGCGCATTGTAAAACGTGTTTCCGCACGTTGCATATTCGCCGAGGAAAACTTTGGGAGTGCTTGTGCCCGTATCGTACCTGTGAATATTTGCAAGCATCCACTCGGGACTCGTGTAATAGTGCTCGTCCACAAAATCCGAGCCGTTCTTTTTCGCATTATTCCAGCCGCGCTCAAACTCTCCTCCCGCCGGAAAAGGACCCGCGGAATTTATAAGACGGATATCGGGATATTTTTCTCTTACCGCCTTGTGAATAATATCGTAGCGGTCAAAAAATTCCTGTCCCACTTCTTCGTTTCCGATTGCGAGATATTTAAGATTAAAAGGTGACGGATGCCCGAGCTTTGCTCTTATACTTCCCCACTTTGTGCTTTCGTCACCGTTTGCAAACTCGATTAAATCAAGCGCATCGTTTACCCATTCATCCATTTCGTCGAGCGGTGCGGCAATTCCCATATGGGGATTGTAACCCGCGGGAAGCACGGGAAGCGGCTCCGCACCTATATCCTCGCAAAAAAGGAAATATTCGTAAAAGCCGAGTCCGAGAGTTTGGTTATACCCCCAGTTGTTACGCCGCGCGGGGCGCTCTTCTGTAGGTCCGATCGTATTTTTCCAGCGATAGCATGAATTTCTGTCATCTGCGTTAAGTGACCCGTCGTGAACGAGGCATCCGCCCGGGAAGCGCACAAATGCGGGATGAAGTTCCTTTAAAAGGTTTGCGAGATCCTGTCGCAATCCGTTTTTTCGTCCCATAAACGTGTCTACGGGAAAAAGCGAAATAAAATCAAACATCACCTTGCATTTTTCACGCGTCGTAAGCACAAGCACCGCGGAAAAATCGTCCGTATCGGAAGTGAGCGTGCATTCGTACTTTGTCCATTCGTTTTTTGAAATCAAAATTTCCGATGTACCGTAAATTTTACCTTCCGCACTCTCAAGAGACACCGTAAAGCGGCATTTGGTTTCACTTTTTGCATAGCATGAAAATGCGTAACTTTTCCCTTTTTCGAGATTGATTCCCGTGTTAAATCCCGTGTTTTTGACGCCCGCACGGACACACGGATTTTCGACACTCATCACAAGATAATGCGGGTTCTTTTTTGAATAAGGCGCTTTATCGGACACTGAAAGCGAAACGCGGGCTCTGCCCTCTTCAACCTTTTCCCATGCCGTAAGCGGCCGATAGCCTCCTCCGTCGATCGGCGAAAATTCAAAAGCGCGGTTTTGCACCTTTTCCGCATAGAGTCCGCCGTCCGCGGAATGATTTATGTCTTCGAAAAATATACCGAAAAGGTCGTGCGTCGCAGCTCCCTTTTCCCCTGTAAACACTATTTCACGCATTGTTGCCCTCACTTATATGCAGCCTTTTTAATTCGAAACTTCCGATTGACCGCAACATCATTTTATAATTTCGTTAAGATAAGATTTTCCCGCGATTCCGCCCTTTATTCCGAAATAATCGAGTATCGTTGCACCGGTATCCGCGAATGTTTCACGCGTGCCGAGATTTACGCCTCGTTTTAATTTATCTCCTATCGCAAGCACACCCACATACTCTCTCGAATGGTCCGTAGACGGAGTACCGGGATCGCAGCCGTGATCGGCGGTTATAAAAAGAAGGTCATCCGGGCGCAGCTTACTTACAATCGAAGGCAAACACGAATCAAAATACGAAAGCGCTGCGGCATATCCGGGAACATCGTTTCTGTGTCCGTAAACCATGTCGGTATCGACAAGATTTACAAAGCAGAGTCCGTTAAAATCCCTGTCCATTCTTTCAAGCGTTTTATTGATTCCGTCCGGGTTATCGACCGTGCGGACCGTATCCGTCACACCGCTTCCCGCAAATATGTCGTTGATTTTTCCGACGGCAAGAACGTCGAGTCCCGCATCCTTCATTATATTAAGCATTGTCTTCTTCGGCGGCACAACGGAAAAATCATGACGGCGGGACGTTCTCTTATAGGGCCACTCGCCTTCAAACGGCCTTGCGATAACTCGTCCGACACCGTATTTTCCCACACAAAGTTCACGCGCGATTTTGCAATACTCATAAAGCGTATCGACGGGGATTACGGCCTCATGTGCCGCGATCTGGAACACGGAATCCGCGGATGTATATACGATAAGTGCGCCCGTTTCTACAGCCTCGCGTCCGTAATCCTTTATTACTTCCGTACCGGAATAGGGCTTGTTGCAAAGCACCTTTCTTCCCGTGCGGCGTGAAAATTCCGAAATAAGTTCGTCCGGGAAACCATCAGGAAACGTGGGAAGCGGATTTTCGGAAACGATTCCCGCAATCTCCCAGTGTCCTATCGTTGTGTCTTTTCCGCGCGACGCTTCTTTCATCTTTGCGACAATCGACGGCTTCACGGCATATTTTTGAGGGTCATACCCGTCAGGCAAATTTATTCCTTTTAAGTCTTCAAGTCCTTCGATATCAAAAAGTCCGTACGCTTCCGCATTCGGAACCGAAAAGTGCGAATCGCGCGCGCAGCTTCTTATCGTGTTGCTGCCTGCGTCGCCGTAATCCGCAGCGTCCGGCATTTCGCCGATTCCCACACTGTCAAGTACAATCAAAAAAACTCTCTTTGCCATACCAAATTCCTCTCTTTCTTTTATAGCGATTACTTGTTTATTCACATACAACATTCGTTGTTTCTTCGCAAAAAACTTAAATAGTGTTTTTAATCTTGAAAATGTTGAATTTCGGTGTTACAATGCCGATTATCAATGATAAGCCGACATTAAAAAAACTACACCATCCGGTTTTACGGAGAAAAAATAAATGAAAACAACAAAAAAGTCTAAATTAAATTTCCTTAAGAAATTTTCCCATATTTGGGTTTTGATATATGTTCCTATTTATATGTATTGCTTTACACGCCTTGAGGAAACAACTTCCCCTTCCGACATGACTCTCATTCATCTTCCGATCGACGATGTAATTCCTTTTTGCGAATATTTTATAGTACCTTACCTGTTTTGGTTTGTTTACATATTTGCCGTGGGCGTTTTTCAATTCTTTTACGGCAAACCCGGATTTTACAGGTATTGCGTGTTTTTGTTTTCGGGAATGACCCTAAGCCTCATAATTTATGCTCTTTGGCCCAACGGAATACATCTTCGTCCGGACCTTGCATCGATTCCCCGCGACAACATATTTATGGATGCCGTCGCAAAGCTCTACGAAATCGACACTCCCACAAACGTCTGTCCTTCGATACACGTTTTAAATTCGATCGGAGCAACGGTGTCACTCTTAAAGAACGAAGACTTTTCCAAAAAATTGTCAAGACGCATCGCAAGTATCGTTACATGCGTTCTGATATGCTTATCGACGGTATTTTTGAAACAGCATTCGTGCTTTGACGTGGTATGTGCGCTTGTAATGAGCGTCGGACTTTATGTGCTCGCCTACAATCCCAAGCTCTTAAAAATCGAAGCTACGGTAAAGGAACACGAAAAAGCTTATACTTAAATCGAATTTCACACCCGCGGACAAAATTCCGCGGGTGTTTTTTTGTTTTAATTATTCCGCTTTAATTAAACTTGAATATCTTGTTTGCGACAACATATCCCGCCTTTATTATTTCCTGTCCGAACGAAGAACGAATCTTCATCGACGCACCGAGGAACGTTGCGCTTATCTGGTTATAAAGACGTCTGTTTCTCTTCTTTAAGAAAGCCCAGAGCTCGTCCTTCTTTTGCTCGCTTTCGGCATCGCCGATTTTCATGAGGAATACGGACGAAATCGTCATCATGATTCCGAGATACTTGGTCATATAAATCCTCAGACGCCTGTTTTTGATTTTTGTGAGATCGTACATGTCGATCATAAGGCGGTTAACCGTAAGCTGCTGATCGATTCTCGCCATCATGTTCTTTTCGCTCACCGACTGATCGGCGCGTCCGATAAAATAGCGGTAAAGATTTTCGTCAAGGTAATACATTGTTTTTACGTGCGGAAGCGGATAATAAACATAAATATTGTCCACATAGAAGCAGTGTTCGGGAAGTTTAAGTCCGCAATCACGAAGCATCTTTGTCCTATAAATCACGGAATGCATTAGGATATACTGACCGATTCTAAAATGTCCCACCTCGTCCCATGTAAAAATCCTGTCGGTCGGAAAAGCACTCCGGTAATTTATTACCTTCTTTTTGTCTTCGCCCACCTTTTCGTAAACGTAATTGCATATAAGCATGTCAAGATTTGTGCCGTCGATTATATTTTTTTTCAATACGTCGAGCGCTTTTTTAAAGGAATCTTCCTTTACCCAGTCGTCCGAATCGACAACCTTAAAGTAGATTCCGTTTGCAAGCTCAATGCCCTTGTTTACTGCACTTCCGTGACCGCCGTTTTCCTTGTGAACCGCACGCACAATCCCCGGATATTTTGCTTCGTAATCACATGCGATTTTGTATGTGTCGTCTTTTGAGCCGTCGTCAACAACGATTATTTCGACGTCCTCACCGCCCACGAGCAGCGACTCTATGGCGTGCGACATATATTCCGCCGAATTATAACAAGGTATTGCTATCGATAATACTTTCATATTGATTTTCTCCTGTTTTCCCGCCGCAATACGCGGCAAGTACTTTCACTTCCCCATTTTACCACCTTGTGACCCATGCCGCAAGGATAAGAATTTTAAGCACAGTATCCCGTCAAAAAAAGAATTTTCTTACCGATATGCAAACTGCCAAAAAGATGTTAAGATAAAGTTCAAATTAAAAATTATGAATAACGACAAAAACAGACTTTGAGTCGTTATATATAATAGGAGGAAAAAATGGCAAGCGACAACTCACATAAAAACGAATGGTTTGATGCTTTTTATCTTAGACATTACAAGCTCGTATACCGAATCTGCCGAAGCTATATGTCGGACTCTGCGGAAGCCGAAGATTGCACCGAGGACGTTTTTGTAAAAGTACTTACGGGTAATTATATTTTTAATGACGAAACGCACGAAAAGAAATGGCTTGTCGTCACCGCCATGAATCTTTGCAAGGACAGGCTGAAGCGTTGGTGGAAAAGAAAAGTCGTACTGACCGATGAACCGATTTTCGAATCCCAAAGTGACGACTCAAAAACGGACAACAAAGCAATACTCGACGCGGTAAACAAATTGTCCCCCAAATACAAAGATGTGATTTTTTTGCATTATTATATGAATTACAAAACGGACGAAATCGCCGCGATGTTACACACGCCGCCGTCCACAGTAAGAAACAGACTTGTCAAAGCAAGAGATTTATTAAAAAAAGAGATAGGAGAATTTGAATATGAATAAAATTTCCGATGCCTTAAATTCCGTTAACCCGAGCGATTCCGCAAAAGAAAGAATGTACAAAAACATATTGAAAAAAGCGGAAGGCGAAAAAGAAGACTTTGTCGTCACAAAAAAATCCGCCTCAAAAATACTTTTGTACCGTATCGTTCCCATAGCTGCGTGCCTTTGTGTTTGCATAATCGGATTAAAGCACTTTGTTTTTGATAAAGAAGCTTCCGAAACCGATCCGAATGTCCAAATTGCAAATCCGATAGTTACGGTGTCTTCATCCGATGATTTTAAGGCACTCGGGATAAGCTTAAGCGCCCCCTTGGATGCCGAATCAATCGAATATTCAATTATAAACGACGAAATTGCATGTATAACGTTTGTGCTCGATTCCCACTCTTATACCCTTCGCGCCGCATGTAACTCGGAAAACCTCTCGGGAATTTACGGAAAAACGCTGTTTTCTGAAAACATCGACAGTGACACAAACGCCGTGTACGAAATAACGGATACGGATTTCAGTATCTACAGATCCTTATCGTGGGAAAAATCATCCGTATATTATGTGCTTTATACGTCGGACGACGTATCACTAAACGAAATAAAATCCGTATATATGTACATAAAATAATATGATACAAGGTTCAAAATGGTCAGAATTTCGATGCAAAGTTATTTGCAAGAGAAATTTTGACATTTTGAACCGCCAAAACATGAGTAAGTAGCCGTTTTTCGAAAGGCAACTAAGCGGATTACGAATGTTTCAGGATTGCGAAAGTGCAACGCTACGCAAGCAATCCGTGTATCATTGATGGTCAAAAAGCAATTGCATACAGGTATCCGATGTAAAAGTCGGGCTGATTTAAAAAAAATCAAAATTTTTTTAAATCAGCCCGACTTTTTTGTTTGCCCGGTCGTTATATATACGGAATAAGTTAAAACAAAAAACGCGCGCAAAAAGTTTTTTCAAAGATTCCGGCAAACAAAAATCAATTTTATCGTTGTGATGCCGCACGGCTCACAAAAAAGGAGATTACCATGAAAAAATCGATACTTATTGTCTTTTTGCTTATCATAGTCCTGTCTTTCTCGGCATGTCAAAAAAACAATTCCTCAAACGACACCTCATCCGATAAATCCGCTACGGTCACTTTATCCCCCGAGGAAATCAAAGACAAAATAGCGGATGCCGTCGGTGCCGACAATTTTCTTTGCGATACGGAAATCGAAGAATTTTGCCTCACAAACTCTTACGGCTTTGATCTTTCAAAAATCGAATCGTACGTTGCGCTTCAAAATTCGATTTCAAGCATAAATCCCGATACGATAATCATCCTTAAAACCAAGGACGATTATGCCGATACGGCGGTGGATGCCATAAACACGATTTATGCGCAAAGCGTAAGTTATATCCGTCAATATCCCTTTAATACGGCAAAGGTGCTTAACGCAAGACTCTATTCGGAAGCTGACTATGTAATTTATGTAATTGCGGGAGCCTCTTATGACGGCGAAGATTCGGAAGAAGAAAACCGCCTTGCCGTTTCCGAATATGAAAAAATAGATGAAGCAATAAAAGACATTTTCGGAAAACTGCCCGAAAACAAAGCCGTTGTTCCCGAAGACACGGGATCTGCGGGCGGACTCATTGTTCCGGACGAATCAAACGACGAAGACTCAGTTCCCTTACTCGGAGGCTGAAGATGGTATTTTCAAGCCTGACGTTTTTGTTCGTATTTTTACCTCTCGTACTTATTGTATACTTTATTGTTCCGCAAAAATTCAAAAATTTCGTACTTTTTGTGTTCAGTCTCATTTTTTATGCCTGGGGCGAACCCATATACGTATCTCTTATGATTTTTTCCACCGTCCTCGACTACACCTGCGGTCGGGCGGTGGAACGCTACCGGGGAACCGGCAAGGCAAAAGCGGCACTTCTTGTATCGGTAATCGTAAATTTGAGTCTTCTTTGCTTTTTTAAATATACCGATTTTTTGACGGGAATAATCAATTCCGTCTTCGGCACCGCAATCCCTCCGCTCGATTTACCGTTACCTATCGGAATTTCATTTTATACCTTTCAAACAATGAGTTACACGATCGATGTTTACAGAGGTGATGTAAAGGCACAAAAAAACATTGTTTCTTTCGGAACATACGTGGCACTTTTTCCTCAGCTTATAGCGGGTCCCATCGTCCGCTACAGCACAATCGCAAAGCAAATCGACTCCCGCACGCATTCTGCCGATAAAATAACATGCGGGTTGAGGCGTTTTGTGGTCGGTCTTTTTAAAAAGGTAATAATCGCAAACAACATAGGATTATTGTGGAACAATATTCAATCCGCAACCTCTTCCGGACTCACCGCGTTATTGTCTCTCTTAGGAATCCTTGCATTTGCGTTTCAGATTTACTTTGATTTTTCGGGATATTCCGATATGGCAATAGGTCTCGGAAAAATATTGGGGTTTGATTTTGACGAAAACTTCAATTATCCGTATTGTTCAAAAAGCATTACCGAATTTTGGAGAAGATGGCACATATCAATGGGAACATGGTTTCGCGACTATGTTTATATACCGCTCGGCGGAAGCAGAAAAGGTATCGGCAAAACACTTAAAAATCTTTTCATCGTATGGTTTTTGACGGGGTTATGGCACGGTGCGAGCTTAAATTACATCCTTTGGGGACTTTTTTACGGAATTGTATTGATTGCGGAAAAACTTTTTATACTTAAAATATTGAAAAAATTGCCGAATTTCATCGGACATCTTTATTCCGTCACGCTTATTTTGTTCGGCTGGATACTGTTCGCATTTGAGGATTTGGGTAAATGCGGGGAATTCTTAAAAAGCCTGTTCGGCAAAAATGCCTTATATGACAATAATTCCGTTTATGTATTCTTTTCCTATTTGCCGTTACTTATAATTTGCGCGATTCTTTCCACGCCCGCAATAAAGACGTGCATACATAAGCTTCAAAAGAAATTAAAACCCGCAGTCTATGAAATTACGGAAACCGTATCACTCGCATTTTTATTTTTTCTTTCCGTAACCTACCTTATCGGCGGCTCATACAATCCATTTTTATATTTTCGCTTTTAACGGAGACAAAACATGCATAACAAATTACTTATTCCGTTTTTTTGTACAATAATCACAATTACGCTTTTGGCGGATGTTTTGATTCCGGACAAATATTATTCGTCAAGCGAAAAAAGAAAGCTTACTCAAATTTCCGAAATTTCTGTTTCCGATTTTCCGAAAGGCACAATGGGGACGAAATTCGAAAATTACCTTGCGGATCAATTTCCGTTAAGAGATGCCCTGATTTCCGTAAAAACAATCACCGAACTTATGTCCGGAAAAACCGAAATTTCGGGAGTATATTTTTGCAAAAACGGATATCTCATCAACAAATTTACAAGCATAAGCAAAACGCAACTTAATTTAAACCTTAAGGCTCTCGTCAATTTTTCGGAAAAGCTTAAAAATAATAACGTTTCTTTTCAAATCATGCTTGTTCCGACCGCCGCATATATACTTTCCGATTATTTGCCGGATTTTGCGCCGAACATATCTCAGGAAACACTTATCGATGCCGCAAAAAATGCGGGGCTGTCCGTAATAAATCCGTGCTCGGAGCTTTTCGCTCACAAAGACGAATACATTTATTACAAGACAGACCACCATTTCACGAGTTTGGGCGCTTATTACTGCTACAGGGCATGGCGTAATTTTAATAACATTCCGCCCGAAGATTTGTCGTCCTGGCAGGAGGAAACTTTATCCGAAAATTTCCGAGGGACAACATACAACAAGGTAAACTGTCCCTTTTCGGAATATGACACGATAACGGCTTATTATAAAAATAAAAATCATGCGGTAAATTACAATAACGGTTATTACATAACGGATACGATATATGAATCAAAATACCTTGACACCGCCGACAAGTACGCCGTATTCCTTAATTCAAATCAGGCTCAAACGGTAATTACGGGGAGCGGTACGGGAAAACTTCTCATAATAAAAGATTCTTACGCAAATTGCTTTACTCAGTTTGTGATTGACGATTATGCGGAAACACACCTTATAGACTTAAGATTTTTTAATTCTTCGGTTTATGATTACATTTCGGAAAACAAAATCACGGAAGTGCTTGTTCTTTATAATATTCCGAATTTTGCGGAAGACTCGGCGATCGGGTCAAAGCTTAATTAAAGCGCACAAAAAAAGCCGATGAAATCTCGGATTTCATCGGCTTTTTGTTGTTAACGGATTAATTCATTTTTTCTGTGATAAATTCCGTTGCATAGTTAATTTAATTCCGTCACGTCATCGTTGATTTGTTTTCCGTCACATGATTATTGATTTGCTTCCGCCGCCTCAATACGCATAAGCGCTTTTCTGAGCGCAAGCTCGGCTCTTGCGATATTGATTTCGGGGTCGCCGCTCGAAAGACGCTTTTCGGCACGCTCTTTCGCACGACGTGCGCGCTCTAAATCTATTTCACCCGGCCACTCCGCCGCTTCCGCAAGGATTACAATGTGATCCTTTTGGATTTCGATAAATCCGTTGTGGATAACGGCAGTCTTTACATCCGTCCCTTTGTGGATTTTCAAAAATCCGGGAGCAAGCATATAAGTCATCGGAATGTGATCCTTGTAAACACCTATTTCACCTTCCGTTGTGCGTAATTCCACAAAATCGGATTCGCCGGTAAAAAAAGTGCGGTCGGGGCTTATTACTTCCAAATTAAGGAGTCTGCTGTCATCAGCCATTTTGCGCCTCCTTATCTGTTATTGTACTTTTCGATAACATCGTCTATCGTTCCGGCATTTAAGAAATAGCTTTCCGGAATGTCATCATGTTCACCCGCAAGAATTTCACTGAAGCCTCTGATCGTTTCCGAAATCGGAACGTATTTACCCGTAATTCCCGTAAATTGCTCGGCAACGTGGAAAGGCTGCGACAAAAATCTTTGCACTCTTCTTGCCCGTGCGACAAGAACCTTGTCTTCTTCCGAAAGCTCGTCCATACCGAGAATTGCGATAATATCCTGGAGTTCCTTGTAGCGCTGCAATATTTCCTGAACGCCGCGCGCGACACGATAATGCTCTTCGCCCACGATTCTGGGATCTAAGATTCTTGACGTTGACTCAAGCGGATCGACTGCCGGATAAATACCGAGCTCAACGATCGAACGGGAAAGCGCCGTTGTTGCGTCAAGGTGAGCAAACGTTGTTGCGGGAGCGGGATCCGTATAGTCGTCGGCAGGCACATAAACCGCCTGAACCGATGTGATGGAGCCGTTCTTTGTTGATGTGATACGCTCCTGCAAAGCACCCATTTCAGTTTGCAACGTAGGCTGATAACCTACCGCGGACGGCATACGTCCGAGTAGTGCGGAAACTTCCGAACCTGCCTGCGTAAAACGGAAAATGTTGTCGATAAAGAGAAGCACGTCCTTACCGGTGCGGTCACGGAAATATTCCGCCATCGTAAGTCCCGTAAGTCCGACACGCATTCTTGCCCCCGGGGGCTCGTTCATCTGACCGAAGACCATCGTTGTTTTTTCAAGAACACCCGATTCCTTCATTTCATAATAAAGGTCGTTTCCTTCTCTTGTACGCTCGCCTACGCCCGTGAAAACGGAATAGCCGTTGTGCTCCGTTGCGATGTTGGTGATAAGTTCCTGAATAAGAACCGTTTTGCCTACGCCGGCACCGCCGAAAAGACCGATTTTTCCGCCCTTTTGATAAGGACACAAAAGGTCTACTACCTTGATTCCCGTTTCAAGCATTTCCGCCTTTGTCGACTGCTCGTCAAATGCGGGTGCTTTTCTGTGGATGGGAAGATATTCGACATCCGTCGGCGGTTCCTTCTCATCTATGGGCTCGCCGAGTACGTTGAACATTCTGCCTAAAGTCTTTTCGCCGACCGGAACCGTAATCGGAGCGCCGGTCGCAATTGCTTCCATGCCTCTTACAAGTCCGTCCGTCGGTCCCATGGCAATACATCTTACCGTATCGTCGCCGAGATGCTGGGCAACTTCAACCGTAAGCGTCTTTTCCTTAAAAGGAATCTTTACGGCTTCGTTTATTTCGGGCAACTCGTTTTTGTTGAACTTTATGTCAAGTACCGCGCCTATAATCTGAGTGATCTTGCCTTTATGTGCTGTTTCTGTAGCCACTTTCTTCACTCCTTTACTGTTAACTTATTGCATTTGCGCCGCCTACGATTTCCGTAATCTCCTGAGTTATCGCGCCCTGTCTTGCGCGGTTAAACTTAAGCGTGAGATCCGAAATCATCTCGGTCGCATTGTTTGTTGCAGAGTCCATAGCCTGCATTCTTGCACCGTTTTCGCTTGCATACGATTGCATGAGTCCGCCGTATATCATGGAATTTATATAAAGCGGAAGAATCATTTGCAAAGCTTCCTCCTCGTTCGGCTCGTAATTCATAAGGAGAAGAGAATCCGAATCGTCTTTCGAGATTTCTCCCTTTTCAACCGGAAGAAGCTTTGAAATTGTGGGAATATGACTTACGGTGTTTTTGAAATCGGTATAGCATAAATAAATCTCGCCGATTTTCCCGTCGTCAAAATCCTGCATCACACGCCTGCCGATTGCAATCGCATCGTTAAATACGGGCCCGGACATCGTTTCGGAATAATCTTCCGAAATCATATATCCGCGGGTGTTAAGTATTTCCTTTCCCTTTCGGCCGACCGCATATATTATACAGTCTTCTTTCTTAAATCCCGAGTTTGTCACAAGCTTCACAACATTCATGTTGTATCCGCCCGCAAGTCCTCTGTTTGAAGAAATAACGATTATTCCTTTTTTAGTTGATCCGTTACCCTGTAAGTACGGATGATCGATATTTCCGGATTGCGAAAGAATTTCGGAAACGGTCTTATACATTCTCTTAAAATAAGCCGACGTTTCCTCCGCCCTTGTCTTTGATTTTTGCAATTTAACGGTGGAGACAAGCTTCATGGCCTTCGTGATTTGACCCGTGCTTTGAATACTCTGCTTTCTTCTTTTTATGTCTCTCATTGAAGCCATTTTGTGTCACGCTCCTATTTGAACCGAGTCTTGAATTCCGTTATGGCACTCTTAAGTAATTTTTCCGTTTCTTCGGAAATCACCTTTTCCTGCTTGATTGCGGTGCAGATTCCCGGATATTTTGTATCGACAAACTCAAGGAATTCCTTCTCAAAATCGCCGATTCTTGCAACCGGAACATCAAGAAGATACTTGTTTACCGCCGCATATATGATAATTATTTGCTGCTCAACCGGCATGGGCTTATATTGAGGCTGCTTTAAGATTTCCTTTATTCTCGCGCCCTGCTCAAGTTTTTCTTTGGTGTCGGCATCAAGGTCGGAACCGAATTGCGCAAATGCGGCAAGCTCTCTGAACTGTGCAAGCTCGATACGGATGGGGCCGGCAATCTTCTTCATTGCCTTGATCTGTGCCGCACCGCCGACACGCGACACCGAAAGTCCTGCGTTTACCGCGGGACGGAAGCCCGAGTTAAACATTTCCGTTTCAAGATATATCTGACCGTCCGTAATGGAAATTACGTTTGTGGGGATATATGCGGAGACGTCGCCCGCCTGTGTTTCGATTATCGGAAGCGCCGTAAGCGAACCGCCGCCGAGTTCATCGGAAAGACGCGCCGCTCTCTCGAGTAATCTCGAATGGAGATAGAATACGTCGCCGGGATAAGCTTCACGACCGGGTGCACGCTTAAGAAGAAGCGAAAGCGTACGGTATGCTGCGGCATGTTTTGAAAGATCGTCGTAAACTATCAAAACGTCTTCGCCGTTTTCCATCCACTCTTCACCCATTGCGCATCCCGAATACGGAGCGATGTATTGAAGCGGAGCAAGCTCACTTGCGGAAGCGCATACAACCGTTGTGTAATCCATTGCGCCGTACTCGGTGAGAGTCGACACGATGTTTGCGACAGTCGATGCCTTTTGGCCGATCGCAACATAGATACACTTAACGTTTTGTCCCTTTTGGTTGATGATCGTATCGATCGCAATCGCCGTCTTACCCGTTTGACGGTCACCGATTATGAGCTCACGCTGACCGCGCCCGATCGGAATCATCGAGTCGATTGCCTTTATACCTGTCTGAAGAGGTGTGTCAACCGACTTTCTTGAAATAACGCCGGATGCAACACGCTCTATCTGTCTGAATTTTGTGCTCTTTATGGGCCCCTTGCCGTCTATCGGCTGTCCGAGGGCATTTACGACTCTTCCGAGAAGCTCGTTTCCTACGGGCACCTCAACAACTCTTCCCGTTGTTTTTACGGTGTCCCCTTCGGAAATCGGCTTTGAATCACCGAGAAGCACCGCACCTACATTGTCCTCTTCAAGGTTTAAAACCATGCCGTAAATCTGTCCGGGGAATTCAAGCAACTCTCCCTGCATGGCCTTTTCCAATCCGTGGATACGTGCGATACCGTCTGCGACCTGGATTACGGTGCCGACATCGGAAACCTCGAGCCTGTCCGAATATTTTTTTATCTGCTCCTTTATGACGGAGCTGATTTCTTCAGGTCTTAAATTCAAGGCTATTACACCTTCCTTTCGATTATTGTTATGGCTTTTTAAGACAAGCTTGCGTTTTTGAGGCTTTCGGAAAGCCTTTCGATCTTTGTCTTAATTGATGAATCCACAACCCTGTCGCCGATTCTTATCACAAGTCCGCCGATTATCTCGGGCACAACCGCATAAGTAATTTCAAAGCTTACAAAGTCCGTTGTGGCTTTTAATCTTTCTTCGATTTTCTTTTTTTGGGCTTCGCTTAAAGGAACTGCGGAAGTGACGCTTACGATACCGATTTTTTTGTAATCGTAAACTTTATTCTCAAAGCTTTCGAAAACCTTTATGATTTCGTGCATTCTGTCGTGCGTAAGCATGGTTGAAACAAGTCCCAAAATAAGGTCGTTTACCTTGCCCTTTAATACGCTTTCCGCGGCATTCTGTTTTTCTTCAAGTGTCAGCCTCGGATTGTTAAAAAGCGCGGTATATTCGGGATTTTCCGTAAATATACGCTTTAACATGCTTACGTCGTCAAACACGGCATCAACAGAATTTTCTTCTACACTTGCCTCAAACAAAGCCTCGGCATATGTGTTCTGTATCAGCTTTGCCATGTTTTGTCACCCATTTCCTTAAGTGTGTCGTCAATAAGTTTATCCTGATCGGCAGTGTCAAGGGATGCGGAAACGAATTTGCCGGCAATTGCGCTTGCGACGCCTATCATTTCCTGTTTAACCTCATCCTTCACCTTGCTCTTTTCAAGTTCGATTTCACGTTCCGCACGCTCGCGGATCTTCTTTGCTTCTTCGTTTGCCTCGTTCACAATACGGTTTTCGCGCTCAAGAGCCTTCTTTCTGCCCTCCGCCAAAATTACGTCAACGTCCTTTTCGGCATTCGTGAGTTTCTCTTCATATTCCTTTTTGAGAGCATCGGCACTTGCCATATTTGTTTTGGCGTTTTCCATCTCGCTTTCGACCTTTTCCTTACGCTTACGTAAAAGCGTCCTTGCCGGGTTCCACAAAACGTAGGAAAGAAAGAAAAACAAAAATCCCACCGCAAGCATTTGCACAAACGCATCAAAGCCCAATTGAAAATCGAGTCCGAAAATTCTGTCTTCCACCGTAGCTTCCAATATTACAATCTGGTACATTTCGGCCTCCTGTTTTATTTAATCAAAGCTTTCCGATAAGGGGATTTGCGAACATAAGAATGATTGCCGTAGCGAAGCCGTAAAGACCCGTTGTTTCGGCAACCGCCTGACCGATAAGCATCGTACTCATGATATCGCCCTTTGCTCCGGGGTTGCGTCCGACGGCCTCTGCACCGAGACCTGCTGCAATACCCTGTCCTACACCGGGTCCGATACCGGGAATCATTGCGATTCCGGCGCCGATAGCCGAACATGCCAAAATTAATCCTCTGTCTGTAATATTACTCATACTTTTATGTCCTCCTAAATTTTTTTCTGTTTTAAATTAATCATTGAAGTCAAAAAGATCTTTTGACCTCATCACTCGTCTCCGAAGCACTGTGCCGTAAAGGTCATCGTCAGCATACAGAATACATATGCCTGAATGCATCCCGAAAATACGTCGAAGTAGCCGTGAAGCGCACTGAACGCAGGGAAAATGCAAACCTTTAAAATTTTGGGCAAGAGTCCGTAAAGAAGCCCGAGCATAATCGTTCCGCTCATTACGTTTCCGAAAAGACGAAGCGACATTGAGAGAGGCGTTGCAACTTCTCCGATGATGTTGATCGGCGTAAGTAGCGGCGGCTGAAAAAGCTTGGTAACGTGCCCAACCTTTTCGTACTTAAATCCGTTGTAATGGATAATACAAAAAGTAATGAGCGCAAGTCCGAGCGGCATTCCGTAGTCTGCTGTCGGAGCACGCAGTCCGAAAAGTCCGGAAAGGTTTACAATTATAAGGTAGGTGAATAACGTTGCGATATAATTTGCAAATTTCCATCCGTGTTTTTCGCCCATGGTGTTTCTTGTCATACGGTCAAACGCTTCCACGATCATCTCTATGATGTTTTGGAATGTTCCGGGTACTTTATCGGGATCCGCGTGTTTTATCACACGGTTTGCGATTAAAGCGAGGATACATATCACAATCACGCAAATAAGCAAATCAACGTGCGTTGTCGTAATCCATGCCGTATGCCCGAAGATATTGAGCTTCACAAGTCCGTTTACGCCGAGGGACAAGTCTTCCGCATCCGCCGCGAGCATAGTCACGGGGATATGTCCGCCGAAGAGTCCCGGTTTCGCAAAACCGCTTGCGGCAATCTCTGCAAAAATCACCTTTTATTCCTCCTTCTTTATTATTTTCATAACAGGTATATCAATTAACGGCTCGCAAAGAGCCGAAAATTTAAGAGAAAGTATTCCGAAAAGAACTCCGATTAAAGATATGTAATCCGGGAACACCGCGGCAATTATCATCGCGCCCGCAATCACAAGCATACGGATGAACGCGCCGATCTTTGTCTTCGTTTTTGCGTGTGCTTTGTCCGACACTATCGCCTTTTCGAGCGACTTATACATGTGGATAATCATGAAAAACGCGACAAGCGCACCAAGCAAAATTCCCATGCACCATGCGAATGTGTTGAGCGTAAATATGATGCACAAAACAATTCCGACAATCAATATAACAAGAGAAAAGAGACTTGTCCCGAGAAACAATTCAAAAAAAGTCCTCTTACCCTTATCGTTAAGCGCTTCACGAAATTTTCCTTTTGCCATTTTTCTTTTGCCCCTCCGATTTTAAACGCCTGATTTCACTGTTTGTGCGGTTTTCGAGATTATCTTCGTTTTGCGTGTAGCTTTTTAAAAGAATATACACGTTTCTGATTCCGGCACCGCACCCGAGAAACAAAAAAACAGGCATGAACCACACCACATCAAAACAATTGTTAAGCCATACGGCAAGGCATATGCACAAAACAATCGGAACGAGCATTGTGATACTTACCTGTAAAATCATTGCAAAAGATTTACTGACCGTATTTCTCATAAATTCCTCATTATAGCCCTATATAAATATCCGTGTCCTTTTTATATGCTTGTGAGCTCTTAAATCGCACCGCATGCAACAGGTACTTTTCATAAGAAAGATAGTAACACATTTGCGCAAAAAATAATATAAAAATTTTATGAAAAGCTTTAAATTAACACGAAATACATACCGAAAAGGCGTTTTTTTCATTAACCGAGCCTCATCAATCGTGACAAAGTTTGCATGGGGTGTTATAATCGCAGAAAAGTGTTCGAAAACAGTCTTAAAAACATACGGAGAACAAGCATGAACATAATAATTGTCGGATGCGGACGCGTGGGCTATATCCTCGCAAAGCATCTGTCGGAACAAAATCATTTTGTGACTCTTATCGACAAGCGCGCCGAAAAACTTGCGCCCGTGCTTCAAACTCTTGACGTGCAAGCGGTTATCGGTAACGGCACAACACGTCTCTCTCTTTCGGAAGCGGGCGTCGACAAGGCGAATTTATTGATTGCGGTCACAAGCGAAGACGAAGTGAACATGATAAGCTCGCTTATCGCGAAAAAAGTGAATCCCAAGTGCCTCACGATCGCGCGTATCAGAAAGCCCGAATATCTTCCCGAAGTGAATTACCTGAAAAGCGCAATCGGAATATCGATGTCGATAAATCCGGAATATGCCGCCGCAAAGGAAATATATAATCTCATAAGCATACCGAATGCCCTCGACGTTGACTCGTTCGCAAAAGGAAAAGTGGAACTTTTAAAGGTAAAGGTGGACAAAAACTCGTGTCTCAACGGCATGAAGGTTTCGGAAGTTTCAAAAAAATTTAACCGCCGGGTCTTAATCTGCATCCACGTGCGCGGCGACGAAGTTACGATTCCGAACGGCAACACCGTGCTCCTCGCGCATGACATAATTTCCGTCATAATTCCCAAATATTTTATCCCTGAATTTTACAACACCGTCGGAAATTATTCGTTAAAGCATATCAAAAACGTTCTCATTGCGGGCGGCGGAACGACGGCGTTTTATCTTGCCGAAATGCTTACCGAATCGGGAATAAGGGTAAAAATAATAGAAAAAGACAAAGATCGATGCAAAGAACTTTGCAGTCTTCTCGACAAAACGGAAATAATAAACGGTGACGCCGAAAACCGCGACATTCTCCTCGAAAACGGGCTCGAACACACGGACGCTTTTGTTGCGCTCACGACGATAGACGAAGAAAACCTGTTTTTGTCTCTCTACGCAAACAAGGTTGCGCCCGATTGCAAGAAAATAACGAGAGTGCAAAAATTAAAAAAAGACGACATCATTCAGTCGCTTCCCGTAGGAAACCTGATTGTCCCAAGGGAACTTACCGTCGAATATATTTTGCAGCACATAAGGGCGCTCACGGGAGCGGAACGCGGTTCGAACGTCGAAGCGCTTTACAATCTCATGGACGGACGCGTTGAGGCGCTTGAGTTTTCGCTCACCGAGGAAAGCCGTGTTTTAAACATTCCCCTTTCCGAGCTCAAAATAAAGCCGTCAATCCTAATAAGCCTTATTGTGCGCGGCAACAAGCTCATCACCCCGCAAGGAAGCGATATGCTAAAGCTTAACGACTCCGTAATCATAGTGACCACGCTCAAAGGTCTCAACAACATCACGGATATCACGGAATAGGAGACTTTTTTATGAATATAAAAGGCGTCTTTAAAATCCTCGGATTTGTGATAAGACTCATGGGAATCGTGTTCTTTTTGCCCGCCCTCGTCGGACTTATTTACAAAGAATATTTGTGTACGATTGCCTATGCGTGTCTCGGATTTTTTTGCATATTGATTTCGCTTACAGCCGCACACTTCAGAATTCCGAAGAAAATAAACACAAAAAGCTTTTACGGAAAAGAAGCGTTTGTGACGGTTGCGCTCGCCTGGATACTTATAAGCCTTATCGGTGCGGTTCCGTTTGTTGTTACACAAGACATTCCGAATTATTTGGATGCGCTTTTTGAATCCGCGTCCGGCTTTACCACAACCGGCGCAAGCGTTGTTTCGGATACGGAAGGGATGTTTCACGCAAACATATTTTTCAGATCCCTCTCGCAGTGGATCGGCGGAATGGGCGTGCTTGTTTTTATACTTGCCGTTCTCCCCATGGCGGGCGGTTCGCCGCTCTCTCTCATGAAGGCGGAAAGCCCGGGGCCCACCGTCAGCAAGCTTGTGCCGAAAGCGCAAAACACCGCAATCATACTTTACGGAATATATTTGGGACTTACGGTGATCGAATTTGTACTTCTTTTATTCGATCCTCACATAAACGTTTTCGAAAACATATGCCACACTTTCGCCACCGCCGGAACGGGCGGATTTTCGGCGATCAGTTCATCGTGCACCGATTTTTGCACCTACGGAAAAACGGTAACAACCGTGTTTATGCTTTTGTTCGGAACCAATTTTTCTTTCCTATACCTTTTGATCCTCAAAAAATTTAAGGAAGCGTTTAAATTGGAAGAAGTAAAGTGGTACTTTATAATTTACTTAATCGGATCGGTGCTTATATTTATTTCGATGAATTTTGACGCAAGCGTAAAAAGTTTAAGCGTCACCGACACGCTTTTCACATGCGCTTCGCTCATGACATCGACGGGATTTACGGTCACAAACACGAATTTTTCGAACGGATTTACGGAAATAACGCTTCTCGTCTTAATGTTTATCGGTGCGTGCCAGGGTTCAACCGGCGGCGGATTTAAGGTATCGCGCTTTATGCTTCTCATAAAGCAGATTCCGAAGGACATTCACACCGACCTCCACCCCAACCGCGTATCCGTCATAAAAGTCGACAAAAAAGCGGTTTCCGACGAAGTAATCGAATCGACAAACCGGTTTTTTATAACATATGTTGTTGTTTTTATCATATCTTCCGTTATAATATCAATAGATGCGGGAAGCGCACATACCGCCGCTGTTTCGGCTCTTTCCGCACTCAACAACACAGGCATTGATTTGAGTTTCTTTTCCTGTGCAAAAACATATGCCGATTTTTCGGTGCTTTCAAAAATCGTCATGATATTCGACATGCTGCTCGGAAGACTTGAACTGATCCCGATGATACTTTTGTTTTGCCCCGCAACCTGGAAAAAGTAGAATTGCCACGGAGGTGCCCTTATGTCAGACAAAATTCAATTGTTTCGCAGACGTTTTATTCCGAATGAGCTCACTTGGTTAAAAGACGACGAAATAGTTGCATACAGCGACGAAAAAATAGTCACAACCTGGCGAACGCTTAATCCGCGCCCGGATTTTGCTTCGGGTTCTTCCGTTTATTACCGAAAAAAAGGCGTCAGGGTGTCAAAGTTTTATGACAAAAACGGCAATTTTGTCTGCTTCTATTGCGACATCGTCGAGGAAACACGACTCAACTTAAATGAAATTCCGCCGACATGCGACTTAAAAAACGATGCCGAAAAATATATTCTTCACATGAATCCCAAAAAAGATACCGCCATCGTTTACAACGATCTCCTTGCGGATGTCATTGTAAAGCCCGGCGGCACAATAATTGTTTCCGATCTCAACGAACTTGCGGACGCGTACGAATCCGCGCTCATCACAAAAGAAATGATGTGCCGCGCCCTTCGCACAACACACGAGTTTTTGCGCATTCTTTATTCGCGTGTCGGAAAATATGATTTTACGGATGAGAGATTTGTGGAGATATAAAGGAAAAAACAATTAATCCTCAATCATCTTTATCCTTCTTATATGCCTCTCCTCATTCGAAAAAGGCGTGTCAAGGAACGTGTCGACGATTTTTAACGCAAGTCCCGGGCCTACAACTCTTCCGCCCATCGCAAGAATATTTGCGTCGTTATGAAGTCTTGTTGCTTCCGCCGAAAAAACATCGTGGCAAAGAGCGCACCTGATTCCTTTAACCTTGTTTGCCGTAATCGAAATGCCGATTCCCGTACCGCAAATGAGAATGCCTTTTTCTGCCGCGCCGTCTTTAACCGCATGAGCCACTTTTTTTGCAAATTCGGGATAATCGCACGAATCCGTGCTGTATGTTCCGTAATCCTTAAATTCGATATTTCTTTCCGTGAGATGCTTCTTTACTTCCTGCATCAACATAAATCCGCCGTGATCGCAACCGAGTGCTATCATAATTTGCCTCCTGAAAAACATATTTAAAAATTAAAGCCTGCCTGTATATTGTAAACCTTCCTCTACACCGTAACGATATTGTATCCCGCTGCCTTTCTCAGTCTGTTCATTAAAGCCGCGGAAATTTTAAGCGTATCAAAACTTTCCGAATAAATCACGCTTATGTTATCCGTGTCAAGTTGCCTAAGCACATCAAAAAGCGCCGAAGAAATCGAAAGCTCGTTCTTTTTGGATCCGAGATCATAAACATGTTCTGCCGTATAGAAACACCTGTTTTCGTCGGAACATATGACAGCGCACCTTGTTCCCGCTTCTTGAAGCGCTTCAATATTTTTGTTTATATATTCGGAAACATGCTCCGTTTCGCCTTCGACAATCGTGATTTGCCCTTTCGGCGCATAATGCCTGTATTTCATTCCGGGAGCGCGCGCAACGATATTTTTTTCGGGTGTCTTTGAAACAACCGCCCTGTCGTAATCGACACCTTTCACCACATTTTCAAAATCTTCCTTTGTGATAAATCCCGGACGTAAGATAAGCGGTGTATCCGAGCTCAAATCGATTATTGACGACTCAAGGCCGATATCGCATTTTCCTCCGTCTATTATCATGTCGATTTTGCCCGACAAATCCTCAATCACGTGCGACGCGCGTGTGGGAGACGGACGCCCCGAAGAATTTGCGGACGGAGCGGCAATAAATACACCGGACTCACGTATAAGCGTTCTCGCGATTTCGTCGGAAGGAAGGCGGATTGCGACCGTATTAAGCCCGCCCGTTGTTTCGTCAGGCACCGAAGGTTTCTTTTTTAAAATCATCGTCATGGGACCCGGCCAGAATTTTTCTGTAAGCCGCCATGCAAGATCCGGAATATCTGTCGACAGCGCCTCTATATCCGAAACCTCCGAAATATGCACAATCAAAGGATTGTCGGAAGGTCTCCCCTTTGCCGCATAGATTTTTTTTGAAGCCGAGGGATTCATCGCGTCTCCGCCGAGTCCGTACACCGTTTCCGTCGGAAATGCAACAAGGCCGCCGTTACGTAATATCTCTCCCGCTTCTTCAAAATCTTCTTTTTTAATGTTGTTTCTGTCGATTTTTATAACTTTTGTTTCCATTTTTACTACCGCTTGTCATTTGATATAATTTCCGATTACAGGCCAGATTTCCGAATTTTCAAGACCCAGTCTCCAGCATGCGACGCCCGCCAAATCTCCGCTCACGGCGTCGGCGCACTTGTATGCCACAGATTCCGTGTCTTCGCACCACATCGTGTAAACGCTGCCGTCTTTAGTGAATTCAACCTTATTTTGACACGTTTCCGCGTCCCACGTCTTTGTGAGATTGTTCTTTGAAATATAACGTTCTGCCGCCGTAATCGAATATACTTCCGACGTAAGTCCCTGAGAATCCGATTTCCAAAGCCTTGTATAAAAAGGTATTCCCATTATTATGCGGCTTCGTTCGCACATTTTTGCGGTATCCGTAATTGCGTCACGCACAAAGCCGATCGACGCAACCGACCCTGCGGTCGTACTTGCGGCATAATGCTCGTCATAAGTCATCACAACGATATAATCCGCATATTTTGCCTGTTCTTCGATGTCGTAGTGTTCCGTCGCATATGACGGCACAAGATTGTCAACCGAAAGCACAAGCCCCGCAAGATGGCATTTTACCGAAAGCTCCTTTATAAATTCCACAAAATGCGGCCCCGTTTGCACGGAAAGTGCCTCAAAGTCGATGTTGATTCCGTCGGCGCCCGTATCAATAGTTTCCTGCACCAAATTGTTTATGAGATTCTCTCTCGACGAATTTATCGAAAGATTTTTGTGGGGACTCACTTCTCCGTCAGGAAAATCAACCAAAATCCACACTTTGTATCCGTCCGAATGTGCTCTTCCGACATACGTTTTGTCGGCAAACGAGGTAATATTTCCGTAGTCGTCCGCAAGACTTATCCATGTGGGCGAAATCACGTTCATTGAAGACGCATTTTTTACGGATTCGCTGTATGTTGCATTTCCCGCCTTGGAAGCCACATACCACCAGCCGAGACGGATTTTTTCGTCATAGAGAATGTGATTTTCGGCCGGAGCCGTATAATCCGACACACTTACGATGTGTTCCGCACTTTCCACGTGCTTTCTTTGGATATATCCGAAAATCCCGTCAAGAGTCATTATTTTTACAAAATTGTTTTTGTTGTTTCCGTATCCGCCTATGTAATAAACCTTTTCGGAAGCGGACAATTTTCTCACAATCCCGGACGTCACGCTGTCTTCCGCATGCACAGGAGTTTCGTCCTTGACGGTATTATACAAAAAGTCCGTCCATTCATAATTTATCACGACACGGTTCGGATTTTCGTAAAAAGCGTATTTTATATCGGAAATTTCGTTTAAAAAAGAAATTTCTATATAAACCTTTTCGTTTTCCGTAATAAATACGGGCGCATCCGGATATACTCTTTCGTCGTTTTCAATATAATACTTTTTGTCGGGCGTAAACTTCAAAATTTTTGTCGGAAGAACATAAAAAATCGTATCGTCGTTTTCGTCCTCGTCTTCATAAAAGCCGTCGCTCAGTTTTTCGGTCGCGAGAGCAAACGGAATATAAACGGCTCCGTCTTTAATAAACGCATTCTCCGTATATATTTCGTTTTCAAGAATAATCTGCGCCTCGTTTTCCTTTAAGCCGTAGTCCTGAGTCACATAACTTAAATTTTCGTCTTCCTTATCAAAAAACACCAAAAACAGTGCCGCAATGAGTAAAACAAGCGACACCGTCAAAATATAAATTCTTTTCTTTTTTTTCTTTGTCATTCCTTAAATTACACGTTGATTTGAGCTTTCACACCGAGTAACTCTTTGTTTTCGTCAAGAATCGGTGAAATTACGTCTTTCAAAAAATCTTCCGTTTGCATGGCGGCGCATCCCGTGTAACGTGTGGGATCCATGCATTTTTGCAAGCTTTCTTCCGTAAGTCCGAAAGCATCGTCCGCCGCAATAAGTTCAAGAAGATTGTTGTCAAGTCCTTCTTCCTTGACATTTTTGCCCGCCGTAATCGAAAGCTGTCTTATTTTTTCGTGAAGCTCCTGTCTGTCTCCGCCGTTTTTAACGGCATCCATCATAATATTTTCGGTGGCCATAAAGGGAAGCTCAGCCATAAGATGTTTGTTTATGACTTTTTCATATACCACAAGACCATCCACAATATTTAAATACAAATCCAGGATTCCGTCAATAGCCAAAAAACATTCGGGCACGGAAATTCGTTTGTTTGCCGAATCGTCAAGCGTACGTTCAAACCACTGTGTTGAAGCGGTTATCGCAGGATTTAAAGCAGTCACCGTTACATATCTTGAAAGTGACGCAATTCTTTCGCTTCTCATCGGATTCCGCTTATATGCCATTGCGGAAGATCCGATTTGATTTTTTTCGAAAGGCTCTTCGATTTCCTTTAAATGCTGCAAAAGTCTTATATCGTTCGAAAATTTATGCGCACTTTGCGAAATTCCGGAAAGCACGTTTAACACTCTTGAATCCGTTTTTCTTGAATAGGTCTGCCCGGAAACGGGAACGGTTTTTACGAATCCCATTTTTTCCGCGATTTTTTTGTCGAGTGCACACACCTTGCCGTAATCGCCTTCAAAAAGCTCGAGGAAGCTTGCCTGCGTTCCGGTTGTGCCCTTTGAACCGAGCAGCATCATCGAATCGATAACATAATCGATGTCATGAAGGTCCGACACAAGATCCTCCATCCAGAGGGTCGCGCGCTTTCCGACGGTTGTCGGCTGAGCCGGCTGAAAATGCGTAAACGCAAGCGTGGGAAGCGATTTATATTTATCCGCAAAGGAAGAAAGCTCGTTTAAAACATTTATCACTTTTTTGCGAACAAGCTTAAGTCCTTCGGTCATCACAATAATATCCGTGTTGTCGCCCACATAGCAGCTTGTCGCGCCGAGGTGAATTATCGGCTTTGCCTTGGGGCATTGAACGCCGTATGCGTAAACATGGCTCATTACGTCATGGCGCACTTCCTTTTCGCGCTCGCGTGCCACATCGTAATTTATGTCTTCCGCATGGCTCTTTAATTCTTCTATCTGTTCGTCGGTGATATTGAGCCCAAGCTCCTTCTCGCTTTCGGCAAGCGCAATCCAGAGCTTTCTCCACGTTTTGAATTTCATATCGGGAGAAAATATATATTGCATTTCACGGCTCGCATATCTTTCCGAAAGCGGGGATGTGTAAATATCTGTTGCCATTTTTTGACCTCGTTAATTTTCTGTTTCGGCTTTTACCGGATAATTTCCCGTAAAGCATGCATCACAATAATCACATTTTCCGTTTGTAAGCGCGGGGAGCGACTTTATGTCGAGGAATCCCAGCGAATCGGCTCCGATTATATCACAAATTTCGTCAACGGTATGCTTGTTTGCGATAAGTTCGTCGGATTCCGGAATATCGGTTCCGAAAAAGCACGGGAAACGGAACGTGGGAGCGGAAATTCTCACATGAACTTCCCTTGCGCCCGCATCCTTAAGCATCTTCACAATCCTTGCGCACGTTGTTCCGCGCACGATCGAATCGTCCACCATAACGATGCTTTTACCGGAAACCGCTTCGCGTAACGCATTTAACTTTATTTTTACGCCCGATTCGCGCGCCGATTGCTTCGGCTTAATGAATGTGCGTCCGACGTAACTGTTTTTCACAAATGCCGTGCCGTAAGGAATTCCCGATTCCATGGCATATCCCATTGCGGCAACGTTTCCCGAGTCCGGCACACCTGTCACAAGGTCTGCATGAGCCGGATGCATTTTTGCAAGCTCTCTTCCCGCAAGTATTCTCGAATTGTAAACGGACATTCCGTCGATACGGCTGTCCGGTCGCGCAAAATAAATATATTCGAATATGCAATGAGCGGTGCGTGTTTTACACATGCTTTTGTCTGATAAAACTTCGCCCGTCTTTGTGA
>CAZZFV010000027.1:0-28547 GCA_964653855.1 uncultured Lachnospiraceae bacterium
ACTCCATCGTGATCGTATGCGTACCCGCCGTAAGATAGAACATATAAGGATTTCCGTCGGAATCCGAAAACGTGTTTACGATCCACTTTGAACTTCCCGTGTATTCAAATTTGTAATTTAAGAGTTCCAAAAAAGGCACCGTGCCGTCGATTTTTACCTGACGGTAAGACGGAAGTCCGTCGTTCCATGCCTGCTTTTCGTACATTCCGATTTTATAAAGTCCGTCCTCGGGAACGGTAAATTGCCATGTAATGCTTTGATTTCCGTATTTCCAACGCGAACCGCCGATGACGTTTAATCTTCTGCTTGTGCCCGATGCCGGCTCGACAAGCGGATCACCGTCGTTTTCACGGCGAAGCGTCGTATCGTTTTTCTCGATTGCTTCGGTTTCCGCCTGGAAGGTTATCTTTTCGCAATCAACCTTCTTGTATCCGTTTGCCGTATATTCCGCGGCAACTTCCGCATAAGACTTGATTGTTTCGGGTGCCGTAAAACGAATTCCCGAAATATACATGTCAGTCTTTGTTACGACAAATTTAACGGTATGTGTGCCTTTTGTGAGATAAATGAGGAAATCCTCGCTCGTGATACCGGTCGTGTCGGTAAGCCCTTGAGTTCTCCAACCCGTGATTTCCTTTTGCTTGGGTCTCGTTTCATCCCCGATCGAGTTTAAAATCGGCTCGCCGTCATCCGTAAAATATCTGTAATATTCAAGGTCGCCCGCTTCCGTAAAAGGATAATCTCCGTCGATATAAAGATTTCTCTTTGCGGAATCGGAATTGTCGGATGCCATGTAATAATCGATTTCAAAGCCGTATAAAGCGTCCGCGGGGACATTAAGAGTAAACTCGATATATTCGTTGTCAAGATCGTTTAAAACGGCATTTCTTCCTTCGTATTCAACGATTTCCGCTTTTGATCCGTTCTCGTACTTTACGGAAGACAAAGAAATTTCTATATCCTCTGCGGCATTTTTATATGAATCGTATGCACCGCTCACAACGGAATAATTCTCAACATTCTCACCGACACTGTATTTCCATTCGATGTTTCTTCCTTCAAATTGCGTATATTTGTCCTTAAGTGCGGTTCCTGTCTCCGCAAATGCCGTGTTTATGTCACCCGGCACACTCCCCGTTAATGTCACTGCCGCAAGCGAAAGACAAAGTGCTCTTTTTGCGATTTTAAAGAAATTCCTGCTCATAAAACCTCCGGACGTTTGTGCATTTTATCTGTTAAACCAAGATTCATACGCACATTTTTTGGGAATATTTTTTCTGACTTCCCAAAAATCGTATCATACTTGTGCATTGTGCACAATTGCGTTTTTTTGACATCTTTGTGTTATTTAGCAGTTCACGGATAATCAATTTATTATCAGGTCATAAATTCGTTGTGTAATTTTGACATTTGTGCTAAATTATGTTCATACAAAGGATTTTGTGAAATTTATTGTACGGAGGTGCGATTTTGGTAATTTTTAACAAGAATCACATAAGAGAACTTTTCGGTCCGGATTCGGAACCCGATCACGCAATAATCGTTTTGGAACACAGAGACGCACTCGGAAACATTTCTTCTCCCGAACTCCTCGACGAAATTTTATCGGCATGCACAAATCTTTTGTCCGCTTCCTACATTATGCATTTTACGGAAAAATCGGGTAACTTAATTTGCTGCTACCTAAATTACAATGCCGCAACATTCAGTACCGAGGCATTCATCGGCTCGCTTCGCCAAACGCTTTTTTCGCTCTCGCAAGGAAGCCGTTCCTACATATTTTATTCGGAAAACATCTTGGGACGAAACACGCTTTTTTCCGAAAGAGTATTTTTGTTTCAGGCAGTAAAATACAGTCTCCTCTTCGGTTACAAAAATCCCGTTTCGGCGGACATTCTCCACAAATGCGAAAACACGCGCGAAATCATAAACAGAAATATTCTTGTGACCGTCTATGACGACCTGTGCCAAAAAAAATACGACAGCATAATAAATTATCTTGACATGACGGGAAACGCATTTTTAAATCCCGCCGATTCGCAGGTTTTCTACAATTACTCCGAAATGCTGCAGCTTGTTTCGGATATTTATGCGGCGTTAAAGCTCTTTTTTCATAAGCAGAATTATAATTTTTCGTATCTTTCAAGGAACATAATAGAATTGCTCTACGAAAACAGCGGGATTGCGGGCGTACTTGCCATTTTCTCCGACAGCATTAAAAAATACCGTGACAATTTTTCGCACGTTGAGCCGAGCGTAAGGCTCCAAAAAAACATTTCGGAAATACTCGATTACGTCGACAAAAACCTAAACCGCACCAATCTTTCCGAAACCGCCGCCCACTTTGACTTGACGGACGCCTATCTTTCAAGGCTTTTTAAGAAAAATACGGGACTAAATTTTTCGGATTACATAAAAGAAAAAAAGCTTGACAGGGCAATCAAGCTTTTGCAAAGCGAAGAAAAAATATCCGTTTCGGAAGTGGCGATGAGAGTCGGCATCAAAAGCCAATCGCACTTCCAAAACATGTTTAAAATCGAATTCGGACTCACGCCCGACGAATACAGAAGAAATTACAGATTGAATGCGCCGAAATAGGTTTAAATCCACACTACTCTCTTCCTGCTGTTATTCGTTCCTCATATTCACGGAACATTTCGTCATACGTTTTTGCGCACAAATACGCGGAAAGTCCCGTTTCGATTAACACAACAAGCGGCAAAAAGTTTCCCGAAACAAACAAAACGCATGCGGGAATAAAGCACCATGACAAGAGCAGCAATAACGTTTTTCCGAACTTCGTCACAACAAGAATCGCCGCAAGCTTGTATGTCTTAAATACGGGATTTATGAATCTCGCGTTTAAAGGAAGCGCCCAAAGCACCGTACAAAGCACAAAAAAACTTAAAAGTGCAAGTGCAATAATATAGAAAATCGGGAGCACGCTTCTGTTTGCAATCGTAAACCAGGTGTTATAAACAATTATGACAAGTATAACAAGCGTCACAAGCCCAAACGGGATATTTTTAAGGAAATTATCTTTAAATTGCTTAAAATATTCTTTTACTATGTAGCCTTCATGCCCGCGCACAAGTTTAAGAGCAACCGCATAAAGCGCTTTTATGGCCGGTCCGAATGTCACAACCGGCACCATGCAAATGACGGTAAGGATACTTAATATCACAAGATTTGCGATGAGCTCAAGTATTCTTAAAACCGGTCCGTCAAAATCAAACAAATTTCCGAACATCTTTATTCCTCTTTCTCTCCTCTCTCGGCAGCCTCAAATTCATCTTCCATTTTCTTAAATATCTTATTATAAAGAAGCGCATCCCAAAATGCCGGGACGGAAAGCCCGAATATGAAAAGAAGCGGCGATAAAACATTTACAAAATAGCATATCACAAAGGGAAGAACATTAAAAAATATCATGAGAAGCGTCATCGGGAAATGCGAAAGTGCCATTTTAAACGCATTTACGATGTTTTGCGTAAGGCGCGCATTAAATTTTGCCTCCACGGGGAAGAAAAAAGTGAGAGTCACAATATAAATCGCACCGAAAAGTATGATAAATGTTGTCGCAAATCGCACAAAAAGCGGCGAATCGGTGAACAATGTCGTCGCATAAAAGTCGGCCGCGAGAAAAGCCGCAACAAGAATCATGAGTATGCTTGCACCGATCCCCTGTTTTAAATTTTCTTTAAACGACTTAAAAAAGGTTTTTGTTATATAGCCTTCTTCGTTTCTGACCATTTTTAGGCATGTGTAATGCATTGCCGTAAGCGCCGCCGCAGATGTGACAACCGGGATACAGCATAGAATCGTGATAAGATTTAAAGTAATCAAATCTTTTATCGTATTAAAGCTTGTGAGTAACGGCCCTTCCGGGTCAAAAAGTTTGGATTCGTTGGACATAAATGTGTGCTCTCCATTGTGTATAAAAGTCGATTGCTCCGTACCTTCGGTACTCACGCAATCGCCGCAGCATTCGCAATCCGGATTACCATCCTACTTGCTCATACCGCTTAGTTTTCCAACCGGTCAGACTTATCTGTGTGCAAGCACACGATCCGTCTGACACGCTTGTAAACACTTTTATTGTAAAGTATCATCATTTTCAAAAAGTGTCAATTTATTAATCTTCTCCGTTTGTGTTCCCAAGATTTTTTTTAAATGTTATACTCGATTCAACATAAATTGAAAGAGGAACAATTATGAACATCAAATCTTTTACACCGGTACTTATTACTTACCCCTCTCCCGCCGCCGGCTGGAACAAGGGCATTTACACGGAGAGAAAACCTATAATAAAGGAAATTCCCTTTGAAAGTATTCCGGGGCTTTTTAAAGTCAACGAGAATTCTGTCACAATCACAACGTTAAATTGGACGGAAACCGAGTCGACGGGATTCGGAGTTTATTCTTACACCGAAGGCGTCGGATTTAAATATCACACGGGGCTTACCGACGGCAAGTGGTGCATAACCGTGAAAAACGATTCCGATGTCGACACCCCCATAAGCATTCTCGCAAACGGAATTTTAAAAATAAATTCCGAATCCGTGCCCGCAAAATCAGTTAAGGCGCTCGAATTTACGCTTTGCTCAATCGAAGAAGACACGATAATTCAAATATTTGTGCCCACAAAGGAAACGGTAAAAGAAAATGCTGTATCCTTTGACATCACGATTACGGGAATCGAATACGCAGAGCTTCCCAAAAAAGCACCCAAGTCAAAACCCACAATCTATATCGCATCCGACTCAACCGTTCAATCGTATGAGCGCTTTTATTATCCGCAAACGGGATGGGGTCAGGTGCTTTACAGATTTTTTAACAAGGGACTCACGACTCCGGAGATTCAGTCGCCCGATCTTTGTTATCCTCAAAATCATATTTACGAAACACCGCTTTTCAATATCGAAAACCGCTCGATCGGTGCAAGAAGCGCGCGCTCGTTTATAAACGAAGGAAAATGGGATAGGCTTCTCATGCTCTCCGCTCCGGGCGATTATTGCTTAATTCAATGGGGTCATAACGACGCAACGGCCGTACGCCCTAACCGCTTTGTGGCGCCGGAAGATTTTGGGTATTTCATAAAAAAGTATGTTGCTTCCTGCCGTGCACGCGGAATAACGATTATACTTGTGACACCGATCGCAAGAAGAAATTGCGACGACCACGAAGGCCGCTTTATCGCATCGTTCGGAAAATACCGTGACGAAATGGTGAAGGTTGCGGAAAGCGAAAATGTGCCTTGTATTGACCTGTGCAATTTAACCGTCGACTATCTTAATTCGATAGGAAGCGAAGAATCAAAGTTTGTTTACCTCTGGGCGGAAAAGAATGCTTATCCGGACGGTGCTTACGCAGACGGCGTTCACGACAACACCCACCTTCAGGAATACGGTGCGACAATGTATGCAAAGCTTGTTGCGGAAGCGATTTTAAAGTCCGACAGGAAAGAACTTGAAGCCCTAAAGCCCGCAATTTCAACAGACTTTAAGATTGATAAGCCGGCTCCGACCGTAACGCCCGCACCCACCGACGAAACACGCCCCACAGGCTTTGCTATTCAGGAAATCCATTCAGACAACGGTATCACAAGCTTCCTACTCATCTGGGACGATGTGAAAGATGCCGTTTCGTATACCGTTTACAGAAAGGGCTCTGTTGATTTCCAGTTTTTCCCGTTAAAAACGGTTACTGCGGAAGAAAAGAAAAATTCTCCCGTGCTGCCCTTTACGATTCCCGCTGCCGACGTATATCAAATATATGTCGAAGCAAACTTTGCGGATAAAAGTGTGGGTGCAAAGAGCCGCATAATCGAGTTCAGGGCGTAAACTTAACAGATCTCGTAGACCTTCAAATCAGAATATTCACCTATCATCGGCGCAAGCTGCCTGAATCCTATTCTTCCGGATTCGAGACTTGCGCCGTATGTTTTTCCGTCGTCCTTAAATTCAAATGTTTTTAAATCGTTTATAAAAAATTGAATTGTGTCTTTATTCTTTACGATTTTTATTTCGTAATAGTTTGCTGAGTCACGTACATCCGGAATCGGGTCCGCGCCTTGTGCAACAAGATGAAAACCGTAGCTTTTACGTAAATTACATGTGTGAAATGCGCGCTCGTCGGGCTCTTTACGCCTAAAGTAAGACACATGGAATGCATTTATGTCACCGTGGTGATAATTTTTGTATTCGCCGTTACGTGGAGCACACGATTCGTCAAATATATCCGTACCCCGAATACCCTTTGCCGCAAAAAAAGTCATTGCAAGCCCCGGCTCCTTTATGGGCCTAAATTTCCACGTTATTATGATATCGGACGGAAATATTCTGTCACACCATAACACATAATTTGCTTTTTGACCTTCCACAGCCGAAAGCTCGTTTTCCATTTGCATTTTATGATTCATAAAGGAAATTTTTGCTTTTCCTTCAAGCGTCCAGTTTTTGATGTCTTTCTCTGAAGAAAGCGGGTTTTCGTAAATTAATTTTTCCATATGTCACCTGTTCCGAAATGAATTCTTCCGATCCGTAAGCCTGAATCAAGGATTTTTATTGAAAGCTTGTGGACACCTATATCCAGTTCCTTTTCGCACACGGGATACTGTTTCCATGCGTTTTCTGAAGAATATGACCAAAGCTTTTTTATAAAATGAGGCAAATCCCAAGTTTCACCGTCAATCGTCACTTCAAAATTCATTCTGTCTTTTCCCCACATAAAAAGTTCAAGCCACAGCATATATTTTGACTTTTCTTTTATTTCGAAGGTGAAGTTTAAAACGGGCGCATTATCCGTATAATGCTTATTCTTTTCACGCACATAAGCGCCAAGCCCGATACCGCCGTTTTCGGGTGTGAGACAATAATCGATTTTTTGGGAAACATACGCATACTCTGTATCCGCAAACACAAGTCCCGCCGCAAAATCGGTTGTGAGCATGCACTTCGCACTTTCAAATGTCTCTTTGACATGCTTTTCAAATTCCCGTTTAAAGCATTTTAAATCGACTTCCTGCGCTCCCTCCCTGTATTCATCGTAATCAACGTTCGCATTCGAATAATTTTTAAATGTCGTGAAAATTTCACGGCGTGGTGAAAGCGTTATTTCCCCGTACATTTTTAGGGCTTCCGCGTTAAAATCCGGAATAAACGGCAAATCTTCCCCGTAATTTAATGTTCCCGTGTTAAAAAGCGCCGCATCCTTTCTCACAACAAAAATCCTCGAATAAGAGAAATACTTATCGATTGCTTTTAGTTCCAGCTTATGGCTTCCCTTTTTAAGGAACACCGTAAACCCAAAATCGATTTCACCGTTGTTTTGGACGTTCTCTTTCCAATTTGCGATATGTTCGTCTGTCGCAAGTGCGGAAAGAATCATTTCTTCACCGTCAACGTTAGCCTTAACTCTAATATGCCCCACGGAATTAAGTGTCGGGAATCTGTGAATCAATATTTTATACTCACCGTCTTCGCATACAAAAAATTCGTATGACACGCTTCCCGTTTCATCGTCAAATTGAAGCAAATCCCCGTGGTCGCGCCCGAGGTGCTTTATAAATGAAACATTGCCCGTCACTTCTTTAATTAAATCGTGTTCTAAGATGATTCTGCCGTCGTCCGCGCCTTTATTCACACAAACATTTACTTTTATTTCTTCTCCCGTATCCGGCGAATCTATGAGAATAAGGGCGTCTGTTGACTCTTCCGACAAATTTTCGATAAAAATTCTTTTTTCAAAGTGAACCGTTCCGCTTGACTCGGACACTTTTAAGAAATCCGGCGCATATATGTTAAATCCGATTTCCGATTCGCCCGCATTTGAAATTTCAATCCATTTTTTGGTTTTACCCGTAAATCGAAGCTTTCCGTCGTCAGACCACGTGCGAACAATGAGTTTGTCGGTCGAAGAACAAAGAGCCGGCATAACTGCCGGGTACATTGCTGTTCTCGGCGGCGGAAAATCTTCCGGTGTAAGAATCCCCGACCACTTACCGTCCGACATTACATTATTATAGTAGTAAAGCATCTTACGACGCATCTTGTCGTACTCAAGGGACAAAACCGTATTATATGTCGCAGACGCGTGATTCCCGGCTTTTTCTGCACTGTACGCACGGTCGGCATAATAAAACATCGCATTCGAAAAATAAGCCGCCTGTATTTTCATAAGAATCATTTGGAAAAATGCGTCCTTACGGTCCACCTCCAAATTTTCCCAAATTTTTACAGCCTTTTCATAAAGCGTGCGATAAAAATTGATTCTTTTTCCGCCCTCGTCGCCGTAGCCGTAAAGAGGGAAAATATCAAAGTCAAGGTGTTCCACTTTTCTTACATTCGTCACCTGGTCAAATTTTATCAAATCCGCCGCCAATATGTCTCCGACACCTTCACATGACGAATTTACATCATTTTCCCTGCTTTCACCAAGCGTTTTTACCGTACCTTTCACACTTCCGAACGTTTTTGTGAGCCACGTTTTAAGCCACGAAGCAACATCTTCCGTACTCTCGTTTCCGTTTCCCGTCTCCCACGCAAGATCGGCATAATAAGAAAGCTCTTCTTCAAAAGGCTTGATTGTCCCGAAATTTGTCACCCAAAGCTTTGTGATTCCTTCATTGTAGGCTTTTATGAGCTCGTTTTTCGTTTGCGAAAGCGGAATCGTATTTATAAACATATACGAATTCCCGGGCGGTGCCCAATAGGAATTGTGATAATAAATTCCGTTTCCGCCCGCCCTTTTCTTTTCCTCTTTACTCGGATAACGGCGCACATACCCGTAGTTATCGTTTACCCAAATGAGCGTCAAATCGTCCGGTACCTTAAGTCCGTTATCGTAAAGCTCCAAAACTTCCTTATAAGGAATAAAAAGCTTTAATGTTTCGTGCGGAACTTTTTCCTCTATTATCTTTTCCTGTGCTTTAATAACCGTTTCAAGTAAACCTATTTTCGCGTCTAAAAGTTCCTTGTCCTTTAAGAGCGCAAAATTTTTCACATTAAAGCCCGAATCATGTACACCGCGCATTCCGAGCGTATAGCTGACTTCAAGATCCTTATTTTGATCTACGCTTTCCGACCAATATTCATTTAATATTTCACGGTTTCTGCCGGGCGCGGAATAATCGTATTCCGCATCCGTATAGCCTTTCATAACACACCACGGTGCCCACTCGCGGTTATTGCTTCTCATAAGCATGTCGCAATGACTTGTTCCGACAACGATTCCCATTTTGTCCGCCAAAATCCCGTTTTCCTTTTTCATATTAAAGGAATTCACATGCATTGCGGGCCAAATGTAGTTTAGGCGAAGCCTGAGAAGCATCTCAAATATCTTTTCGTATGTTTTTACGCCTATCGTGTCTTCTCCCATATGAAGGCGTACCCAATTATCAAGCTCCTCTTCGTCGTTTATAAAAATTCCGCGATATTTGACACCCGGGTGTTCAGAAATAAATAAGTCATCGGGAAATTCGATGCTCTCTTTCGCCCTCACATACACATCCGCCATAAAGTACCACGGCGAAACTCCGAGCATTTCGGAAATCTTATAGATTCCGTAAATACTTCCGCGTCTGTCCGCACCCGTTATATAAATATTGTTTCCTGAGCACTTTATAACATACGCTTCCCACAAAAGATTTTTGTCATAGGCCGTGATTTTTATGTTAATCACGGGATCTTCCGAATCAAAGCGCACCGAAAGCACATTTAAAAAATCTTTTTTAAGATTTTCTGCGGCAATTAAAACCGCCGCATCCAGTCCCACACCGGTCTCAATGTTTATTTTGTCAAACTTTTTTATAATCATAACGTTTTAATCTTCCCCAAGTTTAAGTGCCTTTGTGATATTTAATCTTTGCACAAGATTTGACAATACGGCAATACACAAAACAACCATCATCATAATAACGATATACAGCTTCGTTATGTGGCTTCCGCCGGTCACCACTTTCATCGGAAGCACCTGTGCGCCCGCCGACGCCGCCTTTTGGAGTGCCGGAACAAACATTTTGACGGTAAGATTTCCTATAAGTATTCCGACCACGATCGCAAATCCGCCCGTAAAAAGCTGCTCGTTTATGAGAAAATGCATGATTTCACCTTTATGCATACCGCCCGCGCGCAAAATTCCGAACATGAGCTCTTTTTGCTTTATCGCCATTATCCAATAAATAAGATATCCGGCGGCGCAAAGAAGCATCGTAACCAAAAATCCCATCGTGAGTATTCCGTTTGTGCCCTGAAGTAACGGCGCATTTATCACATCATTTACGTCTGATGTCTTATCGTTATATTTTGTGACGGTCACGTTGTTTTCGGTAATCCATGCGTAAAATTCGTCCGTATCCGCATTATCCTTTAATTTCATCCACACTTCATATTGGATCTGCCCCCAATTTTCGGTAAGTGTATGATAATTTGCGACAATTAAGAAATTATCGGTTGTTACGCTTTCACCCGACGCATCCGTCGTTACCGTGCTCTTTTCGTATCCCGGCCAATAGTCAAAAAAGTCCAGAATCACGAGATACATGCTGTTTCCGGACGCATCCTTAAATGTAACCGTGTCTCCCGCATTTACACCGTAAACTTCCTTAAACGTACTTGAAACAAGCGCTCCCTTTTCGTTTAACGCAAGGAGATTTAAGTATTCCCTGTATCTCTTTTCGTTGAGTCCCGCGGGAAGCGACGTTGTTTCTCCGAATTCCTTTGTGTGAATTCCCATGAGCGTTGCGCCAAAATTCCCGCTGCCGTTTTGAACCGTTATCCGGTTATCGTAAATCACTTTTGTGTATTTTTCAAGAATATCAAGCGTGTCGTATTTCCCGAGATCGGGCTCATAATAGGTAAGTTCCTCAATCCCCTCTTCCGCAAGGTAGGAATTGTCTTTCCATTGTTCCTTTACGATTATATCCGATCCCGCAAGATATTCGGCGTCGTCGACCGCATTTTGCAGAAGCGTGCGGGCAACAACCGCGTTAAAAATTCCGAGCGATATCGAAATTATCATAAACAAAATTATAAATTCAACGCTTCCCGAATTTTTCCTGTTTTCCTTAAAACTCAAATAGCTTGCCGGATGCCAAAGCTTCTTTCCGACCAAATAAATGAGATTTACAAGATACGGCTGAAGCCTTATAAATAAGAGTCCCAGTCCCACAATCATGAGCGACGAGCTCACATAAAGAAGCGGATCCACGGCGCCCGTGCTGTCCGTTTTCCCCGTTATGTCGCTCACCGTTCTGTCGGCGGAATAATATCCGTACAAAGAAACGGCAATACATATCACGTCAAGATAAATCTTTTTCCACCATGTGCGGCGTTTAAGCGCTTTTTGCTGCTTAAAATTCACGATCGTGATGCGGCTGTATTTAAGCGACGGGATTGTCATTATGAGAATCGCAAGCACCGCTCCGCACGCCGTGTAGATGAGCGCTTCGCCTTCAAGGTGAAGATCAAGGCTCCTCGCCGTATCGAATTCCATAAAGCTTTCCGTGCTTCCGAGCACGCCCGCAAACACAAATCCCAGCATCACGCCGAATATCGACGAAATCACCGTAATCAAAACATTTTGCATAAGGTACATAAAGAACAATTGCGCACTTGACGCACCACGGCTCTTCATTACGCTGATTTCGTTTGCGTCGCTTTCATAAATCTTATTGCATACCATGAATATGAATGCGCCGAGCAAAAAGAGCACGGGAACCGTAAGCATAAAAAGCGTCACTTCGGTTCTTGTTGACGACCTGTTAAACTCTTCCAAAATCGACATATACGAAGAAAACGTCATGTTCTTTGAAAATTCCGAATTTAATTCCAGTTCTTCCGTATATTCCATGATTTGCGGAATGTCTTCGGTGCTCAAATCGGCATATTCGAACATCAAACTATACATGCACGAATAAACAAGATTTGTCCTCGTTTCCGCCATAAATACATTTCTGAACACGTCTTCCTTCATGAGGATTAAAGACGATGCCTTTTTTGACACAAGCTGCCAATAAAAATCACTCGAATCTGCCACACCGAACACACCGATAATCTTTACTCTCACGGGCTTTCCGTTGTCGTCCTTTATTTTTGTGAGTTCAAATGTTTCGTTAACCAAAACGTCCGCGGAAATCATCGTTTCTTCGGAAATCATTACCTCTATCGCGCCGTCGTCCGTGTAGCCGCTTTCCGAAAATACATTTCCCGATCTCGCAACCACATGATTTTCAAGTCCCGAAAAGAATGCGGGCTTTAAGCTTATTCCGTTTATGTCGCTTCTGCCCATTTCCGATTGCATAACGGTACTTTGCGTCGAATAAAAGAGCACCGTTTCCTTTTCGGTAACACCCATATTTTTATAAAATTCGTTTACGAGCGCTTCGGCGTCATAAATACTTTGACGCCCGGTATCTTTGTTTGCGGATGTGTTGAATTTAACCGTAAGCGGCCATTTTCCGGTTTCCTTTAACTCATCCCTAAAAGAATCCGTAAGCATCTTATCGATCGCTGCGGACTTATACATAGGAAAACTCGAAACCGTTGCAATAAGTAAAATTATTCCGGTCATAAGTGAAATCGTCATCCACTTTTTGGACTTAAGTTTAAGAATCATTATTTTAAACATACTTTTTCTCCCTCCTTAAGTCCCGATATCACATAATATTTTTCGTTGTCGTTTCCGCCTATCACAACCGTCTTTTTTAATATGCTTCCGTCCGCGTTCACGGTCGACACGATATATTTTCCCGAATATACCGTCACCGCTTTCTTAGGCACAGTGACGACTCCCGTAATGCTTGACGTAATGCAGCTGCCCTTGATTTTGGATCTCGAATAAAAATTTTTCAGGCTTCCGAGAAGGCTTGAAAAATCACTGTCCGGAATCGAAATGAGGACGGTGTCAGATTTTAACCCCGTAAGCGTATTCATGTTGCCGGTTGAAATAACTTTTCCCGTTGTGTCTACAGAGGTGCTTCCGTTTGCGGAATAAGTGACTTGGAAGTCGCTTCCGAACACGATTTTGTTTTTGTCGTCCGCGGTTGCGAGAAGATAGCAATTTGTAATATCCGCGATTTCCGCTATGGTGTCTCCCGAATTTATTTTATCTCCCGATTCAAATTCACCGAGCGACAAAACAATTCCCGTATACTCCGCATAAATTCCCGTAATTCCCGCACAATAATCATAATAATCAATGACGTCCTGTAACTCTTTGATTACTTCCGCCGACTCTCCTCTTTCTTTTGCGCGCATCAATTTTTGTTCGGCTTTTTTGTATTCCACATCGTCGATTTCCGTATGAATCGTGCAAATCAAATCGCCCTTCTCTATAAGTGAATAATTTTCTATGTTGAAATTATCAAAATACACCGTGCAATCGACATTCGCCTTTTCCGTATACGACTTTGAATAACGTATTTGAAGATTCCCGGAAAACTTTGTCGTAATTTCCCCGATCTCCGCATATCCGTAATTTCCGGTGTCGGAAAAAGCCGTACTGTTAAAAATTTGCTCTCCTTCCGTGACACCGTATACGATTTCCGTAAACACTCCGTCCGTAACGCCCGATTTTATGTATCTTTTTTCGCTTCCGTTTTCGGTTTTTATATAAACATATTCACCGGACGTATCCGTTTTTATGTGCTCTGCAGACACAGAAAGCACGTTTTCCGCATTTTCCTCGATAATCACGAGTGTTGCGCCGTCCCCGCACGCGATTTTCCCGTCGGGATCCGTTATTTCAAAATACGAATAAACCTTTTCGTTTTCCGCGGTGATATTTGTAACATCATATCGCTCGCCGTTCACAAATGCGAAAATATCAAGTGCATTCGTAAGCACCGACTTTTTTATAAAACTCGTGCGGATTACCTTGCGGCTTATATCCGACACAGCAACTATTCCGTTTCCCGCGGGAATCTGCGATGTATTAAAATTTGCCGAAGACACATATCCCGTAATCCCCGACTTAATCACATAATTTTCTTTTTCCGCATAAAGTGCATCAAGTTTTTCCGTATAATACTTTATGTCAACCGCATAAAGCTCAGCCATTTCGGGATTCTTTTCGGATTTTTCGTTTAATTCGGAAATTTTGTTTTCATAAGAATTTATCTCTTTTTCGAGTGATGCCGTGTTTCCCACTGAAAGCGTGTCGCCGGCAGTAACCTTACTCCCAAGAGCACAACATAAGTCAAAACCCGATACTTTAACCGGAAAAACATATTCTTCCGTATAAGGATTCACAATCGCCGAATATGTGAGGGCATTGCAAATCGTGCGTGTCATAACGCTTTCGCACTCGGTTTCGGATTCCGAAAACACGGGCTCAATAAGCTCTATATCTTCTTCCGTGTCAGTATTGTTTTGAGATGTTTCTGCCCACGCTCCGAATCCGCAAGCGGAAAAAAACAGACACAGGCTGAGTGCGGCAATTACAGTAAAAATTGTTTTTTTCATTTTAAAATCACCGTATCCCCTTCCGAAAGTCCCGAGACTATCTCAATGCCGTCGTTTCCCGTGAGCCCCACGGTTACCCATCTTGCTTCTCTCACACCCGCTTCGTTTGCTACATATACATAATTTTGATCACCGAGAGTGTGAATCGCACGAAGAGGAACGCGCAAAATATCCGTGCGACTGTCAAGCACAATCGTTATATATCCTATCGTTCCTACCGAGAATTCGGTTTCGTCAACCGTTTTATAGTAAAGAAAATCTCCCCACTCGTCCGTTTTTACGGGCGTAAGCTCATAAGTTCCGGCATATGTTCCCGTATTCACTTTCATTGTGACATTTTCCGTACTCTTTAAATTTATAGTATAATTGTTTTTTGTAACCTTAAAAACCATGCTGTCGTCGTCGACTACATTTATCACGCGTTCTCCTATAGTCGCCACCGAGCCTTGCAAATTCTTTTTGACCCATGTCACCGTTCCGTCGATTTCCGAATACACTCTTCCTTCTTCAAGTTCCTCTTTTAGGCTCTTAAGCTTCATATCATAAATTTCGATTGTGTCACACGTATCCTCAATCGCATATTCTTTATTCGTAAATCCCTCAAAGGCTTCCGGAACGTCTTCCAGCATAAGCTTTAAAAGCACTTCCGCTCTTTCCTTTTCGTATTCGAGCTCGCTTATCTCTTTTTCCAAATCCGTGCTCAAAAGCTGCGCAAGCAAATCACCCTTCTTTACCTTGTCACCCGCCGCAACATAAACATTGTTTACCTTTTTCCCCGAAACAGAAAAACTGACAGCCTGCTCCGCCTGTTGTGTGTAGGTTGCGCTCACTTTCTTTGAGAGCACAAGATCGCCTCTCGTTACCGTGCAAGCCGTGTATTTTGTGGATTCACTGTTTTCCGCCACCACAATAAACGGTTCTTCGGTAACTCGCCCGCAGGACGCGCCCGCACCTAACACAAACAGACATAATGCCGCTGTCAGTACATTTTTTTTCTTAAAATTGTTCATATAAAGTTTGCTCCCATAACCCTTGATACATTTTCTCCGAAAAATGCATCCGTAACATGCCCAAATGACACTTTTTAATGATGCCGGGCTTTCTCGCTCCCGCACCCTTTTCATCATTACACAAGGATTATAAGTCTTTATATTATATTGTTTCAATAATCATCTTCTTAAAAAACTCTATGTTACCTCGCTTTTCCGGTTATTTCGGTAACTGCTCCAAGTCCCTTCACACCAAGATTTATAAGCTTTTTAAGATATATTTCGTTGTTTCTCTTTAAATTCGGCCGGTAAACCGAAAGCTCGGGCATCGAAACCGCAAAGAAATCATATTCGGGCTCATCGTTTAAATGCGCGTTCCCAAAATCTATAAGATTTCGCATTGCGGTGAGCGCTCCGTCACGATCTCCGAGGTAGCTTCGCGCAATTCCCAGATAAAATATATATTCGGACGATTGATCGTTATAATATCTCACGATTTCGGGTGTCACACTGCCTTCCGCCGCCTTTTTAAAGTATTCTTTGGCTTCCGCCTCCTTACCCATATTTTTAAGCGAAAGCGCCATCGTGAGATACGCTCTGTTGTCGGGCACATTAAAGAGTTTACCTTCACCTAAATTCTCGGGGAACGAAAGCGTACTTTCGGCAAGTTCAAATGCATGCGCGTAATCCCCTTCATTCATTGCCTTATCCGCAAGCGCAAAGAGCGCGTTTTTGTATTCTGCGGCAACATGCCCTTCTCCGCCTTCCCACACATGGAAGCGGTGATGCATGAGGATCTCAAGCGCTTCCGCATACCTTCCGTTAAGGTTAAGAAGCTTCACATAAGCTATGCAAAGCATATCGCGTTCTTCGATTATTTCCTTATGATCTTCAAGCATCGAAATTCTTACGACAGGATCCGCGCCCACATTTTCCAAAAGTTGATCCTGTTCAAGCACAAATCTCGAGTTTTGAGGCTCCAAATTCACGGCTGTCGTAATATAACTTAACGCTTTTTCAGGGTTTCCGCCCTTATTGTACCAATAAATCGAGAGATTACGGAAAGGCATCGCAAAATCCGTTTTCACGCTTGCCGACTTTTCCCATTCCGTTTTTGCTTCCTCATATCTCTTTTTGTCATAATAGAGATTTCCGAGATAATACGCCGCCATGGGCGCCTTATCGCCCGCAAAATCCATTACGATCTGTGCTTCCTTAAGCACATTTATGTCTGCCGTGTTATTGGGGAAACAATAATCCGCAGACAAACTTTCCGCAAACTTAATTTCGCTCACACACTCGTCGATATTTCCCGTAATCATATAAATATGCGCTTTTCTGTATGCGACAAGCGGATTTGCCTTCGGACAATTCTTAAGAATATCGAGTGCGTTGCAGAAAAATCCCATTCGTTCGTAAAGCCTTGCGAGATTAAGATAATTATCCGTTCTGTCACCCATTACACGGTAAAATTCTTTTTCAGGAAGCGCTCTGTATAAAATTCCGAGCGACAACTTATCCTGTTTAAGGCTTTCGTTAAGAAAATCATTGTAAAGCTCATTTAAAGCGATTAAGAGCTCAAGCTTCAAAACTCTCGCGTTCATATTACAGAAATTATGACACAGTGCCTTTTCTGCGAAGGTAAATGCTTCCCGCATTTCGCCCTTTTGATTTAAAATCATTGCAAGATAATAAAATGCGTTACCGGCGGTTTCCATCGACCATGTTGCCTTATAAAAAGCATCATACGCCTTATCGAATTCCCCGAGATTAAAGTACGCAAGCCCCGCATTAAAATAACATTCGCCGTTGTAGGGATTGGGATTTCTCCACGTTTGCTTTTTGATTGCCTCTTCAAAATATTTTAAGGCTTCTCGGTCCTCCCCTCGTCTCATAAGCAAAAGCCCGTAGGCGTTATTGAGTCTTATATCCGTTTTGTCGCGTTTTAAGCCTTCAAGATAATAGTTTTCGGGTTCTCGTGTCGCATGGCGGTATTGCTCAAGGTGCTGCCCCGCAAGGAAAAGTTCTTCCGTAGATTCAATCTCCTCCGGCTTTTTAAGCGGATCCATGGGACTCGGCACGGGAGTGTCTTGCGGCACAAATTCCTTATACTTACAAAGTAAATTTCCCTTTTCGTCGCAAACCGTTACCGTATAATCGTGGAATTCAGGGATCTTGTCCGTAAAACACGTGCAAGGAAATAAATCAACCGTCTTATCGTAAACCGTCTTTTTATCGCACACGATCTTTATTTCGGCATTCTTAAAAACCCCCGCCGAATATACGTTTATCTCGTCCGGTTTTACTCCTATCGCAATGTCTCGTGTGGCATTTGAAACTCTCCCCACGTGCTTATAGGGCATAAAATATTGCGTAAACGTCTTTTCCTCGTTCGGCTTAAGCCATGTAAAATCGGGCTGATTGTCCGTGTAAACGCCCGTCATGAGTTCAATGTAAGGACCGTCCGCGTCCGTAAGATTTTTGTCCCACATGCGTCCGAAATCGCCGTTTCCCCATGTCCATTGCTTTTTTCCGGGCGACACGTGATGATCGGCAACATGAAGAAGTCCCGCATCCACGCCCTCGTCAAAATTTCCTATAAAATCAAAATCCGAGTGTGCGGCCATATAAGACGTCGGAACCGGAATGTTTTTGTATCTCGAAATGTCGACGCCCGCCGAATAATCAACCTTATAATATTCACCCGTCGCGATCGGAAACGTCGAAACGGCGCGCTTTCCGTGATCCATGACCGCATTTACGTCAGGCGGAAATACGGAATAAGTATTGTCGTTTACGCTAACCGCGGGATTTGCCCACCAAAGAAATGTTTGCGGCATATCCGTCGGATTATAAAACGTGCCTGAAAGCTCAATATAGGCTTTGTCCGGGTAAAGCGTGATCGCAAGCGTATTTGAAGTCCCGTACATGACATCGGTTTCACCTACATAACAGGTGACCGATCCGTCGGGATTTTCCGCGATTCTGTGATTTACGGGAGAAAATGTGGAAGGACGATGATGCTGCGGCCAGTTAAATTCTATTCCGCCCGAAATCCAAGGACCCGCAAGCCCCACAAGCGCAGGCTTTATCACATGATTGTAATATACAAAATCGTATCCGTTTGTCTTGTCGAGCGCCCTTTGAATGCGCCCGCCGAGTTCGGGCAGCACACAAACATAAAGATAGTCGTTTTCAAGGATAACCGCTTTGTATTCGCGATCTTCCTTTTCATCATAAATCTTCTCGGTTACGGGAAGCGGATAAACTTTTCCCGTGCTCCCCTGGTAAGCCCTCTTTTCCATAAATATGGGGCATTTTTCGGGAGACGCCTGCTTATATGTTGGAATAGTGATCAATTCTTCTCTGATTACGGCTTTTTGCATGTGTAAAGTCCTCCGTCATGTTGTTTTCGTTTTTTGATTTTCATCAAAAAACGAAATTTTTTACAATCATAGCACATATCTCGCACTTCTTGCATTTTTTTCTTCACTTTTTGACAAAAATGTTTTATAATACCTTGGTGCTTTGTGCATAAAACGTTATGCATCGGGAGGCTCAAGACATGTCTCACATATTAAAAACCGCAATTTTCGCGGTTATAGCGGTAATTGGCGTAATACTTGCACTTCTTGTTCTTTGGATAATCATATTGATGGTAAGTGCCGTCATTGTTAATCCCAAAAAAGAATACAAAAAAAATTCAAAGTATTACAGATTTTTGCTTTATGTGTCAACATGGCTCGCACGCATAGGATCGGGATCAAGAATACACGTTAAGGGAATCGAATGTGTTCCCAAAACAGGCAGATTTTTGATTGTCGGAAACCACAGATCCAAATTCGATCCCATTTTCACATGGTATGTTTTAAGAAAAAGTGACCTTGCATACATTTCAAAGCCCGAAAATTTCAAGGTATTCTGTTTCGGAAGAATAATCAGAAAATGCCTTTTTCTCCCGATCAACAGAACCGACCCGAGAGAAGCACTCAAAACGCTTATTAAAGCGTCCGACCTCATAAAGTCAGACGAGGTTTCCGTGGGACTTTACCCCGAAGGCACAAGAAGCAAGGATTTAACTCTTCTTCCCTTCCATGACGGAATATTTAAGGTCGCAAAAATGGCGGAAGTGCCCGTTGTCGTTGTCACAACCACAGGCACCGAAAACATCAAAAAGAACTTTCCGTTTAAGAAAACGGATGTTTATTATAACTTTATCGAAACAATTCCCGCGGAATTCGTTAAGGAAAACACAACTCACGTAATATCCGCACGTGTCCGCAAAGACATGGAACAAAATTTATAATTAAAAACGGAGACAATCATGGCTAAAAATATAATTCTTTACAACCCGCTCGCAAACAACAAAAGAGGCTTTGACGCCGCAAATGTGGCATCGCAATATCTTTTCGGTGAAACGGATCTCATCGATATCACGGGTATAGAAGACATTTATTCCTATATCGAGGGCACAAGTGCCGAAACAAAGCTCTATATCGCAGGCGGCGACGGCACAATAAACCGTCTCGTAAATATTTTAAACGGCCGCACACTCACACACGAAGTTTATTATTATGCGGCAGGCTCGGGCAATGATTTCCGTGCGGATGTGATAGGCGAATCGGAAGACAAATTTATTTTGCTTAACCCCTATCTCACAAATCTCCCCCGCGTCACGGTAAACGGCGAAACAATGTATTTCATCAACGGAATAGGCTACGGAATCGACGGCTATTGCTGTGAAGTGGGCGACAAGCAAAAGGCTGAATCCGACAAACCCGTAAACTATGCGGGCATCGCGATAAAAGGACTCCTCTTCCACTTTAAGCCGAGAAATGCAACCGTTACGGTTGACGGCGTCACAAAGACTTTCCGCAAGGTTTGGCTTGCTCCCTCAATGAAGGGACGTTTTTACGGCGGCGGAATGCAAGTCGCTCCCCGTCAGGACAGACTTGAAAAAAGCGGTCTTTTGAGCGTTGTCGTTATGTACGGCTCGGGCAAATTAAAGACTCTTTGCGTTTTCCCGAGTATTTTTAAAGGCCGTCACGTAAGCCATCGCGAAATGGTCGAAGTCATGACGGGTCACGAAATTACAGTTAAGTTTGATTCGCCTTGCGCACTCCAGGTTGACGGTGAAACAATACTTAACGTAACGGAATATACCGTAAGAGCGTAAAATTTGATAAAATATTTTCCCGTATGTGATTCATACGGGATTTTTTTTACGTTCCGCTTTAGTCTTTTCTTCTCGCCCCTCGATTTCACAGACTTATAATTTTTTATTCATACTTGAAACACATTTGGGATTTAAAATTTGACCTATAAACAAAGTCGTAAGGCTTTTCACACACAAACGACTTTTATATAACATGATTGCGATCAAAGAAAATTTTTAGGCAATCATAAACTATATTTACAATTTACAAGAACGAAAGGATTATGAAAAAATGAAGCTTAAAAAATTATGCACTCTCGCACTTGTTTGTTCTATGGTGCTTGCGGGATGCGGAAGCACCACAAACGACGACGTAATTTACAACGTAACCGAAGTTAACGGAAGCTCGTCCTCGGATACCGGTTCGTCAACCACCATAACCGCAACTCCCACGACAAAAGCATCGGACAGCTCTTCGTCCGGCAGCACATCGGGATCCGGCTCTTCGTCCGGCTCAACACAAAGCAGTTCCGATACCGAAACCGCTCCCACCGCCTCTCCCGTAAAAGACGCGGAATCCGAAAAAACGGATATCACATCGGAATTTAAAATAACGACATCGGACGGAAAATACACGGTTTCCGGCACAACCTACACAATCACGTCGGCAGGCACATACACTCTTTCGGGCGTACTCGCGGACGGCTCAATTTACATAAATGTGGGCGACGAAGACAAGGTAACGCTTGAACTGAACGGCGTCAGCATCACATGCACAACCACATCTCCCATTTTGTGCGAAAACGCCGACAAGCTTAAGATCAAGGCGGAAGAAGGCACATACAACGAAATAATCGATGCCCGTGCCGCACGCACCGAAGACACAGACACCGCAAACGGCGCGATTTACACAACATGCGACCTTGACATTTCGGGGCACGGAACACTTTACGTTTCCGCTTCTTACAACAACGGAATCCACGTAAAGGATTCACTCTCGATAAAAAATGTCACATTAAAGGTTACGGCACTTAACACAGCCCTTCGCGGAAACGACGAAGTCGAAATCGAATCCGGAAACATAATATTAATTTCCGAAGGCGGCGACGGAATTAAGACAACCAATTCGGATATTTCGAGCAAGGGCAATCAGCGCGGAAACATTACGATTCTCGGCGGAAGCATTTGCATATACGCCTGCTGCGACGGAATCAACGCTTCATATAACGCAAATATCTCGGGCGACGCAGAAGTCACGATTTACACAAACACCTACTCCGAATATACAACCGAGAAAGTATCGTCGGGAAGCGATTTTTATTTGATACTTTCAAGCACGATTTATTCGACCAAGTATTCCTATTATGCATATTTTTATAACGACGATTATTCGGCGGGCGTTTGGGAAGAAGCAACCTATTCCACAATGATTTCAAACGGACGCACACGTTATTACGGATTGGAGTTTACAATGCCGTCGGGTTACTCGAATGTTCAATATTTTTGCTTTAATTCGGGTGCCACGCCGTCCACTTCGGAATTTGTCGCATCCTCTAACACGGGAACCGTAAACTCTTCAAAGAACGCATATCTCATATCGTCGCTTTACACATCAACGGGCGTGATTAACGGTGATTACACATCGGTTTCGATGTCGTCCGGTCAAAACTCAAACAAGAGCACCTATTCGTCAAAGGGAATTAAGGCAGACAACGAAGTAATAATCGAATCCGGCATAATCACGATTTCGTCAAACGACGACGGCATTCACGCAAACAACACAAGCACACTTGAAAATAATGAATCCGCACTCGGAAACATCACGATCTCCGGCGGAACGATTTCGATAATCGCATCCGACGACGGAATCCATGCGGATAACGAAGTTACAATAAACGACGGCTACATAAACATAACAAAATCATACGAAGGAATCGAAGGAAATCTGATTACGATTAACGGCGGATCCGTATATGTATATGCATCGGATGACGGACTTAACGCTTGCTCCGGTAATTCGACACCTCTTATCACCGTAAACGGCGGATATGTTGATGTTACAACACCGTCAGGCGACACGGACGCAATCGATTCAAACGGAAACGTGTCAATAACCGGCGGCTTCGTACTTGTAAAAGGCGGAAGCTCGCAAGGCTCAATGGCAGGCAGCATCGACGTTGACGGTAAAATCACCGTTACGGGCGGCACGGTCGTTGCACTCGGCGGAATATGCGAAACTCCCACAAATTCCGTAAACGGTTATGTTTCAAGCTCCACTTCCTTTAAGGCGGGAACATACGAATTAAAAGACTCCGACGGAAACACAATTTGCACGTTTACGCTTTCAAAGGCATACACAAACGGCTGGTGGTCATCGGATGAGTTTGTGACAGGCACGACATATACGCTTTACAAAGACGGATCGTCACTTGTCACATGGACACAAACATCAGGCACAATGAATGCGTCATCCACGTCCGGCTTCGGCGGCGGCGGCTTCGGTGGCGGCGGATTCGGTGGAAGAAGATAGCGAAGACTCACATAAAACAAAAGCCCGTATCGGCCGAAGGCCGATACGGGCTTTTTACTTCTTTTTACTTCTTCTTACACTTCTCCCGTTCCGAAAAGTATCTCGCGGAAAAGCTTGCTTGTTTTTTCGATTCCGATTGCCTTCACAAAAACATTTGTGCTCGGACCGCCGTGTGTGAGTAACCCTTCCGTATATTTGGAAGCTTCCTTTTTCTTTGAGTCCTTATCGCAATCTCCCGCTTTCTTTGTTTCCGAAAGATATGCTGCGAGATAATCCTCCGTCATCTTGTCAAACGCCGGCGTAAGACCCTTTTTGCCCTTTTTCTTAACGCTCTCCCCAAATTTTATGTCATCATACCAATTGGGGGCAAGCGGGCTGTCGGGAAGATTTTTGTTTGCGTCCGTAACACGCTTTACTTCCGTGAGTTCTGTCTTATTAAGTCTTGTTTCATACATTTCAAGAAACAGCGTGTCATTTCCCATCGCGTATACTCTGTCATAGGAAAAAAGCGGCGCATCCTTTTCAAAGGGATTTATGATAACCGTATCCATTTGCATGAGCCCGAAAAATCCCTTCGCCGTCATAAGCGACACGTTTCCGAGCCCTTTGGCATTGTAAGCGGAAATCTTAAACTTCATTCCCATCGCCTTTATTCCTTCAAATTCAGACGTGTCGATAGGTGTAAGCTCGTAGTTTTTCTTGATTTCGTCTAACATTTTGTTAAGCATGTTGTACCTCCCTATATTAACTTATCCGAAGTCGCCCACCGGCTCCGGATAAAAATTTCATGAATTACGTCATGTTTTGTCGCAAATAAAAAATCATGTATTATGGACTTACACAAAGAAAAAGCGCATGTCTCGGACATGCGCCTTTTTAAATCATTAGTTTAAGCTCTGCGTGACTTATTTACCGCAAAGAACAATGCCGCACTGAGTGCCGTTGCAATTCCGAGATATGCAAAAACATCGTAGTCACCTGTTTCGGGTGTATCTTCGGGTGTTTCCGTAGGAACCGCTGTGGGAGCAACAGTCGCCGTAGGTGCTACAGTTGCCGTAGGCTTAACCGTAGGTGTAGCAGTGGGCTTAGGAGTGGATGTCGGCTTCGGTGTAGATGTGGGAGCCGTTGTTGCTGTGGGAGCAGGTGTTGCCGTGGGTGCCGATGTCGGAACCTTTGTAACCGCAACTGTAGGTGTTACATCACTTGCTACCTCTTCATCACTACATCCGCCAAATGCAAAAACGTTCATCACAATAGCTGCCGATAAAACGATCTCCGTAATGCGTCTCTTTGTTGTTGTCTTCATAAAAAGTGCCTCCTTTCGATGGCCTATGGGCACATTCTAGCATTTAATCACCTGACTGACTAGTGCGATGTGACCATTTAATAAGATTTTTTATCATTCACTATAACCCCGTGAACAATTCTGTGAACAGAATATCATTAATTTGTGTCAATTTAAAGGCTTTTTTTAATCAAAATTGTGTCATTTCGTTTTTTTTATTCATTTGTAAGAGCGAGTTTAGAGTTTCTTTATATTTTTATATTCCTATGCGTCATTCTCCACTCGATGCAGCGCTTCAGATATTCCACGTATTCCGGATTTTTGCACATTTCCTTGCCTTCCGCATCGCTGATTTTTGCGACATCCATGCCGTTGCACGCCGTCGTTTTCATTACAATGTTGAGAGGCTCGGCAAATGTATCGTTTGCGATATATGTTCCTATTCCGAATGCGACGCGCGCCTTATCCTTAAAATAGGTATTTATCCTGTCCGCTCTCTCAAAGTCGAGACTGTCCGAAAACAAAAGCGTCTTTGTGTGAGGATCTATCCCAAGGCTTTCATAGTGCTTTATCATTTTGTCGCCCCACACAAACGGATCTCCGCTGTCATGACGCACGCCCGAAAAGAGCGTCGCAAACGTCAATTGAAAGTCTTCCAAAAAGCAATCCGTCGTAATCGCGTCGGTAAGCGCAGTTCCGTTTAATATTCCGTACTCTCTTACCCATGCGTCAAGCGCAAACCAGTTTGAATATGCGGGATTGTGCTTGTGATTGCCTTGCCCTATGCACATTATCCATTCGTGCGCCATTGTGCCTACGGGCGTCACGCCGAATTTTTTTGCGAGATACACGTTTGACGTTCCCACGCAATGTGATCCCGGGAATTTGTTTTCGCATAATGTCTTAACCGCAAGCTCCTGCGCTTCTCCGGAAAGCCTTCTCCTAAGCCCAAACTCACTGAACGCACCGATATTGTATTTACCGGATACTAAAAGGTCCGTTTTTTCTTTTAATTTTTCACGGAAACTCTTAAAAAGCTCGTCATAATCATAATGCATCCTGAAATACACTTCGTTCACGATCGCAAGAAGCGGGATTTCATACATCGATGTGTTAAGCCACGTTCCGCGCGTTTCTATAAAAAGTCCGCACTCCGCATTGTCACTGATCGTAAAGTCCTCGTATCTCGGCTTCCAAAGACGTAAAAAATCGACATAAGAACCTTTTATCCATTTTATATGATTTAAATAGTCAAGCTCCTCTTCGGTAAATTGAAGCTCCGAATAAAGCTTTATCTGGTGCTTTATTTCTTCAACCATCGCTTGCGTAAAATAAGCGTCCTTGTTTCTGCACTTAAAGCTCCATGTGGTCTTATAATTGCTGAATTGATGATAAATCGCCTGCCCCATTGAAAACTTATACATGTCGTTTTCTAAGAGACTGTTAATTATTCTTTCCATGATACCTCACTTTTTCGTATCAATATTTCTCATAATTTTTTTCAAATCAATGTTTCTCATAAACTCACAATGCCGGGGCAAATCCAAAATCCCCGGCATTATTTATTGCTTTTTTAAATCATTTTTGACTGTCGCAAATCTTTTTTGATTATATCTGATTGCCTTTTTTTACGACGGCATCTCGCAAATATTTTTTATGCTTCGTTACCGGTTTAATTTTGTGTATCGGAATTACCGGAAGCAGAATCGTTCACAGAATTGTCAACAGCATCCGTACCCGTCTGCGCCGCGGTATTATTGTTGTCCGATTTTTCAGTTTCTGTGTTTTCGGCGTCCACCGTTTCCGCGTCTCTCACTTCCGCCTTCGACTCCGTCACAACCTCTTCAAGGTCGATCACCTTGCCGTGCTTAGCTGCCTTTGCCGCTGCCTTCGCAGCTGCCTTTCTTTCCTTCTCGGAAAGCTTTTCCTGCATAACTCTTTCTTTTTCTGCCTGCTTAATCGCCTTTTCAACCTTCTTTTCGGCATTTCTGATACGGGCATGATCCGCAACAAATGTCATAACCGTCGCAAGATCGCAAATGCCGTCGATTATCATAAAAATACCCGAAAGCATGATAATTGTGGTCTGTGCCACATCACGCTCCAAAATCAAAACAATACCGAGGCACAACGAAATCATCGATATTACAAGATTTATCCACCACTTGGGAGCGCCCGCATATTTAAGTTCATAAGAAAATTGCGACTTAAAATAGGACTTCATGATGATGCCGACACCGATAAATATCCAAAGGATGTCAAACACAAAATCTGCGCCGAATACAAACAAAAATCCCACCGCTACGGCAAGCGCCGCAGGTATCACTCTGAATGTGAAAGGCTGCGTGCCCTTGTTTACGAGGATATTGACAAGTGAAAATCCGCCGCAAAGAATAAAAAGTCCGCCGATTACGTAGCAAATAAAATGGCTCACTTCGTCGGGATACATGATCATGATTACTCCGACCGCAATGTCGAGAACGGCTGCCACAAAAAGTTCTTTTTTGATACTCTTAAACCAATTTGCAATGTGATTCATACTTTACCTCCGATTGTATTCCTATGCCCTTTCAATGGGTTAACATAACTTATCGGAAGTTGATTTTTACTTCCGATAAAAGAACCACGAAGTGGTTCGATAATCGATTATAGGAAGCGTTTTTTGCTTCCTATAATATATATATGAAAGTCAATGCATCCAAACACGGTGTATATGGCTGTCATGTACTACATAGTTTCAAGCGTTTCCCTTATTGCCTTTATGAACTCTTCCGAATTAAGTACCGTAACGTCCTTAAGACTCGTGATAAGCGCAAGATCCTTTGTCATGCGGCCTGTTTCGATTGTCTTAATTGTTGCTTTTTCGAGTTTTTCCGCGAACTCGACAAGCGCGTCGTTTTTGTCAAGCTCTCCGCGTTTTTTGAGTGCGCCCGTCCAGGCAAAAATCGTTGCTACGGAGTTTGTGGATGTTTCTTCACCCGCAAGATATTTATAATAATGTCTTTGAACGGTTCCGTGAGCCGCCTCGTATTCATACGCGCCCGTCGGCGAAACAAGAACAGACGTCATCATGGCAAGCGAACCGAATGCGCTCGAAACCATGTCCGACATAACGTCTCCGTCATAGTTCTTGCATGCCCATATAAATCCGCCCTTTGCCTTCATTATACGCGCAACGGCGTCATCGATAAGCGTGTAAAAATACGTAATGCCGAGTTCTTCGAATCTTGCCTTGTATTCTTTTTCGTAAAGGTCGTTAAAAATATCCTTAAAATTGTGATCGTATTTTTTGGAAATCGTATCCTTTGTAGCAAACCACAAATCCTGCTTCGTCGCAATCGCATAATCAAAGCATGCGTGCGCAAACGAAGTGATCGACTTATCCGTGTTGTGGATTCCCTGGATGATTCCGGGTCCCTTAAACTCATGAATCGTTTCCGAAATTTCTTTGCCGTCCGCACCCGTGAACACAAGCTTTGCGGTGCCCTCTCCCGGAACACGAATTTCAACGTTTTTATAAACATCACCGTATGCGTGACGCGCAAGCGTAATCGGCTTTTCCCAGTTTTTAACGCAAGGCTCTATTCCTTTTACAATAATGGGAGTACGGAAAACCGTTCCGTCAAGAATCGCTCTGATTGTGCCGTTGGGGCTCTTCCACATTTCCTTTAAATTGTACTCTTTCACTCTTGCCGCGTTCGGTGTGATTGTTGCGCATTTAACCGCAACACCGTACTTAAGCGTTGCATTTGCGGAATCAACGGTTACCTTATCATCCGTTTCATCCCTGTGTTTAAGCCCAAGGTCATAATATTCCGTCTTTAAATCTATATATGGGGTCAAAAGCTCATCCTTTATCATTTTCCAAAGGATTCTTGTCATCTCGTCCCCGTCCATCTCAACAAGCGGTGTCGTCATTTGAATTTTAGCCATTTTATGTCTCCGTTTCATGTGTTTTTTTTAAGTATTTTCGCGGCTTTTACAGATTTACCGTCCGCCTTAACAGATTTTATAATTTATCACAATAAAGTGTTTTTAACAAGTGTTTTTAAGTTAACTGCCGATTAAATAAATATGACCAATATAACAAAAAAAGCTTCGTATGTTACGAAGCTCTTTTTCTTAA
>CAZZFV010000028.1:0-1071 GCA_964653855.1 uncultured Lachnospiraceae bacterium
GCCGATGTGGCTCAACGGCAGAGCAGCTGATTTGTAATCAGCAGGTTAACGGTTCGAATCCGCTCATCGGCTTTATGGATGGGTTCCCGAGTGGCCAAAGGGGGCAGACTGTAAATCTGTTAGCAACGCTTTCGAAGGTCCGAATCCTTCCCCATCCATTATTTTTTTAATTTAATTCCATCGCGGGATGGAGCAGTCTGGAAGCTCGTTGGGCTCATAACCCAAAGGTCGCAGGTTCAAATCCTGCTCCCGCAACTTAATGCCCAGTTAGCTCAGTTGGTAGAGCAACGGACTGAAAATCCGTGTGTCTCTGGTTCGATTCCGGAACTGGGCATTTTTTTATGCTGTAGTGAATGTTGTGAATGAACTTTTTTTCATGCGGTGTTCTTAAATTATCATGAATGAACTATTGATTCGGCCAATAGCATATATCAGAACCGACTTCCCAGACAAATTCGGTATTCCCCGTCAGGGTGGTGTGGTTGATGTGCTTAAAGGCCGTATTTTTTTTGAAAAGGAATTTAATGACATAAACGCGGTGCGTGAAATAGAACAGTATTCGCATCTTTGGCTTATTTGGGGATTTTCAAAGAATTTTGACCGAGAAGAATCTTGGCACAGTACCGTTCGTCCGCCCGTGCTCGGCGGTAACAGGCGTGTGGGCGTTTTTGCGAGCCGTTCGCCTTTTCGTCCGAATCCTTTGGGCTTAAGCGTCGTAAAGCTTGAAAATGTGGAATACACGGAAAACGGCCCCGAACTTATCGTGTCCGGTATCGATATGGCGGATATGACGCCGATTTACGACATAAAACCTTATTTAAAGTATACGGATGCGGTAACGGACGCAAATGACGGGTTTTCGTATGCCACAAAGGAAGCCCTTTTAAAAGTTGATTTTTGCGGAAACGATTTGGGCATGGATCCGGAAATTATTCGTGCGGTTTCTTTAATTCTTTCAAACGATCCGAGACCGCATTACCAGGCGGATCCCGCAAGAATTTACAATATGACTTATGCGGGGCTTAATATAAGTTTCCGCGTGGAAAACGATACGGCATATGTTATTGAAAT
>CAZZFV010000028.1:1171-28376 GCA_964653855.1 uncultured Lachnospiraceae bacterium
CGGGGCTTAATATAAGTTTCCGCGTGGAAAACGATACGGCATATGTTATTGAAATTAAAAAGACGGATTGAATAAGTCCGTTTTTTTGTTATGTGGGAACTGTTCTCATGTTCATTGACAAAAAACATGAATCTCTGTAAAATTTGTGACGGATATCGAATAAAAACGAGTTATAAAGTAGATGCCGATACCGAATAAAAACGAGTTATAAAGTGGGCAATGATACCGAATAAAATTGAATTATAAAATAGGTATGGATACCGAATAAAAATGAATTAAAAAGCGGGTGAAGACATGAGACTTAAAAAAGTAAAGGGTGCGGAAGAAAAAGTTGAGGCAAGCACCTTTGTGGTACATAATTCAAAGGAATATAAGGGTAAATGGCATGAATTTTTCGGAAACAGCGCACCTCTTTTTCTTGAAATCGGAATGGGAAAAGGGACGTTTATAAGCACGCTTTCAAAATTAAATCCCGAAAACAATTACCTCGGTATGGAGAAGTTTTCGAGCGTTATTGTGAGAGCAATCGAAAAGCAGGAAAGTGACCCCGAAGCACCAAAAAATTTGTTTTTCCTTTTTGATGATGCGGAAACACTTACCGATATTTTCGGTAAAAACGAAATAAACACGATTTATTTAAATTTTTCCGATCCCTGGCCAAAGGCAAGACATGAAAAAAGAAGACTTACGTCGCCCAATTATCTTGCAAGATATAAGGAAGTTTTGGCGCCCGACGGCAAAATAATTTTTAAGACCGACAATGTCGAATTATTTGATTATTCGCTTGAGTCATTTAAAAATGCGGGCTGGGAAATCGAAAACGTGACATACGATCTTCATCATTCGGAATATGCAAAAGGTAATGTCATGACGGAATATGAGGAAAAATTCAGCCGCCTCGGGAAAAAGATTTGCAGGCTTGCAGCGAGCAAGGGAGCGGATAACATGGTAAGTATTGGAAATGAAACGTCAGAGAAAGAAGAAGTAAATTCCGGAAAGCTTGACGTAGATTTAACGTAACCAAAGGAAACAAAGGTTCTGTATGAAGAAAATTTTTACAAAATGTGCGTTTATTTACCTATTTATAATGATATTTGCTTTAAGCGGATGTATGGGCGCGGGGACGTGGGAAAATGAGCCCGGGAATACGGGCGATACGGTAACACTTATCCCTACCGAGAAGGCGGAAGTGACGATCACGCCGACAAGTGTTTCGCGGGAGCAGACTCAGGAAGCCAAGATGACTTCGGTTCCGACGTTATCTCCGACAGGGGGTGAGCTTCCCATAGCATCCGTAACTCCCGACGTACAGGTAACGCCGACCGGAAATATAAGTCCTGCCGCTTCAGTTACACCGATTGTGTCAACTGCTCCCAACATAACCACCATTCCTGTTGCAAGCAATACACCTATTATAACCACTTCCCCTACTATAATTATCACTCCTGCTATATCCGATACCCCTGCCATAACCGCCATTCCGACCGAATCCGCCGCCGTTATCCCCACATTTCCGTGTGACGCCTGGATAAATTGTTATTATGTGTCACTTCGTGACGTAAACAATGTGGATAACAAGGTAATGCGCGTGTATAACGGCACAAAGTTAAGGCTTACGGGCGACTCGGAGAACGAATTTTATTATAAATGCGAATATGCGGGAAACGAGTACCTTGTATGCAATAAATACATTACGTATACGGAAATGTATGAGTATGATTTGGGCGCACTCACGATTGCGGATAAAAGTGCGCATAAGTACTCTTATTCGGAGCTTACGAGAGATTTAAAGGAGCTTTCGGAAACTTATCCCGATATTTTTTCATATTATGTTGCGGGAAAATCGTCCGACAACAGGAATATTTACGTTTGCACTATTGGAAATCCGAATGCCGAAAAGGTGATTTTTTATACCGGAACGACGCATGCGAGAGAATATTGCACGACGGAACTTCTTATGATGATGGCGGAATATTATCTGTATAATTATGATACGGGTTGGTATGAAGATTATACATATAAGGAACTGTTTGATGAAATCGCGGTTGTGATGATTCCGATGCTTAATCCCGACGGGGCGGAAATTTGCATAAACGGGCCCGATGCGATTGTGGACCCCGAAATCCGCAAAAACGTCAAGGAAATGTACAAAAAGGAAGATGCCATATTTTACGAAAAATACGGTTATCACTACACAACGCTTTATGAGCGTTGGAAGGCAAATGCGGTTGGGATCGATTTAAACAGAAATTATGACTACGGCTGGGAAGAAACGGATGACTGGTATGAGCCCGCAAGCAGCGGATATAAGGGCACGGAGCCTTTTTCGGCGGCGGAAGTAAAGGTGCAGGTTGAAGTTTTAAACGAGCTTTTGAGTACGAAAAACGTGTGTTTCTCGGTGTCTTATCACGCAACGGGAGAAACGCTCTCCTGGGATGTGGGGCAGACGGGTGAATTCAGGACAGAGTGCGAGACGGCTGTAAAAAAGCTTTCTTATTATACCGATTATATCGAAAATATGAACGATATGACGTATTATGCCGGAAAAATCAGTCTTGCGGGATATACGGACTGGTTAAACGGGCGTGAGATTGTGCCTTCCGTGACAATAGAAATTCTTGGGAGCAGTGTGTTTTTGTCGTGTGAGGTGCCTGATTTAAGTGAAGCGTTCATTCAAAACAGAGAAGTTTGGGCGGTGCTCGGGAGTCTTTATTATGAAAAGGAAGAAAATTAAAAAGCTTTTTGGTATATGGATGCTTGCGTTTACGGTGCTGATTTCTTTGATTCCCGTAAGGCAAGTAAACGCGGAAATTGTTGAGTGGCCTGCGGGCCCATACACAAACGCAAAAACCGCCGTGCTTATCGAGGCAGAGTCGGGGACGGTGCTTTATGATAAAGATATGAAGGAAAAAATGTTTCCGGCAAGCACCACAAAGATAATTACGGCGCTACTTGCGATCGAAAATCTTGATCTTGACACGGAAATCACGATGACTCACGATGCCGTTTATTCGATGGGCTGGGATGCAAGCCGAGTGGGGATGGAAGAAGGAGAAGTGCTTACTCTCACGCAGTCGCTTTATGCGATTTTGCTTGCGTCCGCAAACGAGGTGAGTTATGCGGTTGCGGAAAGAGTGGGAAACGGCGACATTGACGTGTTTCTTGAGATGGCAAATGAGCGAGCGGATGAACTCGGATGTGTAAACACGAATATAACGAATCCGCACGGACTTCATGACGAAAATCATTATACGTGTGCGTATGACCTTGCTTTAATCATGAAAAAGTGTATCGAATATGACACTTTTTGCGATATTTCAAACAATTATTATTATAAGCTGCCCAATAATCCCGCGGGTGAAGAGCGTGTTATTGCGCAAACACACAAAATCCTCAGGCATACGCTTACCTATGACGGTGTTTTTGCGGGGAAGACGGGAAGTACGAATGAGGCGGGATATTGCCTTGTGACGGCGGCAAAGCGTGACGGAATGACGCTCATTGCGGTTGTTATGGGTGAAGGCACAAACAGTGACTCTTATACCGACACAATGGCGCTTTTTGATTATGGGTTTGATAATTTCAAAACAATTACCATGGAAAAGGCGGAAAAAAGCGCAAATGATTTTCCGGAGCTTTTTGATACCGGAGAGAGCGTGTCGCTGGAATTAGAAATGCCTGTTTCCGTCGAAAAAACGGTGCTTGTTGTGCCGCAGGACGCAACAGAATCCGATATAACGGTGCAAAGCAGTGTAACAAAGCTTCTTGTGCTTGAACAGGGTGAAAATAAAATCGGTGAAATCACGTATCTGTACGGTGACAGAGTGCTTGGAAATGCGGAAATCAATCTTTATTCCGCGGAATATACGATTGTTGATCCGGCAGAGCTTTATTTGCAGGAAGTGGGCGGAACTGCAGAGTTTGACGAAGTGCAATACGAAAGGCTTAAAGGCACATATGAGTGGCCCGTCGAAGAAAAAAAGGATTATACAAAGCCGATTGTGCTTTACTCCGTCGGAATTTGTGTGACGCTTGTGAGTTTTTTGTTCCTTTTGTGGATTTTTGTGAAGAGCAGAAAATAGAAATCTTTAAATGTCGAATCGGAAACAAGAATCTTGAAATGCCAAACAGAAAATTCGATTTTATAAGTCAGGGAAATATGCATTAATTTGGTTGCATGGTACTAAGGTGCTTGTGCAACCGATTTTTTTTACGCAAACTTGACAGGTATTCTTCCAAAAAGTTACATAAATATGATATAATTTTCAAAGTGCTTTTGCACGGAAATATGGGAAAAAGATCCAAAATTTCTTTTGACCTTAAAACTATTTCATAAAACGAGGAGGGCTTATGGAGTTAAAGCTTAATTACAAGAGAACGTTTTTGATCGGGTTTGCGTTCTTCGGGATTTGTTTGTTGTGGCAGGTTTACGATTCGTGGTGTCCGACGTTTTTGACGGATATTCTTGCCAGAAATATGTATGGGGTGACGTCGGCGGAATTAAAAAGCGGTGCCGCAGACAAGATCTTAAATGTGCAATGGCTTGTGGGTATTGTCATGGCTTGCGACAACCTGGCCGCACTTATTCTTCTTCCGATATTCGGAAATTTGTCCGATAAGACAAAAACGCCGATCGGAAAAAGAATGCCTTATATTCTTACGGGAACATTTGTTGCCGCATTCGCGTTTCCTTTTATTCCGTTGTTTTTCCACTACAACAACATCGGCGGAATGATTGCGATGATGGTGGTTGTTCTTATATTCATGATGATGTACAGAAATCCCGCGGTGTCCCTTATGCCGGATATCACGCCGAAGCCTCTTCGCGCAAAGGCAAACGGTATCATAAATATCACGGGATATTTCGGAGGTGCGTTTGCGACCGTGCTCGGAATATTTCTTGTGCTCAGCAAATACATAAATGCGGAGGATTCGGCAAGAAAGCTTTATATAATAGAAATTCCTTTTGTTGTGGCTTCCGTTTTGATGGTGATTTCGGCGCTTGTGCTTTTCTTTACGATTAAGGAAAACAAATTGCTTGAGGAAATGCATGACGAGCTTGAGTACGGCGAAAAAATGGCGGCGGTTGCAACACCCGTTGACGATGATAAGCCTATGTCCAAGGAAAACAAGACAATGTTGTTCGCGATACTTGCGGCAGAGTTTTTGTGGTTCCTTGCGGACAACGGAATCGGAACATATATCGGAAACTATGTTATTTATTATCTTAAATCGGCATCGAGCTCTACCATGTATCTCACGATAATCGGCGGTCTTTCGTCCGTAATCGGATTTGCGGTTGCCGGATTTATTGCCGACAAAATCGGTCGTAAATGGACCATAACGACGGGACTTACGATTACCGCCGTTGCGATTTTCGGAATGTGCTTTGTGCTTCCGACGGGAAAAATTGTGGGCGAAAACGGCGAACATGTTTTCCCTGTCGTATTGTTTGCGATTTGGGCATTTAAGGGCTTCGGAATGGCTCTTGTCCACAATTGCTCTTTCCCTATGGTTGTGGAACTATGCTCTTCAAAGAAAATCGGAAAATTCACCGGATATTATTACACGGCAAGCATGGCATCTCAAACCGTTACGCCTGTTTTGCTCGGATTTATATTCAACAGAACGCTCTTCTGGCGTGCGCTTCCGATTTATGCAACTTGCGCATATGTGACAAGCGCCGTTGTGTTTACGCTTTTTGTAAAAAACATAAAGGCAAAAAAAGTTGAGAACGTAAAGGGACTTGAGGCGCTCGGAGACAGTGATTGATGGGAAAAATAAAAGGGGAGTGGATTTTCGTCCGCTCCCCTTTTTAATATTTGCATGTGATTTATTATGCTTTTTAGGCAACAAAAAAAGCCCTCCCCCAACTGACAAAGCAGTCAAAAAAGAACCTTTCAAAATGCGTCTCCAGGGGCTCGAACCCTGGACACCCTGATTAAGAGTCAGGTGCTCTACCAGCTGAGCTAGAAACGCATTCATTCGATTTCTCGAACGCAAGTGGTATACTACCACCTGAAGAAGGGTTTGTCAACAACTTTTTAAAAAAAATTGAAAAAGGGTATTATTTTTTTTGTTTTATATAATCCCAAACTGAAAAAAACACACATACAAGTCCCAAAACAAGAAAAATGACAGAGAGGGTGTAAATTGCTTTATCACCGAAATTGTAAAGTGTCAATGTGTATTGTGAAAATTATATCAGAGAAAACGTACCGGATTTTTTGCCCAAATAAAGATGAAACTTTGCGAAATTTTTGCTCTTTATTGCCTTTTTTACGGCATATGATATAATGAGAAAAACGTGGGCGAAAACCACAAAAATATTTTGGGAGGATACATTATGAAGAAAGTAATTGCAACACTTCTTGCGCTTTGCATGGTTATCGGACTTTCGGCATGCGGCGGAAGTACGGCTACGGGCGCGGATGCCATTGCCGATGAAATGACATCGTCGGACGGCAAGTATCAAATCGCACTTGTAACGGACGTAGGTCAGCTTAAGGACGGCTCTTTTAACCAGGGTACATGGAACGGCGTTAAGCTTGCGGCAAAAGAAAACAACAAGAGCTATAAATATTATCAGCCGGCAAACGGATCGGAAGCTACGGACGACGACAGATATAATGCAATGGTTGCTGCAGCCGAAGGCGGCGCAGACTTGATCGTAGCACCCGGATTCTTGCAGGCAACGGCACTTGAAAAGGCAGCAAAGGCATATCCGGACGTTAAGTTCTTGTTTATCGACGGATGGGATCTCGGACTTTCAAATGTTGCGGCAGTTGCATATAAGGAAGAGCAATGCGGATATTTTGCCGGTTACGCAATCGTTAAGGACGGCTTCACAAAGCTCGGCTTCTGCGGTGGCGGCGGCGGTACGAACCCTGCATGCTGCAGATACGGTTACGGATTTGTACAGGGCGCAAATGCGGCAGCCAAAGAACTCGGCACAAATGTAACGGTTAATTACACATGGCTTTACGGCTCAAGCTACTCTCCTTCAAGTGAACTTCAGACACTCGTAAACGGCTGGTATCAGGCAGGTACGGAAGTTGTATTCGCATGCGGCGGCACACTTTGCCAGTCTGTATTTGCGGCAGCTTCGGAGAACGATGCTTATGTTATCGGCGTTGACGTTGACCAGTCGGGCGATTCAAACACAGTTATCACATCCGCAATGAAGGAACTTGCAAACTCTGTTGTTCAGATGGCTGCCAAGCTTTATGCGGGACAGTGGAGCGAAATCGGCGGAACATGCCAGACACTCGGCGCGGCTCAGAATGACACGGGTCTTCCCACATCCGATACGGCTTGGAGATTCAGAACATTTACCGTTAAGGAATATGAAGAGATGTTCAACAAGGTCGTTAACGGAACTCTTGTAATCGATTCCGATTACGAAGCAAACTTTAACCAAAAGTATTCGAATGTTACGGTTAATATGGTTGAGTAACAAAAAATCGAAAGCGGATTTTAAATTTATATGATTACGGTAATCGGTGTAACCAAATTCGGGTTACACCGGTTTTTTTTAAGTGTTAACGGAATTTTGACGTGCGGGTACACAAGCTTTTTCTTGCTTTTTATATGTTAAAAATTTATAATCATAAGGATAGGAATATATCCGCACATGCGGGAGGAGAATACTATGGGGAATGATTATGTAATCGAGATGCTCGGGATAACAAAGGAATTTCCGGGGATTAAGGCAAACGACAATATTACGCTTAGGTTGAGGCGCGGTGAAATTCACGCTCTGCTTGGGGAAAACGGAGCCGGAAAATCCACTCTTATGAGCGTTTTGTTCGGGCTTTACCGTCCGGATGCCGGAATTATAAAAAAGGACGGAAAAGAAGTAAAAATCATGAGCCCCAATGACGCAACCGCGCTCCATATCGGAATGGTGCATCAGCATTTCAAGCTTATCGATGTTTACAGCGTTCTTGACAACATTATCCTGGGTGCGGAAGAAACAAAATACGGCTTTTTGCAAAAGAAAAACGCGCGAGAAAAGGTGCAGGCGCTTTCCGACAAGTACGGGTTAAGCGTGGATCTTGACGCAAAAGTGGAAGACATTACCGTCGGAATGCAGCAGCGAACGGAAATCTTAAAGATGCTTTATCGTGATAACGAGGTGCTGATTTTTGATGAGCCGACGGCAGTGCTTACCCCGCAGGAAATCGAAGAACTCATGCAAATCATGAAAAATCTTGCGCATGAAGGAAAATCGATACTCTTTATTTCGCATAAATTAAATGAAATCATGGAAGTTTCTGACCGCGTCACGGTGCTCAGAAAGGGTAAATTTGTGGCAACCGTGGATACGGCATCGACAAACAAGCAGGAACTTTCAAACATGATGGTCGGGCGTCCGGTGCAATTAAATGTTGTAAAAAAGGACAGTATTCCCGGCGACGAAATTTTAAAAATAGAAAATATGTGCATAAAATCTGCCATAAAGAAGGGCGATGCCGTGCATAACGTGTCATTTAACGTAAGGCAAAACGAAATCGTATGCATTGCGGGAATCGACGGAAACGGACAGACAGAGTTTATTCACGGGCTTACGGGGCTCACGAAAATCGAGTCGGGCCGTGTGATCCTTTGCGGCAAAGACATTACGCATCTTCCGATCAAGAAAAAGAACGAAAACATGTCGCATATTCCGGAAGACAGACATAAGCACGGATTGATTCTGGATTTCACGTTGCAAGACAATATGGTTCTTAAGAGTTTTAACGATAAGAGGTTTCAGCATCACGGCTTCATAAAGAAAAATGAAGTAAAAAAATACGCGGAAAGTTTGATTAATCAATATGACGTAAGAAGCGGACAGGGTGCGGACACGGTCGTTCGCAGTATGTCGGGCGGAAATCAGCAAAAAGCAATAATTGCGAGGGAGCTCGATTCCGAAAAATCGCTTGTCGTTGCCGTGCAGCCAACGCGCGGACTTGACGTCGGAGCAATAGAATATATTCATTCGGAGCTTGTGCGGCAGCGGGATGCCGGACACGCCGTGCTCCTTGTGTCGCTTGAACTTGATGAAGTTTTGAGCCTTTCCGACAGAATCCTTGTGATGTACGAGGGCGAAATTGTGGGTGAATTAAATCCGAAAACAACTACGCCCGAGGAACTCGGCCTCTATATGGCGGGCGCAAAAAGAGCGGAAGGGGTGAGATAAATGAAAGAGAAACTTTTGAAGCTTTGGCAAAAAGACGGCACAAAAAAAGTATGCTCATCACTTATTTCCATACTTTTTGGGCTTGTGTTCGGAGCGCTTGTCGTATTCATTGTCGGCGTATGCAAAAAAACAATATCCGTTAAGGGCGCGTTTGAAGGCGTAAGAATTATATTCTTCGGAATTTTCAGCACGGGGCGCGATGCGGTTGGGCATCTTACGTGGGGCTTCAATGCAACCAACATCGGAAACATGCTTTTTCGTGCGACGCCCGTAATCATGACGGGCTTGAGCGTTGCGGTTGCGTTTAAAACGGGACTTTTCAACATCGGTGCGCCGGGTCAGTATCTTATGGGCACGATGACAAGCCTTATGATTGCCTTGTCGATACCGAGTGAATCGGTCCCCGCATGGATAATCTGGATAATCGCATTTCTTGGCGCCGTTATTGCGGGCGCGATTTGGGGCGCGATTCCGGGACTCGTGAAAGCGATATTTAACATAAACGAAGTCATCGCATGCATCATGACAAACTGGATTGCGGCGATTATCGTAACATGGGCATTTGACGGAAGTATATTCAGAAATGCGGAAGAATACGGGAAACTCGGATATATTTACAAAACATCTCACAATAACGTTGCGACCGCGAAACTCGGACTTGACAAAATATTTGCGGGTTCGCAGGCGAATGCGGGAATATTTGTTGCGATAATAATTGCGATTCTCATGTATATAATGATAAACAAGACCACCTTCGGCTTCGAGCTTAAGGCATGCGGTTCCAATCGCCATGCGGCTCGTTATGCGGGCATAAACGATAAGCGCAACATTGTGATATCGATGTCGATTGCGGGTGCGCTTGCGTCGGCGGGTGCGGCGCTTTATTATCTGTCCGGAAATCCCGAGTTTTTCTGGTCAACATACCAGTCGCTTCCGGGAGAAGGCTTTAACGGAATTCCGGTTGCGCTTCTTGCGCTTAATAATCCGATAGCCGTGATTTTTTGCGGAATATTTATGGCACTCCTTGACGTCGTCGGAATGCAGCTCACAAATCTTACGGCGTACAATGAATACATAACGGATGTCATCATTGCGGTCATTGTTTATCTTGCGGCGTTTTCTTTAATAATCCGTCAATGGCTTGTGAAGCTCGGCAAAAACAAGGAAAAGGAGGAAACAAAATAATGGTATTCTTAATTCATCAAACGTTACTTTTTATGGTTCCTCTTGCGATTGTTGCTCTTGCCGGTGTTTTTGCGGAGCGAAGCGGTATTATAAACCTTGCCCTTGAAGGTATAATGATTTTCGGCGCGTTTACCGGTGTGCTTTTTATAAGAATCATGCAGGGAAGCTCGTTTTTTACAAGCGCAAATGCGTCCGGCAAATGGGGCGTGATGCAATTACTCGAAATTCTTGCCATGCTTGTGGCGGGGCTTATGGGTGCGCTTTTTTCGCTTCTTCTTGCCTTTGCGGCAATAAATTTAAAAGCCGACCAGACAATCGGCGGAACGGCACTCAATATGCTTGCTCCCGCGCTTGTGCTTTTCTTAATCCGTATACTTGTAAACCAAAACACGCTTCAAATGGCAAAGGGTGATTCAGCAAGCTGGTTTATGATCAAAAAGACCACGCTCGGAATGGACAAAAATGCGGATATAGGCTTCCTTGGCGAACTTTTTGTAAACAAGGTTTATCTTGCGACATACATTTGCATAATTTTGTATATTGTGCTGTCGATAATCCTCTATAAAACACGCTTCGGCTTGAGGCTCCGTTCGTGCGGCGAAAATCCCCAGGCGGCGGATTCGCTCGGAATAAATGTATTAAGGATGAGATATGCGGGAACCGTGATATCGGGATTTCTTGCGGGGACGGGCGGATTTGTATATGCCCTTACCACTTCAAACTGCTCGTCAAACGGCGACGTTGCGGGATTCGGTTTTCTTGCGCTTGCCGTAATGATATTCGGTAACTGGAAACCCGTGAACATTGCGGGCGGCGCGCTTCTTTTCGGACTCTTTAAGTGTATTGCGGCATGCTATTCGACGCTTGACATAAACGGAGACGGCAATTATTTCCTTGTGGATGTAGGAATAAGCTCTTATGTTTACAGACTTTTGCCTTATGTGATCACGCTTCTTGTGCTTGCGTTTACGTCCAAAAAGTCGAGATGTCCGAAGGCGGAAGGAATTCCGTATGACAAGGGATTAAGATAGGGGCGGACACGCTTGAAAATACTTTTAACGTAAATTGACACTTGGAGACAGATATGGGCAAAATTTATGCTGTGATGGGAAAAAGCGCGACGGGAAAGGACACCGTTTACAAGGAGCTTTTTAAGCGCTTCGGCGGAAAATTTAAAAACGTAATTCTTTATACCACGCGTCCCATAAGGCCCGGCGAAAAGAGCGGAACGGAATATTATTTTGTTGACGTTTCCGAAAAAGAAAGAACGGAAAAAGCCGGAAAGATTATAGAAATCAGAAGATACGACACCGTGTACGGACCGTGGTGGTATTACACAGCGGACGACGGACAGATAGATCTTGAAAACAACGACTATCTTATGATAACGACTCTTTCCGGATATGAAAAAATAAGAGATTATTTTGGGGAAAATAAAGTCGTTCCGATTTATACCTACGTTGACGATTACACAAGGCTTATGCGTGCGATTACGCGCGAAAAAAAGCAGGGAACACAAGGCTATCTTGAAGTTTGCAGGCGTTTTATAGCGGACGAAAAGGATTTTTCGGAAGAAGAATTAAAGAGGCTTAATGTCACAAAAAGGTTTTTGAACGATAATCTTGACAGATGTCTTGAGGAAATAACCGAATGGATATTAACAAAATAAATCAGACGGGGCAAGTGAATACGGCCGAGGTTAAGCCTCAGGAAAAGCCTGTGACGGCGGATTTTCAATTTACGCTTATGAGTAAAATCGAGGATACGGCGCTGCAGGAAAAGCTGATTACGCTTGTTACGGAGATTACGGACGAGGGCAAGAAAATCGCAAAACACATGGACGTCCGCGATATGAAGCAATACAGGGCTCTTATCAAGGAATTCATGAATGAGATAGTTACGCGTTCGCACGAATTTAAGCGTGAAAATTTCCTTGACCGTCGCGGGCGGCACAGGGTTTACGGCATGATAAAGGTGATTGACGAAGATCTTGACGAACTTGCGGCGGAGCTTATGAAGGAAGAAAAGGACCATCTTGTGATTTTGGCAAAGATTGACGAAATCAGAGGGTTGCTTCTTGATATACTTACGTGATGCGGATTGAAATATGTTTTATGATGAAATAATAGGACAGGAAAAAATAATATCGCATATGAAAAACGCAAAGAAAAACGACCGTGTGTCGCACGCGTATATCATATGCGGCGAAAAGGGCAGCGGCAAAAAGCTTCTCGCAAAAAGCTTTGCGGCGTCGTTACTTTGTGAGGAAAGCGGAGATTCCGCATGCGGGAAGTGCAAGTCGTGCAAGCAGGTTGAGTCCGGCAATCATCCGGATTTGAGATATGTTACGCACGAAAAGCCGAATCTTATTGCGGTTGACGAAATAAGAGACGAACTCAACGATGACATTTTGATAAAGCCCTATTCGTCAAAATACAAGATTTATATAATCGACGAAGCCGAAAAAATGAACCGGCAGGCGCAAAACGCGATGTTAAAAACAATTGAGGAACCGCCCGAATACGCCGTCATTATGCTTCTTGCAAACAATGAGTATTCGCTTCTTCAAACGATTTTGTCACGGTGCATTACGTTAAACGTTGCTCCCGTCGACGATAAAAAAATAGTAGATTTCCTCAAAACAAGGTACGGAGTTTCCGAATATATGGCGGGAATTGCCGCAGGATTTTCGGACGGAAACGTGGGACGTGCGATAAGTTATGCCACTTCGGACGAGTTTACGACGGAAAAAAACGAATGCATAAAACTTGTAAAAGGTCTTGACGAAAAGGATGCAGGTGAAGTATATTCGGCGGTAAAACAGATGTCCGGAAAAGGCTTTAAGGACAGTGACCGCATTTTAAGCAAGCTTTCGCTTATCAAGATGTGGTATAAGGATGTGCTTGTGGTGCGGCTTACGGGGAGCACGGAGCACGTGATATTTAAGACGGAAAGCGAGGAGATTAAGCGCACAGCGGCACTTCTCGCACCCGATGTAATCACAAAAAAGCTTGATGCGATAGATTTGTTTAAAAGAAGAATCAAGTCGAACGTAAATCTTGAGGCGTCGCTCATGGTATTGATGCTGGAACTCAGAAGTAAGAAATAAAGCCGGTTAGGACATTGCGCCACTATGCATGAACAATAAAGATGCTTGCGTCATGAGTCTGTAAGGCTGTGAATAATGAATTTTTTAAGTATTTATGGAGGTTGATAGATGACTAAGGTTATAGGAGTAAGATTTAGGGAAGCGGGAAAAATATATTATTTTGATCCGCTTGAGTTTGAGATTAAGAGAGACGATGCCGTAATTGTTGAAACGGCAAGGGGTGTTGAACTCGGACACGTTGTGATGGGACCGCATGATGTTGAAGACGATGCGGTTGTAAAGCCTTTAAAGCCCGTTATGCGCATTGCAACCCCCGAAGATCACGAAAAGGAAGCGGAAAACAGAAAAAAGGAAAAGGAAGCTTTCGAAATTTGCAACAAAAAAATCGCCGAACACGAGCTCGTGATGAAGCTTATAGGCTGTGAATATACGTTTGACCAAAACAAGCTTTTGTTTTATTTTACGGCGGACGGAAGAGGGGATTTTAGAGAGCTTGTGCGGGACCTCGCGCAAATTTTCAAGACGCGTATCGAGCTTCGCCAGGTGGGCGTGCGTGATGAAGCAAAAATTCTTGGCGGAATAGGTATTTGCGGACGTCCGCTTTGCTGTCATACATATATGCCTGACTTTGTGCCCGTTTCGATAAAAATGGCGAAGGAGCAGAACTTGTCACTTAATCCCACAAAGATTTCGGGCGTTTGCGGACGTCTTATGTGCTGTCTCAAAAACGAAGAGGCGGCTTACGAGGAATTAAACAGCCATCTTCCGAATGTGGGAGATCACGTGACGACTGCGGACAACATGAAGGGAACGGTGCAAAGCCTGTCCGTGCTCAAGCAAAAGGTAAAGGTGCTTGTGGAAACGGGCGAGGATGAGCGCGAATTAAAGGAATATGACGTGGCGGATCTTGAATTTAAGCCTCGCCACAAGAAAGAAAGCCATAGCGGTGATTCGGCGGAAATAAAGGCGCTTGAGGCAATGGAAAAGGGTTCGGTACAATCGAAGCTGGATGAATAAGATTGCATGGCCAAAATGCGACTTAACGAAGAGTGAAAATACTTGGAGACCCACAAAATGGAGCGAATAGACGACCTTCAAAGAAACGGTCTTAAAATAATACAGGATACGGACAGATTTTGTTTCGGAATGGACGGCGTGCTGCTTTCCGGGTTTGCGAAGGCAAAGAAGGGTGATAATGTCCTTGATATGGGCACGGGCACGGGAATAATTCCGATACTTATGACCGCAAAGACGGAAGCTTCTCATTTTTCTGCGCTTGAAATTCAAAAAGAGAGTGCCGATATCGCAAGAAGAAGCGTGGAACTTAATAATCTCACGGACAAAATCGATGTGGTGACGGGTGACATAAAGGAAGCTTCGAAGATTTTCGGAAAAGCCTCGTTTGACGTTGTGACCACCAATCCGCCTTATATGACAGCGGGGACAGGTGAAAAAAATCCTGATCCCGTAAAGGCGATCGCACGCCACGAAGTCATGTGTACGCTAAGCGACGTGGTGCGGGAAGCGGCGCTTTTACTTAAGACAAACGGATATTTTTATATGGTGCATAAGCCCGACAGGCTTGCGGAAATCATAAAGACGCTTATGGATAACCGCCTTATGCCGAAGTCTTTGAGAATAGTTTATCCCTATGCGGACAAAGCCCCGAATATGATTTTGATATGCGCGAGAAAAGGCGGCAATCTCGGAATGAAGGTTGAACCGCCGCTTATTTTGTATAAGGAAAAGGATGTTTACACGGATGAAGTGAAGCGGGATTACGGGTTTTAGGGTGAGTGTGTTTTGACCCGAATTTTGACATGGGGTCAGGTGCCGGTTTTTGATTCGCATGAAAAGGTGCAAAAATCGACATTTATTCATATGAAAAAGTGTAAAAATCGGCATTTATTCATATGAAAAAATGTAATTTAACGCATCAAAGCTTATGAAAGAAAAACGGACATAAAAAATGCCCCGACTTGAGAGGGGAACTCAAATCGAGGACTTGGGCTTATGAGGGGTTTAATCTCTAACAACGCCATTTTAGCACCCCAAGTACTACAAAAGTCCGACAAAAGTCCCAAAAAATCAATTAATACAATAAAAAAAGTATAAAGTCCGGAGGTAAAAATGCTTTATTTGTGCGCCACTCCGATAGGAAACCTTGAAGATATGACGTTCCGTGTCATAAATATATTGAAATCCGTCGATTTGATTGCGGCGGAGGATACGAGAAACAGCATAAAGCTGTTGAACCATTTTGATATTCATACGCCCATGACCGCATATCATGAGTTTAACAAGATTGAAAAGGGCAAAGAGCTTGTTGATTTTATGCTCAACGGTAAAAGCGTTGCGCTTATTACGGACGCGGGGATGCCGGGAATTTCGGATCCGGGTGAGGAGCTTGTGAAGATGTCCCGTGCGGCGGGAATTGATGTGACGATTGCTCCGGGCGCATGTGCCGCCGTATCGGCGCTTGCGATAAGTGCGCTCTCGACACGCAGATTTTCGTTTGAAGGATTTTTGCCCGTTGATAAAAAAGAGCAAAGACGGGTTCTTGATGAAATGAAAAACGAAACAAGGACGATGATTGTGTATGAAGCGCCTCACAGGCTTTTAAAAACTCTTGAGCTCCTTATGACTGAACTCGGCGACCGTGAAATGAGTGTTGTGAAGGAGCTCACCAAAAAGCACGAAAACACTTACACGGGAACGATACAAAAGCACATTGCGTATTTCACGGAAAACGAGCCGAAGGGCGAGTATGTGCTTGTGATAAAAGGGAAAGACGTATCGGAAATCGAAAAAGAAAACGCCGCAAAGTGGGAAACGATGACAATCCCCGAGCATGTCAAAATGTATATTGAGCAGGGAATCGACAAAAAAGAAGCCATGCGCATGGCTGCACGCGACAGGGGAGTGTCGAAGCGGGATATTTATAATGCGATGCTTGACGAGTGAAAAGGCAAGAAAAATTTAGCGAAATTTACCTTATAACCCACTCTTAATGGTAAAAATGAACATATGTAAAAATTGACGGATGGTGAAAATCATCCGTTTTTTGTTGATATTGCACAAAAATCATCAAATAATTTGTGCAAAGTGTACATTGACCGAAGGACAAAACACTGATAAGCTTTAGAAAAGAGCAACCGATTGCGCAATTTAGTTGCGCAAGGAAACGAGAATCATGCGGGAAACGTGCGAGAAACGTGCGAGAAACGTGTGGGAATCGTGTAGGAAATGTGCGAGAAAGGCATCTAAAGACAAACGGTTGCACAAGCGATACTTTAAAAATGTTTTACGAAAGGAAACACTATGGATAAATTTATTGTAAACGTAATCCACCGCCCCGAAATGGTTCCGGAATATGCCGAAAAAATCACGGGTCAGGGCAAGGGCGAGGACATTTCGAGAAAGGAACTCCTTACCGAGTCGCTCGATATTTTTAAGACTCAGCAGGAGTGCGCTCACAAGAACGGCCTCAAGACCACAATTCAGATGACTTACGCAAGTCTTTTTAACGACGAGGCGGTAAGTCTTGCAAAAGAGCATCACGAAAAGTACGGCGACGAAATTGCGCTTACGCTTCTCGGACTTCCCTGCAAGGAGTTCAGAGAAAAGTATCACACAAAGGATTTTTGTATCTGGATGTTTTCCATGGAAGACAAGAAGTCGATCGTTGACGACGTGTTCGGAAAGTTTTATGAGAGATTCGGATTCTACCCCGAGTCGACGGGCTCCTATTACATGGATGCCGATCTCATCAATTATATAAAGAGTAAGTATCCGAGCGTTAAGTGCGCCGTTGCGACATGTTGGGAAGAGGGACCGAAAGCCTACCACACATGCAACAACTCTTGGTATACGCTTATGGACGGCGGTCCGTGGGCACCGTGGATTCCTTCCAAGCAAAATACGCATGCGCCCGCGGCAAATGAAGCGGAAGACTCAGGCATCGTTGCGATCCCGCACCTTTCGCGTGACTTAATCGCTTGCTATGACGGCAACGGAAGCAACTTCGGCACACATCCGCAAAATGTCCTCAGGGGAATGATTTACGATTCGAAGACATGGGAATATCCTTATCTTTACAATCTCATCGATCAATATCGTTCGCTTGAAAAATACAACAACGGCTATGCTTACAATATGATGTTTGTGGGACCCGGCTGGATGAACAAGATGGGACGCTGGGAAGCACCTTATGAGCTTTTACTTAAGTCCTACGAGGACGGATGCGCATATTACGGCAAGCTCAAGAAAGAGGGCAAGCTTATCGATATGACAATGTCCGAGTTTGCCGATCATTACAGACAAAAGAAGACATACACCGAGCCCGAGTGCGCATTGTGGCGCGATATTCTTTACGGATCCGATAAGCAGCTTTTCTGGTATTGCGATCCGTTTATGAGAGCCTGCGTGAACATGGACCAGGGCGGCGCGATCGTGGATCTTCGTCCTTATGTGGCAAAGCTTGAGTGGCCCGTGGGAATAGGCACAAAGCACGTTCAGGACGCATCTTATCCTTTCCTTATTCAGGAAAAGTACAGAGCGGGTTACTTCACGCATTATGCAGGCGAAGGCACCGTGCGCAGCGCGAAGTTCTCTTATAAGGGTGAGGAAGTCGATCTTTGCCTTTGCCGCACAAAGGCACATTTCAGTAAGGAAGGCAACACACGCACGCTTACGCTCGATCCCGTCGATATCGAGTTTTACGGACTTACGATTACCGTTCAAACACGCGTTTCGTTTACGGAAGGTGATTCCTCGATAAAGATTACGAGAAAGATAATCAATTCCACGGATCCGAATGCTTCCGTCGATATCAACGAATACATGGTCGGCTGCTACGGCACAACGGAATATCCGGAAGATATGACGGGGCTTACGCTTAAGCTTAAAGGTGCGGACGGAACGGAACACGCATGCAAATACGAATATAAGTGCCGTGAAGAAGAACTTGCGGGTGCAACATGCGCAACATGCGACATTCCTGCAATCAACACGAGAGTAAAGATGGAGTGCGACAAGAATACGGCAACCGGTTATTATAAGGAAGGATATGCATTCTCACCGATGTTCACACTCGGATACAAGACAAGCCTTAAGAAGGGCGAGGAGGTAACAACATGGCTCAGGCTCGAAAAGGAAAATTAAATTTCAGATGCCCGTCCTGCTTTATGAGGGACCTTGACATCGATATGTTTTATGACAAGGACAAGAAGGAATATTACTGCCTTCGTTGTCAATATACCGGCACCGAAGAAGATGTGCTTAAGAAGAACGAAATGGCAAGATTCAGGTACGGAGCAATGATGAAACGCTTCAAAATCGAGGATTTTCAATAGGTTTTCGAAATCTTTCGAAAATTCTTGGAAACGTTTCCAAAAAATTGTAGACAAAATTACTAAACGGTGCTATCATTATAGGAGGATAAGTTGTGAAAAGTGCTAAAAGGCTTGTAAAAATACTCGGAATCGGGCTTATGTCGATGTTTATTCTTGCAGCTTGCGCATCGGGTGAAAACGAAAACGCGGAGGGCAGCAATTCATCGAACGGCAATTCGGAATCGGGAACGGTGACACTTACACCCGTTACGCCGACACTTGCCGCGCTCAACAACAACACGGAGGCGTCTGATACCTTGTATGTTAAAAAAGTGGAAAATTTGTCCGACAGCTTTATCCTCGGAATGGATGTGTCGTCGCTCATCTCTCTCGAAAACAGCGGTGTAAAGTATTATGACTTTGACGGCAAGGAAAAGGATTTGATGGAAATTCTTTCGAATGCCGGCGTCAATTACATCCGTGTGAGAGTTTGGAACGATCCGTATGACGAAAACGGAAACGGCTACGGCGGCGGAAACTGCGACATCGATACGGCGGTTGAAATAGGAAAGCGTGCCACAAAGTACGGCATGAAGCTCCTTGTGGATTTCCATTATTCGGACTTCTGGGCCGATCCGTCAAAGCAAATGGTGCCGAAGGCTTGGCAGGGAATGGACTTTGATACGAAGAAAGAAGCTCTTTACGAGTATACAAAGGAATGTCTCGAAAAGTTAAAAGCGGCAAACGTTGACGTCGGAATGGTTCAGGTGGGTAACGAAACAACAGGCTCGATGTGCGGCGAAAAGACATGGATGAACATCTATTATCTTATGGATGCGGGCTCAAGGGCAATCCGTGAAGTTTTCCCGGAAGCGCTTGTGTGTGTTCATTTTACGAATCCCGAAAAAACCGGGAATTACATGACATACGCAAAGAAACTTGCTTATTACAATCTTGACTACGATGTATTTGCGTCAAGCTATTATCCTTATTGGCACGGCACACTCGACAATCTTGCGAGCGAGCTTTCACAGGTTGCCGAAAAGTATAACAAGATGGTAATGGTTGCCGAAACATCCTACGCATTTACGGATGTCGATTCGGACTACTTCGGAAATACGATTTCGTCCGGCAGCGGCATTACAAAGAATTATCCGTTCACTGTTCAGGGGCAGGCAACAAGCGTTCGTGACATTGTGGACACAATCGCAAACAAAACAACAAACGGCATCGGCGTTTTCTATTGGGAAGGCGCATGGATAAGCGCGGGCGGAGATTCTTACGAAGAGAATTTTGCTTTGTGGGAAAAGTACGGCTCCGGTTGGGCATCGTCTTACGCAAAGAGCTACGATCCGAACGACGCAGGTAAGTATTACGGCGGTTCGTCGGTCGATAACCAGGCTTTTTTTGACGAAGACGGGAAAGCTCTCGAATCCTTAAAAGTTTGGGGATTAATGAGAACCGGAAGCGAAGGCGTTATACAGCCCGATGCCATTGAAGACACGAATTTAATCATCGATTTAAATGCGGACATTGTGCTTCCGAGCACGGTAAACGCCATTATGACAAACGGCGAAAAGAAAGAAATTTCCGTCGAGTGGCAAAACGTCGATTATGACGCAATGCATAACGGCGGCGCCGCAAAGTACGAAATAAAGGGTATTGCCGAAGGGCAGACCGCAATGTGCTATGTGTCGATGGTTGAATATAATTTCCTTAACAATTACAGCTTTGAAGATGGCGAAGCCTCTTGGACCGCCGTCAGCGCAAACGATATAAACGAATTGTACGTCGAAGAAAAATCGACCGACTCGTTGACCGGAACAAAGCATTATCACTTCTGGGCAGACAACACGAAAAAAGTAAACTTTGATCTTTATCAAAATGTTGAATCGCTTTCTGCCGGAACATATAAGTTCTCGATTTCCATAATGGGCGGAGATGCGGCTGCTCCCGATGTTTATGCTTTCGTGAAAATTAACGGAGAGACGGTTGCGACAGCTCCCGCCACAATCACGAGCTACAACGAGTGGCATACCGCGGAAATCCCGAGCTTTACGGTAAATGACGGTGACACGGTTGAAGTGGGAATTCATGTTGCATGTGATCCTTCGGGTAACGGCGCATGGGGCAAGATCGACGATGCTCTTCTGAATTCGGTGGCAAAATAAGCTGTGGTTAAATAAAAGGCGAACATCGAAAGGGCATGCTTATGACAAAAAGAATTAAAAAATATATTTCGGTTTTAATGCTTTTTGTAATGCTGTTATCTTGTACGACCGGCTGCGGTAAGGCACAAGTTGATACAATAGACGATGACTACCGCGTTTTTTATCAAATATTTGTGGGTTCGTTTTCGGATTCTGACGGTGACGGCATCGGCGATATCAGAGGAATCATAAATCGTATGGATTATTTAAACGACGGCGACATGAATTCCGATGACGATTTGGGTGTCCAGGGAATTTGGCTTTCTCCCATATTTGCTTCACCGAGCTACCACAAGTATGATGTCACAAGCTATTACAGGATTGACCCCGATTTCGGTACGGAAGAGGATTTGGCTGAGCTTATCACGCTTTGTCACGAACGAAACGTAAAAATTATCTTGGACTTCGTTCCGAATCACACATCCTCGTCAAATATATGGTTCCAAAGATTTAAGCTTGCTCACCAAAACGGAGACACGGATAACGAGTATTACGATTTTTATTCGTGGGCAACGCTTGACACAAGACGCACCGGATGCTCTTATTCAAAGATTTCCGGCACGGACGATTATTATGAATGCAACTTCAGCACCGACATGCCGGAGCTGAATTACGACAATGAGACAGTGTTTAACGAAATGGTTGACGCCGCCGAGTATTGGTTAAATTTGGGCGTTGACGGTTTCAGATTTGACGCAATAAAGTATATTTATTACGGAGATACTGTGAGATCCGCAGATTTCTGGTATAAATATATGGAAGCGCTGCGTGGCGTAAAGCCCGACATCTATACGGTCGGTGAGTGCTGGTCGGCGGACAGTGAGACCTTGCAATACATCACAAGCTTAAATTGCTTCAATTTCCAAATGTCGCAGGCGGAAGGCTATATCGCAAATGCGGCAAAGGGCGGAAATATTGCGATATACACGAATTATATCGAGTCTTATCAAGACAAGGTACTTGCCGCAAACGAAAACGCAATGATCATTCCGTTTATATCGAATCACGATATGGACAGGTCGGCGGGCTACTTAACGCTTGCTTCAAAGCGCAGCATGATGGGCGCAAATCTTTATATACTTTGTTCGGGTTCGCCGTTTATTTATTACGGTGAAGAGATTGGCTTAAAAGGCTCCCGCGGAAGTTCAAACACGGATGCCAACAGGCGTCTTGCGATGAACTGGGGAGACGGAGATACGGTTTTGGACCCCACGGGCGCAACGTACGAAAAAAAGAAACAGACAAACGGAACGGTTAAAGAACAGCAGGAAAATCCCGACAGCCAGTTAAATTATTATAAGAAGCTTATCAAAATTCGAAACAAGTATCCGGAAATCGCAAGAGGCGATTACGAGTCGATAGTGACCGAAAGCACCACGTTCGGCGGATTTAAGATTACTTACGGCGATACGGTGACCTACCTTTTCCACAACACGGCGGATAACGATAAGAGTTTTGCGCTCGCGGACATTGTGGGTGACGATGCGGATAACGTAACGCTTGGCTCCTATATAGGGCAAGGTGAAGTATCGATAAAAGACGGGAAGCTTAACGTCGGACCGCTTACATCGGTAATACTTACAACGAAGAGCGGAAAGTAAGTTATCCCAAACGGAAAGTAATTTCACAAAGTGAGAAATTCCGTAAACCGGAAATTTCCCCCGCACAATTCACGAAATAAAGTCACATAAGTGGCTTTAAATAAATACAAGAGGAGAGAAAAAAATGAAGAAAAGATTTACAACTGTTCTCGCATTCATGTTGGCTCTTTGCATGACAATCGGCCTTGCAGCATGCGGGAAAAAGGGTAACGAGAGCGAAGGCGGCAATGATTCGTCAACAGACCTTTCGGCACTTAACGGCACATACGACATCACTGTTTGGGTTTCCGAAACAGATGGCGTAACGGCACTCACAGAAAAGCAGATTGACGCATTCGAGGAGCTTCATCCCGGAATCGTTTTAAACGCAACGGTTGAAGGCGTATCCGAAGCAGATGCCGCAACACTTATGATCACATCCGTAGAAGACGGCGCCGATATCTACTGCTTTGCACAGGATCAGCTTGCACGTCTTGTTATGGCTCAGGCTCTCACAAAGCTCGGCACACAGACAGCCGCAGAAGTTACGGCTATGAACGATGCAGGTTCCGTTGCCGCAGCTTCCGTAAACGGAGACCTTTATTGCTATCCGCTCACATCCGATAACGGCTACTATATGTATTATGATAAGTCCGTTGTTAAGGAAGAACATCTTGATTCACTCGAAGACATCATCGCAGACTGCGAAGCAGCAGGAAGACTTTTCTCTTTCGAGCTTGAAACATCGGGCTGGTACAACGTATCATTCCTTTTCGCTACAGGCTGCGTATCCGAATGGACAACAGACGAAAACGGTAACTTCACGGCAGTTAACGATACATTCAATTCGGATGCCGGTGTAGTTGCACTTAAGGGAATGCAGAAGCTTCTTAAGTCAAGCTGCTACAACTCGAGCTCATCGGGAAGCGATTTTAGTGCAGCAGTTCCTTCTGCGGTTCTTATTTCCGGTACATGGTCACTTGCAGAAGTTAAGGAAGCTCTCGGCGACAACTTCGGCGCAACGGATCTTCCTTCCTTCACGGTTGACGGACAGAGCTATCACCTTGCATCTTTCTGCGGCAACAAGCTTCTTGGTGTAAAGCCTCAGACAGATTCAAAGCGTGCAGCTGTTCTTCAGCAGCTTGCTCTTTACCTCACAGGTAAGGATTGCCAGCTTCAGAGATTCGAAGAAAAGGGCTGGGGTCCTTCAAACAAGGAAGCTCAGGCTTCAGAAGCTGTTCAGAGCGACGAAGCACTTTCCGCACTTGCAGCTCAGAACCAGTATGCAACACCTCAGGGCCAGATCCACGGTTCATGGTGGGATATCTCCAAGGTTTATGCCGTAACGGCTAAGACAGCAACAACAGACGCAGAGCTTAAGCAGGCTCTTCAGGATTATGACGATTCCATCCATTCGCTCCTTACAATGAGCGTTGACGAGAAGGAAGCTTGGTCACTCATCGGTTCAATGAACGGTGACGGTTGGGCAACAGACATCGCTATGACATGCGACTCCAAGGGCGTATGGCATTCAGACGCAATTAAGTTCGCAGCAGGCGACGAATTCAAGGCACGTCAGGGCAAGAGCTGGGATGTTAACATCGGCGGCGACGGCGCTGTAAACGGTGCAAACATGGTTGTTTCCGAAGCAGGCTACTACTTCGTAACCGTTACATTCGATAAGGATGCTCAGACAGGTACAATCACACTCAACAAGTCTGATGATATCTACGGATTCACAGTAATCGGTTCCATCAACGGCGACGGCTGGACGGTTGACCTTCCTATGGAAATCCAGGCTGACGGAAGCTACATCACAACAGAAGCTTACACAATGGCAGCAGGCGTTGAGTTCAAGGTTCGTCAGGGCAAGAACTGGGATGTGGCTTATCCTGCAGAAAACTTCAAGGTTGAAACAGACGGCACATACTACATCAAGATGAATGCCGACACAACGGTTGAACTTATTGCAAAATAAGAAATGAACAATTAATTTATTCGTAACAATCAAACTTTAATCACCCGGACCATCCCGGAATTTCCGGGGTGGTCTGTTTAAAAAGAAAAGGAAACCTGAATCTTTGCACGAGAGGGGCGTTTAAATGCAGCGGCTAACCACATCAGAATATATAAAATTACCGTTAATCAAAAAAATCGGTTACAAAATCCTTTGCTTTTTTGCGGCACTCGGATCTTACTTTGCAAGATTCGGAAGTGTCATAGGAAACGGCGTAGGAGGCTTTTTTAAGGCACTCGGAAAAGACATCGCCGAAATATTTACAACATTTAAGAACGGCACTTGGGTAACAAGAGTTTCTTATATTATCATGGGATTCGGAAACATTGTGCGCGGACAAGTGCTTCGCGGCATCGGATTCCTCGTATTTGAAGCCGTATTCATTGCCTATATGATTACAACGGGAATAGGATGCCTTGACAAATTCAAGACACTCGGTACCGAAGCGGTACGAAAAGTCTACGATCCCGTATTTGACGTATACGTAAGCGAGCCGGGCGACAATTCGCTTTTTATCATGCTTTACGGCATACTCACAATTTTCTTCTGTATTGCTTTTATTTGGTGCTGGAGAACAAACATCCGCCAAAACAAGATTGCGGAAGAGCTTCTCGCACGCGGCAAGCGTCTTACTTCCGCACGTGAGGACTTAAGAGCGCTCGTTGACGAAAAATTTTACAAAACATTGCTTGCGATACCTATGCTCGGTATCCTGATTTTCATGGTGCTTCCGATTGTTGCCATGATTCTCATCGCATTCACCAACTATGACGGCGAACACAACGGTTACAGTAACCTCTTCACTTGGGTGGGACTCGATAACTTCAAGGCTCTCTTCTCAAACGCTGCGGGTTCAAACCTTGGCTATACATTCATGCATATCCTCGGATGGACGCTTGTGTGGGCATTTTTTGCAACGTTCACAAACTACATCCTCGGAATTGTCGTTGCCCTTATGATCAACAAAAAGGGCATCAAGTTCAAAAAAATGTGGAGAGGCATCCTCGTTCTCACGATCGCCATTCCGCAATTTGTATCACTTATGTACGTTTCAAAGCTTTTTGCGAAGAACGGACTTGTAAACGGATACCTCATCAAGTGGGGCATTATCGACTGGCCGATTGAATTTTGGCAAAACGCAACTTATGCGAGAATCCTTGTTATCCTTATCAATATCTGGATCGGTATTCCTTACCTTATGCTTATAGCAACGGGAATACTCATGAACATCCCCGCCGACCTTTACGAATCGGCGCGTATTGACGGAGCAACACCGTTCCAGCAGTTCAGAAAGATAACGATGCCTTATATGCTTTTTGTAACGGGACCTTATCTTCTTACAAGCTTTATCGGAAACATCAACAACTTTAACGTAATTTACCTTCTCACAAACGGAAATACCGTGGCAAATCCTGCTTATACGGTTGACGGAACGAGCGCCTCCGATGTCGACTTACTTGTAACGTGGCTCTATAACATTTCGATGGGAGCTTCCGTTAACTACAAGCTCGCGGCGGTAATCGCAATCCTTATATTCGTTGTGGTTGCAACCATTTCCGTAATTGCATACAATGCAATGCCTTCCAACAAGAATGAGGAGGATTTCCAATGAGTAAGAGTAAAATGGGTCTTAAGGCCAAGACCAGAATTTCAAACGGAATAATATATGTAATCCTCACGCTTATGTCGATAATTTGGCTGATTCCTTTCTTTTGCATACTTTGCGAATCGTTCAGATGCGAAACTACAAGCCAGGTGGGATACGTAATCCCCAAGCAGTGGGGCTTAGACAACTACAAGGCCCTTTTCAATACCGAAAAGAACGACGTTGTCCAATTTGTGACATGGTTTAAGAATACGTTTATCATTGCGCTTTTTTCGTCGATCATTCACACGTTTATCGTGCTTTGCACAAGCTACACCTTGTCCAGAATGCGTTTTAAGATGAGAAAGCCGCTCATGAACATCATGCTTATCCTCGGAATGTTCCCGGGATTCATCACGATGATCGTTTTGTACAGCGTCCTTTCTAAACTCGGAATGGTAGGCGTAAACTCCGTTCCCGGACTTATCATTGTGTATACGGCAAGCGCCGCAATGGGATATTATGTATCGAAGGGATTTTTTGATACCGTGCCCAAGTCGCTCGACGAAGCCGCACGTGTTGACGGCGCAACGAGAGCGCAGGTTCTTCTTCACATCACGCTTCCCATGGCAAAGCCGATTGTTATTTATCAGATTCTTACATCGTTTATGTCCCCTTGGGGCGACTTCATGTTTGCGAAGTACATTGTAAGAAGCAGCACCGCCGGCATGACCGTTGCCGTAGGTATGCAAAACCTTATCACAAAGACAAACAATGCCGCTCACTATACGCACTTCTGCGCGGCGGGCGTGTGTGTTGCGATTCCGATCACGATACTCTTCATGTTCCTTCAGAAGTATTATGTTGAAGGCGTAACGGGCGGAGCCGTAAAGGGTTGATGGGAAATATTTGAGATTCCTAAAAAACCGGATATGATAGTTTAAAGATTGTAAACGGAAAATTATAAAAAAGTGCCGAAATTCGGCACTTTTTTTGTGTGAA
>CAZZFV010000029.1:0-3506 GCA_964653855.1 uncultured Lachnospiraceae bacterium
TTTTCATGGGATTTATTTTCTTCATGAAACCGAATAAGTTTTTTTACGTTTATCCATATGGCGGACGAAATTTGTTTTTCGTTGACATAAAAGGACATTACATTTAAAATTACAATTTGAATGCGGCGTTCGGCTATAAAGTCGTAAACATTTACATTCACAGACTTTATAGATTAAGACACGAGCTTTATTTTGCCATCCACATTCAAGTCATAGGCATCATGGATAGTGTCAACTTATTTAAGCACAACCAAAATGAAATTTCATCGCCAATTATTCATTAAAAGGAAGAAGATATGAAGAAGAAGCTTTCAATTTTATTTTTAACACTCATTGCATTTGCCGCATTTTCGGCATGCACTAATTCCGAACCTAACACTCCCGCTACTCCCACACCGACGGAAATCGTATTTGCGACGGCTACACCGTCTCCTATTCCTACCGCAACAAACACACCCACGCCCACTTTCACACCGTCTCCAACGCCCACACCCACCGAGATTCCGGTAATTGTGACCGACGAAACAGAAAACACAACCGTCTTCCTCGGCGAATACAAGGGGCTCGTTTTAAATCCCGTTACGGATGCGGAAGTTGACGAAAATATAACCGCCGTTCTTTACGATTATGCAACCGATGAGGAAGTGGATCGCGAATCGAAGCTCGGTGACATTGTTTACATTTATTTTGTGGGAAAAATCGACGGCGTCGAATTTGAAGGCGGCTCTTACACGGAAGGCGCAGGATACGAGCTTACGCTTGGTTCCGGCACATTTATCGACGGATTTGAAGATCAGCTTGTGGGTAAAAAGAAAGATGACACATGCGTTGTAACGATTACCTTCCCCGCCGACTATGCCGCAACAGATTTGGCGGGAAAAACAGCAGAATTTGATGTTACAATAAATCACGTATGCGAGCTTATGGTTCCGACACTTACCGACGAATTTGTAAAAGAAAATCTCGGATTTGAAACAGCAGAAGAATATAGGGCAAACGTAAAAGCAAATTTGTCCGCATCCGCTTACGAAAACCAAATCCTTGAATACCTTTCGGAAACAAGAATCGAAAATCTCCCCGCTTCCGAAATCACGGCATATTCCGACCAAATGTATAGTTTTTATTATCGTAACGCGCTTATTTATTCGGCTTATTTAAATCTCGACATCAACACAACGCTTAATTACTATTACGGTGTCGAGTCTCCCGAAGTGCTCCGTGAGGTTACAGATTTCATAGCACCCACGCAAGTCAAATATAACCACATTTATAAGGCAATCGCAATAAACGAAGGAATTTCGATCTCCGATGACGACATGAACACCTGGGTGGACAATCACATGTCGGAATTCGGCTATTCCGACAGAGACGGATTTATATCGGCTTACGGAAAAGAATATGCAAGAAGCCTTTATATAAATGAAACCGTTTACAATATGATTTTGGAAAACGCGGTTGTAAAAGCAAATTAAATAATGTCCGCAAACGAGTTAAATCTCAAGCAATTCATGCATACGCGTGTCACAAAACTCATCAAAAAAAGTCGATACATATCGGTACCGACTTTTTTATTTGTCCTTTTCCACAAAATATCCATGCCTTCCGGTGCATTCAATTACTTTTCCTTCTTCACCGAATACCCGAATCTTCCGATACTTTCCCCAAGCGATCTGTATTCTCCGTGGCAATAGCTTGTGAGATTCGCTTTATTAAGCATCAATTTTCCGTTTTGGTCCATGTATTTTTCGGACGCTCTCACCTTTACGATTTCCGCAATAAACATCGTATGGCTTCCGAGGAAGCGGCTATCAACAACCTTACACTCAATGTTTAACGGGCTCTCCTTAACACCGGGTGCGTTTACAATGATTGATTTTTCGGGAGTCAGATTCATTTCCTTAAACTTATCGTAATCTCTTCCCGATCTCACGCCGCACCAGTCGGTTGCATATGTTAAATTTTTGTCAACCAAGTTTATTACAAACTCACCCGTTTCCTTGATTATATCATGCGAATACCTGTCAGGTCTCACCGATATCGAAACCATCGGCGGATCACTGTTTATCGTTCCCGCCCATGCAAGCGTTATGAGGTTCGGCTTTTCGTTGGGTCTGCAAGAGCTCACAAGCACCACAGGCAGCGGAAAAAGCATATTCCCCGGCTTAAATTCTATTTTTCCCATAATCATTCACCCTTCATCGCATTTTCAACCGCGATTGCGAACTGATTCGGACAGGAATTGTCACCTCTGCACTCAATTCCCTTTAAAAGCGAAATTATTTCTTCCGCTTTTCTCCCGTTTGCAAGTCTTGCAACGCCCTGTGTGTTTCCCTTGCATCCGCCCACGAATTCAACGTTCTTTACGATTCCGTCCTCAAGGTCAAAATGAATTTCCTTTGAGCAAACGCCCTTTGTTTTGTAATCAACATGCTTTGTCATCTTATACTCTCCAATCTATCCAACCCTGCAGCGATATTTTTCCCACAAATCTTCTTCCGATTTCGGGCTCGCCGACAAGTGCGTTCTTATTTATGCATATATCGATATTATAATCGAATTCCGTACAACAAACCCTGAAAATATACACTTTTTCACCGCTTACGCCGTTTTCCTGTTCGTTTATTTCCAAAATTTTTCCGATAATCTCATACGCATCTTCCCGGTAATACGTGTCACAGTCTCCGATAAGCGAAGTGAGCATCGTATCGATTACGGAATAAGCGTTCTCCGTTTTTATGCGTTCCCTGTATTCGTCTTCCGTTTTCTTAACTCTTTCGTCATACGGAATCACCGCGAGCTCCGGATTTTCCCCGCGTTTATTTTTAAATATCTCGGGCGACAAACCTCTGTTCCCGCCCATTCCCGTCGCTTTTTCTCGTGCAACAAGTTCTTTTTTATATACAAGCTCCGTTGACGGAAGAATAATTTTCCCCGTCTTTGCCATTCCCGAAAACCTGACAGGGTAAATATTATGCCTCGAATATTCAAAACCCTTCGAATCGATAAACCTGTTTTGAATAAAAAATGTCATAATATTTTGCGAAATCGGAGAATAAATTTCCCCGATGTATTCTTCCTCGTCAATCATCCCGGGACGAATCGTCAAAAGCCCACACAACGTAACATTCTTGCTCACATGAACGGGATAATAGCGTTTTATCTCGGCTTTACGCTTTTCCACATCTTTTCCGCCGCGGACTATAAGTCCCGTTCCCGGCATAAACTCGCAATAAAATTCCGCATCTTTCATTTCTTTTCCCGTTTCGCGGAGTTCCGTCGTTGTTATATTGTGCATCGCAAGAGTGACGATATCTTTTTCCTCTTTTTCGCTTTTTGCGTTACTGAATCCTATTTCACTGAAATCTACTTTCACCTTTCGCCTTTCCGATAACAAGTATCAAGTTAAATACCAACCTTAACTCTCAGCCTTAACTCTCAGCCTTAACTCTCAGCCCTAACTGTCAACCCTTACACCCCGTAATTTTCTTCCGTATCCACAATAAACA
>CAZZFV010000029.1:3606-26685 GCA_964653855.1 uncultured Lachnospiraceae bacterium
GCCCTAACTGTCAACCCTTACACCCCGTAATTTTCTTCCGTATCCACAATAAACACGGTAAGTTCTTCCGCAAGATCGATTATCTCATCTTTTATTTTCTTTTCACCATCCGACTCAACATCAAGTTTTTTGAGCACCGGTCTTGTCGGACAGCCGTTGTTTTGTCCGGTTACTATGCATGTGTCTCCGGTATTTGTGATAACAATCGTCCCTGTCGGATATACGGCAATCGACTCACTGAATTTTTTTGCAAGTTTCATATCAAACTTTGTGCCGGCGTTTCCCATGATATATTCCATGGCTTCATACACTTTGAGTCTTTTTGTTAAATTACCGTAAATCATGCAATCAAACGCATCACATATCGCCACAAGCCTTACTTCCTGCGAAATCGCATCACTTTTTAATTTGCTCGGATATCCGCTTCCGTCAAGCCTTTCATGGTGATAAAGTATGATTTCCTTTGATGTTTTCGTAAGCCACTCCTGCCGTTCCACATTCAAATATCCGTAAACGACATGCCTTTTTATTTCGGATTTTAACGCCCCTTCCATATCTTCCGGTTTAAGGTTTTTGTAATCCGCATTTATTTCCAAAAATCCTATATCGTGGAGCAATGCTCCTATCGCGATTTCCTTTACTTTTTTTCTGGGGAACCCCGAATTTAGCGCAACCAAAATCGACAAGGCCGCCACATTCATGCAGTGATCGCTTAAGGACCTGTCATAATTTCTCACGTTTGAAACATTATAAAGCACTTCCCCTTCGCTCAAAATCTCAATCATTATGCTTTCCGCTTTTTCGGTAACTTCCTTAAGCCTGTCAACGGGAGCATAGGAGAACGATTCCATTATATTTTTTATGGTTTTTCCGCAGCTGTCGGATATAACGCTTTCGGTAATGGATTCTTCTTTGATTTCCTTTGAGATTTCGTCTTCCACGAAAATATCTCTGATTTTTAGATCAGAGAGCTTTTTTATATATTCTTTTTTCAATCTCGTACCGGCTGTTATGACTATAACTCCGTTCTCGCTGTAAACATCTTTCGCAAGAACTTCGTTTCCGGTTATCTTGACTGTTTGTAAGCGTCTCAAAAGTAAAGTCCTCCGTAAATTTTAAAACCGTCCCCTTGCTTTAAAATTTAACACTGTCCTTTGAAATTCAATCTTTTTCTTCAGGTTTCACCCTTGCCATTCGGGAATCAGCCTCGTATTCTAACGTATCTTCACGTATCTTCACATGCCTTTACGTGTCTTCACGTATTCACACGAAACCTCTATCTCAGCCCGTAAATCATATCAATAATTCTGTCAAGTTCTTCCATCGAATAATATTCGATTTCTATCTTACCGCTTTTTTCGTTCTTTTTCTTGATTTCAACCTTGGTACCGAGAATATCCTTCATTTTGTTCTCCGCATCAAGATATGCGCGTGATTTTTCGTTATCTTTTTTCTTTTTTTCTTCCTTTTTGCCGGTCTCTTTTTCTTCCTTGTATTCGTTTACAAGTTTTTCAAGCTCTCTTACGCTCAGATGCTCGTCCGACACACGCATTGCATACTCAAACTGCTTTCCTGCGTCATCGATTCCGAGTAGCGTTCTTCCGTGTCCTTCCGAAATTATTCCCGCCGCAACCATTTGCCTTACTTCTTCCGAGAGTTTCAAAAGTCTCATCGAATTTGTTATTGTGCTTCTTTGCTTTGAAACTTTAGCGGCAACCTCGTCCTGCTTAAGATTATACACATCAATGAGCTTTTGATAGGCAAGCGCTTCTTCAATCGGATTTAAGTCCTGTCTTTGAATGTTTTCGAGAAGTGCGATGACAAACACGTCATTATCCGCAAAATCCTTCACAACGACGGGTACTTCCTTGAGTCCCGCTATTCTTGCGGCTCTGAATCTTCTTTCGCCCGCAATTATTTCATATCTTGAGCCTTTTTTTTGCACGACAAGCGGCTCTATTATCCCGTATTGCTTTATTGAATCCGCAAGCTCCATGAGTTTATCTTCGTCAAAATTTGTACGGGGCTGATTTCTGTTGGGTTCGATATCGTTTATCGAGATTTTTGTTTCCTGCTCGCTGTATTTTGACGGGATTTTCCCTTCGTTCACGTATTCATCGGTAATCAGGCTGTCAAGTCCGCTTCCGAGTCCTCTTTTATGCGCCATTTTATCCCCCTTTTTAATACTTTTTTCTCGTGTTCTGTTCCGGCACCTTCACCGCTTAATACCGGTTTCTTTTGTTCTGTTCCGGCACCTTCACCGCTTAATACCATTTCCTTTTATTCTGTTCCATTACTTCCACCGCCAGCTGCCTATAACTTTCGGCGCCCGCCGACTTTGAATCGTAAACGGTTATCGGAAGTCCGTGGCTCGGTGCTTCCGCAAGGCGAACATTTCTCGGAATCATCGTTTTATATATATGCTGCTTTAAGTTCTTTTTTACGTTATCCACAACCTGAACCGAGAGATTTGTTCTCGAATCATACATCGTAAACACGATTCCCTCTATCTCAAGTTCCGGATTAAGTCTCTTTTGAACAAGATCTATCGTTCTGAAAAGCTGCGACAAGCCTTCGAGCGCATAAAACTCGCATTGCACGGGAATCAAAATCGTGTTTGCCGTGGTCATTGCGTTAATCGTGAGAGTGTTAAGAGACGGCGGACAATCGATTATTATATAATCAAATTTGTCACGAATCGGATCCACCGCTTTTTTTAGAATAAATTCTCTTTCATTTACACCGATAAGCTCTATTTCCGCAGCCGCCAGATCCACATCCGACGGAATTACGGTTATTCCCGCGATAGTCGACTTTACCATGACATCGTCTATTTTCACGTTTCCGAGAAACAGGTCATAAACCGTTGTTTTTAATTTTTTCTTATTTATTCCGAGTCCGGATGTTGTGTTTCCCTGCGGGTCTATGTCAAGCACCAGCACCGTGTTTCCTTTTTCCGCAAGCGCCGCCGAAAGATTTATCGCCGTTGTTGTTTTTCCGACCCCGCCTTTTTCATTTGCAATGGCTATAGTTTTTCCCATGTTTTCTCCTTGAGTTTGTTTTCGTGTTTCATGTTTCACGTGAAACAATTAGTTTCTTTACAGCATTTCATTTTTTATCGCGAAAATTGCCGCCTGTGTTCTGTCCGAAACATTGATCTTTTTAAACAAATTTGAAGTATGATTTTTAATTGTTTTTTCCGACACGTTGAGCTTCGCAGCAATGTCCTTATTTGAAAGTCCCTGCGCGATAAGAAGCAAAATTTCTTTTTCTCTTCTTGTGATTTGAGAAATATCCGCGCTTTCTTCTTTTTTTACCTTGATAATCGAAACAAGCTTCGGATCCACAAAATTTCCGCCGTCATACACTCTGTGTATCGCATGATAAAGCGTATTAAAATCCGAATCTTTTAAAACATATCCCGATGCTCCGAGCGAAACCGCCTTGTGATAATATTGTGCTTCATCGTGAATCGAAAGAATTATCACGTTTACGTCCGGTTCTTCATCCTTGATTTTTTGCAAGGCGTCAAGTCCGTTCATCTTCGGCATGCTTATGTCAAGAAGCAGCACATCGGGATGCGTATTTTGGACTATTTCAACGCACGCTTCTCCGTCACTTGCTTCTCCCACAATTTCAATGTCGTCTTCAAGTTCCAAAAGACCTCTGATGCCTTCTCTTATTATGGAATGATCGTCCGCTATTACTACTTTAATTTTTTTATTCATGCACTTACCTAATATTTATACGGAACGGTCACCAAAATTCCCGTCCCTTTGTTCTTCGGAGCAAAAATTTCAAACTTACCGTTCAAAAACTCCGCCCGTTCTTTCATTATGAGCATCCCAAAATGATGCTCGTTTTTTTCTTTTTCCGTTTTCACGTCTTCCGATATCCCGACTCCGTCATCCGTAATCTTTAACGATACCGTATCTTCATTATATATAAGAACAAATTTTGCCGTGTGTGCTCCGGAGTGCTCAAGAATATTATTGAACGCTTCCTGAGCGATTCTGTACAAATTCGTCTTTATTATATCACTTAAATCCCGTTTTTGATTTTCCGTTTTAACAAAAACTCTTACCGTCTTTAATTGGTCTTTATGAGTGCAATAATTTTGAATCGAATCAATCAAATCAAAATCGTTTAACGTCGGTGGCCTCAAGTCATAAATTATGTCTCTTAAATCCATAATCGTCTTTTTCAAGTCATCGACCATCGAGGCAACTTCCATTCTTGCTCTTGTCTCGTCTATTTCAAAAAGCCTGATAGCAAGCTCACACTTATGCGTTATTCCTGTCATGTTTTGAATGCAGGAATCGTGAAGCTCGTTCGCAAGTTTGTTTCTTTCTATTTCTCTTAAATTAAATCTTCTTGTTTTTTCGACAGAATTATCTTTTTTTTCATCGACGAGGGTTTTTTGATAAATTATTTCCTTTTCGGCATTGTTTAAAAGCTGATAATAAAAATCCACAAAATGCCTTATCTTGTTTGTTTTAATAAATGACTCTTCGTAGAATTTTTTATATCTGGTTAATTTTTCATTGAGTGCATTTATCTCATCCTCTTTATTGCCTTTTTCTTTCAAATCGTGCAATTCACTTTCGAGATCAGAAATACATTTTTCGTAATAAGCCGTTTGCGCCGTATAATCCGCAATTACCTCATTGCAAAAGAATTCTATTTCAAGATAATCTTCATTTTTATAATAGTCGTTTTTCATTTTGCACCCGGTTTAAATTTTTGGTTTCACGGATTCATTTTAATGCATCAAAAGTTGTTTGTAAAGTCTTTGTATTTATCAAAAATGTTTCACGTGAAACGTGAAACATTTTCTTACTGCACTCTTGTTACCATGCTTTTATTATTGTTCTTTTCGTATTTCACTTTTTTATCGCGTTTTTTACAGTTTTCCTTATAACATCTTTTCCTTATAACGGCTTACTCATTGTTTTCCCGCCCATTCTGGGATATGTGCCGGGCGTGTTACTTTTCTTTTCGATCAAAATAAACGATCTTTCATAATCCGAATTCGGAACGGTGTATTTTTCTACGCCCGTAGAATATCCCCCGAGCAAGCCTATCGCTTTTTTTGCTTCGTTAAATTCCTCGTCGATATTTCCCGACTTATACGGTACAAACATTCCGTGCACTTTTACAAAAGGCATGCAAAGCTCCGCAAGCGAATTTGTTTTTGCAACCGCACGCGATACACATAAGTCGAAACGCTCCCTGTATTCCGGTTTTCTTGCAACTTCTTCGCATCTTGCGTGAATTGCCTTGATTTTTTGAAGCTTCAAAGCACAAATCACATCACACAAAAAATTGATTCTTTTATTTAATGAATCCATGAGCACAAATTCCGATTCCGGAAACGCAATTTTTAAAGGAATTCCCGGGAAACCGGCGCCTGTCCCAATGTCTATCACCTTACAGCCTTTTTTTAGCATCTCGTATATCTTTTGATTTTTGCATATCAAAAGGCTGTCAACAAAATGCTTTGTCACAACGTCTTCGTATTCCGTGATTGCCGTGAGATTCATGACCTTGTTTTTTTCGATAAGCATGTCATAAAATATTTCAAACTGATTATACTGCTCATCACTTAAACTTAAACCCAGTGCTTCTATTCCGTTTTTAAAAATAGTATTATCTCTCATAAATCACCATATAAGTGTTATAAATCTTATTCCGCCCCATGCATCCCTCTCGCAAGGTACACAAGCAGCATCGAAACATCCGCCGGTGAAACGCCCGAAATTCTTGATGCCTGACCGATATTTTCGGGACGAATCCGTTTTAATTTTTGTCTTGCCTCAATTCTTAGCGACGGCACATCGTCATAATCGATATTTTCGGGGATTTTTTTTGATTCCGTCTTCTTAAAAGCCTCAACCTGCTTGTTTTGGCGCTCTATATAACCCGCATACTTGATTTCAATTTGCACCTGTTCGCAAACATCGGGCGGAAGAGCGACTCTTTCCTTATCGATTTCGGCAATTTTTTCATAATCAAATTCCGGTCTCGCAATCAAATCGGCAAGCGAAACGGCGGTTTTTAAGGGCGCACTTTCGTTTTTCGTCAAAAATTCCTGCACATAAGCCTTTCCGCCGACCATAGTATTTTTGAGTCTTTCGATTTCGTTCTTAATCTGTTCCTTTTTAATAAGAAACTTCTCGTATCTTTCGTCGGAAATAAGTCCGATTTCGTGACCGAGATCCGTAAGACGCAAATCCGCATTGTCCTGTCTCAAAATGAGCCTGTACTCCGCGCGCGAAGTCATCATTCTGTAGGGCTCATGCGTTTCCTTTGTGCAAAGATCGTCTATCAAAACGCCTATGTAAGCGTCCGAACGGCTTAAGATAACGGGTTCAAGTCCCTTAATCTTTCTCGCAGCATTTATTCCCGCAATTATACCTTGCGCCGCAGCCTCTTCGTATCCCGAGCTGCCGTTCATCTGACCCGCCGAAAAAAGTCCCGAAATTTTCTTAAGCTCAAGACTCGGCTTTAATTGCATCGGATTTAAGCAATCGTACTCAATCGCATACGCATTTCTCACGATCCTCGCGTTTTCAAGTCCTTTTACCGAGCGATACATTGCGACTTGCACGTCTTCGGGGAGAGAACTACTCATTCCCGAAATATACATTTCGTTTGTATAATTTCCTTCAGGCTCAATAAACACCTGATGTCTGTCCTTGTCGGGGAACTTCATTACCTTGTCCTCAATCGACGGACAATATCTGGGGCCCGTACCCTTTATATTTCCGGAATACAACGGGCTTCTGTCTATATTTTTCCTTATAATTTCATGCGTCGTTTCATTCGTATATGTAAGAAAGCAGGGTACCTGTTCCTTTTTTATCGATTCTTCCGTATTTTCAAACGAAAAAGGAACCGTTCTTTCATCGCCGTATTGAATTTCCATTTTAGAAAAGTCAATCGAACGCTTGTCTATACGCGCGGGAGTTCCGGTCTTAAAGCGATACATTTCTATTCCGAGCTTTTTTAAGGAATCCGTCAAATGATTTGCGGCAGGAAGTCCGTTCGGCCCCGTATAAGTATATGTATCACCGTAAACACATCTTGCGTTTAAATATGTTCCCGTGCAAATTATAGCGGCCTTGCAAGGATAAACTCCGCCGGAATATGTTCTGACACCCGTTACGCACCCGTCTTCAACTAGAATGTCCGCAACTTCCGCTTGCTTAAGCGTTAAATTTTCCTGATTTTCAAGCACCTTCCTCATCGAATCCTGATAAGCATGCTTGTCGGCCTGCGCACGAAGCGAGTGAACAGCGGGTCCACGTGATTCGTTTAACATCTTCGACTGGATATAGGTTTTATCTATATTCTTACCCATTTCCCCGCCGAGCGCATCAAGTTCTCTTACCAAATGGCCTTTCGACGTTCCTCCGATATTGGGATTGCAAGGCATTTGGGCTATCGAATCCGTGCTCACCATAAAAACAATTGTATTTACCTTTAATCTCGCACATGCAAGCGCAGCCTCGCATCCGGCATGACCGGCGCCGATAACCGCAACGTCATATGACTCATAAATATGATCCATAACTGTCTCCGATCGATTATTTTCCCATACAAAAATCTTTAAATATCTTATCCGCCAAATCGTCCTCTATTTCTTCACCGATAATTTTTCCCAGACTTTCGTATGCATTCATGAGGTCAATCGAAAAGAAATCTTCGGGCATTCCCATATCTATACTTTTTTTGACTTCGGAAAGTGAATTTGCGGTGTCCTGAAGCAATTCCTTGTGACGAAGCCTCGAAATAAACATTTCTTCCTGCGTTTCTATTTTTCCGAGCCCGAAAAGCTGCTTTATTTCCGCAACAAAATTGTCTATTCCCGTTTCTTCTTTTGCGGAAATCAAAATCGGTTCAAAGCCTGTTTTTTCTTTTAACGTTTCTTTTGACACAACCTGTTTCAAATCCGATTTATTTAAAAGCACAATAACATTTTTGTTTTTTATGAGTTCAAGTATTTTTAAATCGTCGCTATCAAGTTCTCGTGACGCATCAACCACAAATAAACACAAGTCCGCCGTATCTATTTCGTCAATCGCCTTTTTTACGCCGAGCCCTTCAACTAAATCGCTTGTTTCCCTGATTCCCGCGGTATCTGTAATTTTTAAAGTAATTCCGTCAATCGTAATAATTTCTTCAAGCGTATCTCTCGTTGTTCCCGGAATATCAGTCACAATTGCCCGATTCGTTCCCGTAAGAGTGTTCAGAAGCGTTGATTTTCCGACGTTCGGTTTTCCAAGGATCACGGTCTTTATTCCGTTTTGAATAAATTTTCCGTTTTCAAACGAGGAAATCAGTTTCTCAATTTGCTCTTTTTCCGTGTCTATGTGTTCCGAAAGAACATCCGAAAATCCCGTTATGTCAATGTGCTCCGGATCGTCAAGCGCTGCCTCTATCTGTGCGGTATCCGTGAGAATCATGCTTCTTAAATCTTTTATTTTGTCGCTCAAAGCTCCTTTTAATTGCATCGCGGAATTTTTAACCGACTGCTCATTTGTCGCATTGATAATGTCAATAACCGCTTCCGCCTGCGACAAATCCATTTTTCCGTTTAAATATGCACGTTTACTGTATTCGCCGGGCTCGGCAAGCCTTGCTCCGTGTTTTATTACAAGCTCAAGAATGTTTTTTGTGACAAAATATCCGCCGTGGCAATTTATCTCAACCGTATCTTCACCCGTATAGCTGTGAGGCGCACGCATCACGGAAACGAGGACACTGTCATAAACTTTTCCGTTTTCACAAATATCCCCATACACAAGCGTATGCGTTTTTTGCGTTTTCACGGATTTCGTTTTATTTTTGGGAACAAAAATCCTGTCCGCAATATTCACGGACTCGCTTCCGCTTATTCTTATTATGCTTATCCCGGCATTTGTGGCGCCTGTCGCAATTGCGCATATCGTGTCTTTTTGTATCATTTTGTTCCTTTTTATACAAAATAAGGAGTGTCAAAAGACACTCCTCAATTTTAGTCCAAGTTATAAAGAGTATCTTGAAATTCCAAACCGGTCAAAGCTTACAATCAAATCTGTTCGCTCGGATCGATGGTAACCGTAACTCCCTCATATACTTCGCCTTCTTCAATATGTCCGTAACGGTAAGGTTCGCGCTCTGTTGTCTTCTTTTTGTCGAATCTGCTCTTACCGTATCCCTGATATCCGCCTCTTCTGTTTCCGTATCCCGATCTGTTGTTGTTATATTTGCTGTAAGGTCTCACACCTTTCTTTAATGCAATTATAACCTTACGATACGGCTCCTCACCCTCAGAATAAGTTTCAACATACTTATCGTTTTGAAGTGTCGAATGAATTATTCTTCTTTCATAAGGATTCATAGGCTCAAGTGCAACCTGCTTTCCCGTCTTCTTAACCTTGCTTGCAATGTTCTTCGCAAGATTTTCAAGCGTTTCCTTACGTCTCTCACGGTAATTTTCGGTATCGAGCTTAATTTTGATGTAATCTTCCGATTCCTTGTTTACCACAAGGCTTACGAGATATTGAAGCGAATCGAGCGTCTGACCTCTTTTTCCGATCAAAACTCCCATATTGTCTCCGAGAATCTCAAAGCTCATCGTCTGCTCTTCTTCGTCATAGGAGCCCTTAACCTCGTGCGGAATTTCCATAACCGTCAAAACATCATCCAAAAATTCAACCGCCTTGTCAAATTTTGTCTGCTTTACCGCAGCCTTAATCTTTGCAGGCTTTTTGTTTATTCCCAAAAATCCCTGCACAGGCTCTTCAAGAACAACATAATCAATGTTTTCGAGTGACGTACCGAGAGCGACAATCGCTTCACCGATGGCATCGTCAACGGTTTTGCCCGTCGTTTCAATCCAGTTTCTCATTTATCTATCCTCCAAAAAATTTGATGTTCGAATTAATTTCTTTTTAAGATGATGTTCGTCTTAATTTCTCTTTAAAATATTCGCATATTCGGAAATCGACTTTGTTTTGGGTGCCTTAATTTCGGTATTTACGTTTTCATCCGCATCGTTGTCGGAATCGGACTTTTTCACATCACCCGAATTTTTCTTTTGCGCTTTTGTTGCGGAAGATCCGAGATTTGCGTAATAAGATGCCGTTTTCGGAGCCGTATAATCGATTGACTTTGTCTGACGCTTTGCAATTTCCGCCATTGCCGTCGAATTTTGAAGAACGCCGAGCTTTTCTCTTTTCTTCGCAAGCTTTGCGGAATTCTTTTCTATATACGCGTCCATATCCGAATGATCAAGGTAAATATTAATAAATACCTGCTGGAGCAACGACACAACCGTGTTGATTATCCAGTAAATACCGATAACAAGCGAGAATCCGTAACAGAAAACACCCGACATAAAAGGCATTACATAAAGCATTGTGTTCATGCTTTGAGCCATCGGATTGTCGTCATTCTTCTTGGTCATCGACTTATTCTGTATCTTCGAAAGAACAGAAGTTCCGAGCTGTGTCACAACGGCAAGCACAGGCACCAAAAGCGCAATGTTGAAAAAGCCGTTGATCTTTGCATAATACGAAGGGGAATTAAGGATGTTCAATCCGAAAAGCGAGAATATCGATTCTATCTTTTCGATTGTTCCGTTGATCTCCGCATTGTCAAGAGCCGGGAATGTCTCAAGAAGACTTGCCCAGTTTTCCGTACCGAATTTTGTGAGAATATCTATCGTATGCGTTTGATTGATTATTCCCGATCCTATTTCATCCCACTTGCTTGTCGCAACCGTAAGCGCAGTTGCCTGAGATTGCAAGAAATCAAAGTATCCGTCCTGGCTCAAAATCGCATTTGCGATCGTTGTGTAAAGCGCATTGATGTCGGATACGTATGCGGGAATCGCATAAATAATTTTATAAAGCGCAAACATTATCGGAAGAGTGATAAGAAGAGGAAGGCATCCGGAAGTCGGGCTTGTGCCGTATTTCTCGTAAACGGCCTGCTGCTCCTGTGCCTGAAGACGCTGCGACTGCTCGTCCTTTCTTCCCTTATACTTTTCGGTGATTTTTGTGAGCTCCGGCTGCATTTTTGCGGAAAGCTTCGAAAATCTTTGCTGCTTCACCGTAAGCGGAAGCATAAGCATCTTAACGATAACCGTAAACACAACAAGCGTAACGGCTATATTTTCGATTCCGATTAAGGACAACAATTCATAAAGCCAGTTGAATATAAGTCCGAATATCCATGCAAACGGTTTAAGAATACCCGAAACCTGTGTAAGAATAATCATAAATTTTACCTCCGTATTTCCGTCCTACTTACTCACTTCAAACAAAAAAAAGTACGTCAAGGTACAGGGTCATATCCGCCTTTGTGAAAAGGATTACACCTAAGAATCCTTTTGGCGGTAAGATAAGAGCCCTTTACCACGCCATACTTTTCGTACGCTTCGATTGCATATTGAGAACAGGAAGGTGTGTAAATACATGTCGGCCTTCCCTTTAATGGAGAGATATACTTACGATATATAAAAATCAATTTAATAAATATCTTTTTCATCATTTATTATTTTATGCATCCTTGCCAAATGCAAAAACGCACTTTCTATTTCACCAAAGCTTTTCCCCTTGGCGCTCACACGCGCCACCACTACAATGTCCCAACCGCTATGGAACTTCTCATCATTTAAACGAAAGCTTTCTCTTAACAGTCTGGCGATTCTGTGCCTTACTACACTGTTACCGACCTTTTTGCCGGCGGAGATGCCAAGTCGGTTATACCCATATTCATTTCTCAAAACATACATCACAAGATACTTGTTCGCAAAACTCTTTCCGTTTTTGTAAACAAGCTGAAAATCCGAATTTTTCTTAATTGACTCCGCCAATTTTTTTACCCGTTAATTTTAACGAAAATCTCATACGTTCTTAAAAAAGAACCCGTGTCATGCATAAAAGTCGATATGTTTTACCTTAAACCGGTATTTACCTTAAATCGGTATACTTCTCAAATCGGCATAAATCTCAAATCGGCTTTTATACATTTTGGTGACTTCTGATAGAGCCTTACATGTTTACATAGAAGAAAGGGTCACATTTAATGCGACCCGACATTCTACCGTTAAACTGCTATATTGTGTCTGCCCTTTGCTCTTCTTAAAGATAAAACCTTTCTTCCGCCGGCAGTACTCATTCTTGCACGGAAACCGTGAACAACGGCTCTCTGTCTCTTCTTGGGCTGAAATGTCATTTTTGCCATCTCCGAACACCTCCTTGTTTGATAATCTATATCTTCATGTCAGATACATTTAAAACCTGTGCCGCAAAAAAACGGCAAATAATTACGCGAAAGCCATTATAATAAAAATAAATCTGTTAGTCAAGGTATTTTTTTTTATAAAAGTGTTTTTAAAAGTACGGAAGGTACGAAGCAGCAGACTTTTATACATTTACGTTTTGTGTACCTTCCCTTACATTTTTTCCTTGTATAATTGAAAATTACCCATTTTTCTGTTATAATCATTTTTGTATGCTGTGCACGTTTTAAAGCCCGATTTTGGGCATTTTAAAACTCACAAGCCAAATTTTTATCTTTTAGGGTGAAGCAATGGAAAACGTCATTATACAAAAATGGAACGATATTTTGTCATTTATGAAAGAAGAATATTCTATTACGGATGTCGCTTTCCGCACATGGCTTCTTCCTTTGTCCGTTTATGATATTTCCGACGATACCGTTGTCATCATGATCGACGATTCAAGAATCGGTCCCACAAGTCTCGATTTTATAAAAAATAAATATGAGCCTTACCTCCGTACCGCAATCGCCGAGTTTACCGGTATCGATTACAATATCGAGTTTGAGCTTAAAAGCCGCTTAAACGATCTTAAGGCCACTCCTTTAAACAATAAATTAAATAACCTTTACGGAACACTCAATCCCAAATATACATTCGACACATTCGTAATCGGTTCAAACAACTCTCTCGCACATGCGGCCGCGGTTGCCGTTTCCGAAGATCCCGGAAATATTTACAATCCTCTTTTTATTTACGGAGGAGTCGGTCTCGGAAAAACACACCTTATGCAGGCGATTGCACATCATATCCTCGAAACCGACAAAAACAAGCAGGTTGTTTATGTAACTTCCGAAACTTTCACAAACGACCTCGTTCATTCGATAAAAAACAAAACTAACGACGAATTCAGAAACAAATACAGAAATGCTGATGTCCTTTTGATCGACGATATTCAATTTATCATCAGCCGTGCATCCACACAGGAAGAATTTTTCCACACCTTCAATGCTCTCATAAACGCAAACAAGGCGATCATAATTTCTTCCGACAGACCTCCGAAGGAAATGACAAACCTTGCCGAAAGACTGACATCCCGTTTTGCGCAAGGAATGACGGTCGACATCGGTGCTCCGGATTACGAAACAAGACTTTCCATTCTCATAAAGAGAACCGAAGACAACGCAATAAACATCGACGATTCGATTTTGCAATTCATCGCCGAAAAAGTTACGGCAAACGTTCGTATACTTGCGGCTTCGCTTGACAAGGTGATTGCTCTTTCACGTCTCAAAAAGAAGGAAATCACGATGGAACTTGCCGTCGAAGCAATTCATGATTACATCGACGACACCACACCCGGCAAACGTCCGCTTACGGTTCAGACAATCGTTGACGTTGTGGCGGATCACTTTGAGCTTACTTCGCAAAATATCATTTCAAAAAACAAATCCGCAAAGATTTCTTACGCAAGACACATTGCGGTTTACATTTGCCGAACCGAGCTCAACATGACACAAAAAGACATCGGCGTCGCTTTCGGCGGAAGAGATCACGCAACGATAATAAACAGCATCAACTATGTCGAAAAGAATTTGAAGACCGATCCCGGTTTAAGCGAGGATATCAATATCATAATTAAGAAGATAAATTCTTACAGATAGTTATAAATAAAGTTATCCACATTATAAACATCGGTCAACATTTTCCCATATAAAGCCTCTTAGTGGAATCTGTTAACACCGATATCAACATATGGTGGTAAATAACTTTTATAAGGTGCAAATAAAACACTATTATAATAGGAAGAAACTCATACCAAGTTATCCACATTTTGTTAATAACCTATGTTAACAAAACGTTGATTTAAACCGTTTTTCCAAAATTCAAATTGAAACAAAAATCAAAAAAATTGAAATTAAATCACAAGATTTGATTTGTTTACATTCATAAACTTTTTATGAATACGGATATTAACACATAAAAACCTTTGAGTTTTGGGCTTTAAAAAGAGATTTCAACATTTTCACATCGTCTATTACTATTACTAAAATAATAAATTAAAAGAATAAGGAGAACCGGCAATGAAAATCATCTGCAACAAATCGGATATTATGAACGGAGTAAACATTTCACTTCGTGCTGTTCCCGGAAAAACAACAATGCCAATACTTGACTGTATTGTAATAAGAGCAAATGCTCAAAATATCAAATTTATCACAAACGATATGGAAATTGCGATAGAGACGATTGTTAACGGTACCGTGGTAGACGAAGGAAGCGTTGCGATAAATGCAAAGATCTTTGCTGAAATCGTGCGTAAGCTTCCCGACAGTGACATAACAATCGAAACAACCAATTATTACATGACAACAATCACGTGCGAAAAGCTTGAGTTCACGATAAGCACAAAGAGTGACGAAGAATTTCCCGCAATTCCTTATGTCGAAAAAAAGGATGCGATTGTCATGTCGCAATTTTCGTTAAAGGAAATAATAAGGCAGACGGTATTTTGTATTTCGGATAACGAGAGCCAGAAGCTCATGACCGGTGAATTGTTCGAAGTAAACGGCGACGAATTCAGGGTTGTTGCGCTTGACGGTCACAGAGTTGCACTTCGCAAAATTCATTTGAAAGAAAAATATAAATATACAAAGGCAATAATTCCCGGAAAAACATTGAACGAAATAGTAAAAATTCTTTCGGGAGAAGTAAACGACAACGTTTCGATTTATTTTACGACAAACTATGTTTTGTTTGAGTTTAAGAACACGATTGTGCTCTCCCGTCTCATCGAAGGCGAATATTACAAAATAAATCAAATGATTTCCGGAGAATACGAAACAAAATTAAAGGTTAACCGCAGGGAATTCACGGACAGTATCGACAGATCCACATTACTCATCCGTGAAACCGACAAAAAGCCTATAATCCTTGATATAAAGGATTTCAACATGAACCTTAAGGTAAATTCACAAATCGGTTCAATGAATGAGGACATCGAAATCAACAAAGAGGGAAAAGATATTGCGATAGGCTTTAATCCGAAGTTTTTGCTTGATGTCTTAAGAGTTATCGACGACGAAGAATTATATATATACATGACAAATTCAAAGGCGCCTTGTTTCATAAAAAACAACGACGACACGTATATATATCTTGTTTTACCTATTAATTTCAATTCGATGAGGTAAAGAAATGGAAGTTATTACTTTAAGAGACGAGTATATAAAGCTTGGACAGGCGCTTAAGGCTGCGGGACTTGTTGACAGCGGGGTTGACGCAAAATATGAAATTTTGGACGGAAAAGTGAGTGTTAACGGGAGCGTTGAATTACAGCGCGGCAAAAAGCTCTATGACGGTGATATCGTAAGTTACAACGGCAAGGAAATAAAAATACAAAAATGATCGTAGAAAAGCTGGAACTTAAAAACTTCAGAAATTACGAAAATTTATCGATCGATTTTTCGGATAACGTAAATATCATTTACGGTGACAATGCCCAGGGAAAAACAAACATAATCGAAGGAATATATTTATGTTCCACGACAAGATCGCATAAGGGAAGTAAAGACCGTGACATGATAAAAATAGGCTCTGATGCCGCAAATCTCAAGATGTACTTAAAGAAAGACACATTTAATTACAAATTTGAGATTATCCTAAATAAAAATGCCAAGAAAAACATTTTTATAAACGGCACTCCCATAAAAAGAGCCGCAGATTTGTACGGTATCGCAAATATTGTTTTGTTTTCGCCGGAAGATTTGAACATGATAAAAAACGGACCGGCGGAACGACGCAAGTTTATGGATGCGGAGCTTTGCCAAATAAACAGGCTTTATTTTAAGTATCTCGCAAAATATAACAAGATTCTTGATGAGAGAAACGAGCTTTTAAAAAAAATGAACGGCGATGCGAATGCGGAAGACACACTTTTCGTGTGGGACAGGCAATTGATTGAAGCGGGTTCGTTTATCATAAAAGAACGCGAAAATTTTATTAATGAGTTAAACGAAATAATTTTGGGAATACATGAGCAAATTTCGGGCGGTAAGGAAAATTTGGTAATAAAATATGTTCCTAACGTAAGCTATGACGGTTTTTCGGAAACTCTCAAAAAAAATCTCGGTAAGGATTTATACAATAAAACAACATCCGTCGGACCTCACAGGGACGATATAGAATTTTATATAAAAGACAAAAACGTGCGAGTTTACGGTTCCCAAGGTCAGCAGCGTACGGTTGCGTTATCTTTAAAGCTTTCCGAAATAGAGCTTGTTAAAAGAAAAATAGGAGAAAATCCGATACTTTTGCTTGATGACGTGTTGTCGGAGCTTGACAGAACGAGGCAGCAGTCGCTCCTAAATTTTATCGAAGGGATACAAACGATAATTACCTGTACCGGCCTTGAAGAATTTGTGGGATACAGAATAAATCAAAATACACTTTTCAAAGTTAAAAACGGCGAAATAGAAAAAATATAACGGAGGAAATTATGAGCACCGAATATGGAGCCGATCAAATTCAAATACTTGAAGGACTTGAAGCAGTAAGAAGAAGACCCGGAATGTATATCGGAAGTACGTCGCTTCGCGGACTTCACCATCTTGTATATGAAATTGTGGACAATGCAATCGATGAGGCGTTGGCGGGATATTGCACGGAGATTTTTGTTACGATTCATCCGGACAATTCCGTAACGGTAGTCGATAACGGACGAGGAATTCCCGTTGCGATAAATTCAAAAAAGGGAATATCTTCTCTTGAAGTTGTATTTACCATACTTCATGCGGGCGGAAAATTCGGCGGCGGAGGATATAAGGTTTCGGGCGGACTTCACGGTGTAGGCGCATCCGTTGTTAACGCTCTTTCCGAATGGCTCGAAGTTTATGTCGACCTTGACGGAAAAAGATATTTTCAGCGTTACGAGCGCGGAAAGGCTGTTGAGCGCGTTAAGGAGGTCGGTGATTCAAACAGAACCGGCACAACCGTTACATTTTTGCCCGACAAGGAAATTTTTGAAGATACCGTATTTGATTTTGATACATTAAAGCAGCGTCTTCGTGAAATGGCATTCCTCACAAAGGGCATAAAAATTACGTTTACGGACGAAAGGGAAGAAAACAAATCCGAAGTTTACCACTATGAAGGCGGTATCAAGGAATATGTTTCCTATCTCAATACCGGAAAAACCGTTCTCTATCCCAACGTAATTTATTGCGAAGGCACAAAAAAGGATGTTTATGTCGAAGTTGCCATGCAGCACAACAACGGATATACGGAAGGCTGCTACAGCTTTGTAAACAACATAACCACACCCGAAGGCGGAACACACTTTACCGGATTTAAAAATGCTCTTGTAAGTGTATGCAACGATTATGCTTTCAAGATGAAATATATCAAAAAAGAAGAAGATAAGCTGATCGGCGAAGACATAAGAGAAGGTCTCACCGCAATTATCAGCATAAAAATCGAAGAGCCTCAATTTGAAGGTCAGACAAAGCAAAAGCTCGGAAATTCGGTTGCGAGGGCGGCCGTTGAAGGCGTTGTGAAGGAAGCTCTCGAAATTTATTTTGAGCAGAATCCCGATGTCGCAAAAATAATTTGCGAAAAGGCATCTCTTGCGCAAAAAGCTCGTGAAGCCGCACGCCGTGCAAAGGAAACCGCAAGAAAATCCGTGCTTGATGCGGGCGGACTTCCGGGAAAACTTGCCGATTGCTCCGACAAAAATCCCGAACATTGCGAAATATACATAGTCGAGGGAAACTCCGCCGGCGGCTCGGCAAAGGACGCAAGGTCCCGTGCAACGCAGGCGATACTTCCTCTCCGCGGTAAAATTTTGAACGTTGAAAAGGCAAGACTCGACAGAATACTCGAAAATGCCGAAATCCGCACGATGATAACGGCGTTTGGCACGGGAATCGGCGACGATTTTGATATTTCGAAGCTTCGTTATCACAAGATAATAATAATGACGGATGCCGATGTCGACGGTGCCCATATCGATACTCTCATGCTTACGTTCCTTTACAGATTTATGCCGGAACTCATAAAGCAGGGCTATGTTTATCTTGCGCAGCCGCCTCTCTACAAGATCGAGAAAAACAAAAAGGCGTGGTATGCATATTCCGACGAGGAATTAAATAAAATTTTGATCGAAATCGGACGTGACGCAAACAACAGAATCCAGCGTTACAAAGGTCTCGGTGAAATGGACGCAACTCAGCTTTGGGAAACCACAATGGATCCTGAACGCAGAATTTTGCTTAAGGTAAACGTAAACGAAGAAACAAGCGGAGAGCTTGATGTCACATTCACCACACTTATGGGCGATGACGTTGAGCCGAGACGTAAGTTTATCGAAGAAAACGCAAAATATGTCGAAAACCTTGATTATAACGCATAAAACGAGGAAAATATGGATAACAATAACGATGAATTAAAATTTGATCAGGTGAAGGAAGTCGACTTAAAAAAGACGATGGAAACGTCATATGTCAACTATGCGATGTCCGTTATAGTCGCACGTGCGCTTCCGGATGCCAGAGACGGACTTAAGCCCGTACAGCGAAGAATACTTCATGCCATGAACGAACTCGGAAACGATCCCGACAAGCCGCACAGAAAATGCGCGCGTATTGTCGGTGATACAATGGGTAAATACCATCCTCACGGAGATTCGTCGATTTACGGAGCACTCGTTTATCTGGCTCAAAGCTGGTCAACGCGCTATCCTTTGATTGACGGTCACGGAAATTTCGGTTCCGTTGACGGCGACGATCCGGCCGCAATGCGTTATACGGAAGCAAGACTTTCAAAAATTTCCGTTCAAATGCTTTCCGACATGGAAAAGAAAACGGTTGATTTTGTTCCGAACTTTGATGAAACGGAATCCGAGCCGCTCGTTCTTCCCGCAAGATATCCGAATCTTCTTGTAAACGGTGCAACAGGTATTGCGGTCGGTATGGCAACAAACATCCCGCCTCACAACATGAGGGAATCGATTGACGCCGTAATCAAGCTTATCGACGATAAGGTAAACAATGTCACGACAACAATCGATGACATTATGGAAATAATAAAGGGACCCGATTTTCCTACGGGCGCATGCATTCTCGGCACAAAGGGAATTTCCGACGCTTACAGAACCGGCCGAGGCAAAATAAGAGTGAGAGCCGTTACAAACATCGAGCCCATGGCAAACGGCAAAAACAGAATCGTTGTTACGGAAATCCCTTATCTTGTAAACAAGGCAAGGCTTGTCGAAAACATAGGTCAGCTCTCGAAAGAAAAAAAGATAGACGGAATTACCGAAATACGCGACGAATCAAGCCGTGAAGGCATGAGAATTTGCGTTGAGCTTCGCCGTGACGTAAATCCGAATATCGTTTTGAATCAGCTTTTTAAGCATACACAGCTTCAGGATACGTTCGGCGTAATTATGCTTGCGCTTGTGAACAATGAGCCGAAGGTGTTAAATCTTCTCGAGCTTTTGAATGTTTACCTAAAGCACCAGGAAGATGTTGTCACACGCCGTACGCAGTTTGATTTGCAAAAAGCGGAAGAACGCGCTCATATCGTTAAAGGCTTACTTATCGCTCTCGACAATATCGAAGAAGTGATACGTATAATCAGAGGCTCAAAGAGCGTTGCTATCGCAAAAGAAGAATTGCAAACAAGATTTTCGCTTACGGAAGTTCAGGCGCAGGCAATCGTTGACATGCGTCTTCGTGCTCTCACGGGACTCGAACGCGAAAAGCTTGAGGCGGAATATGCGGATCTCTTAAAGAAAATCGATGAATTTAAGGCAATTCTCGGTGACGAAAAGCTTCTCTTGAATGTAATAAAGACGGAAATCAATGAAATCAAGGATAAGTTCGGCGACGACAGACGCACAAAGATAGAAATGAATGTCGATGAGTTTGTTGACGAAGACCTTATTCCTAACGAAAACGAAGTCATCACAAAGAGCAATTTGGGATACATAAAGCGTATGGGACCCGAAAATTTCCAGAGTCAGAACAGAGGCGGCAAGGGAATCAAGGGAATGCAAACAATCGATAACGACTTTGTCGAAACGATGTTTACGTGCACCACGCATCAGACGATTTTGTTCTTTACAAACAAAGGACGTGTTTATAAGAAAAAGGCATACGAAATACCCGAATCCGGCCGTACATCAAGGGGAACCGCCATGGTTAACCTGATGCAGCTCATGCCGGAAGAAAAAATCGTTGCAATGCTCCCGATTTCGACGATAGACGACGAAAATCACATTATAATCGTCACAAAGAAGGGCGTAATCAAGCGTACATGTCTTTCGGAATACAGTAATATTCTTAAGAAAGGCATTCGTGCCGTGAGCCTCCGCGAAGATGATGACATTGTCGACGTTAAGCTTTCGTATGGCACAAACGACGTTATTCTTGTGTCAAAGAACGGCATGTGCACACGCTTCAGCGAGGAAGAAATACGTGTAAGCGGCAGATCTTCTATGGGTGTTACCGCAATGAATCTTGCGGATGACGACGAAATATTGTCGATGAACCTTGATTCGGACGGAGAATATCTTCTTATCGCATCCGAAAAAGGATACGGAAAGCTTACTCCCGTCACGGAATTTGAACGCCACCACCGCGGCGGTAAGGGTGTCAAGTGTTACAAGGTTGTCGAAAAAACAGGAAATGTTGTCGGCATAAAGGCAGTTTCGCTTGACGAAGAGCTTCTTATTATCACAAACGACGGTGTCATGATCAGAATTCGCATAAGCGACATTTCGGTATACGGACGCAATACGTCGGGCGTAAAGCTCATAAGCTTTAAGAACGAAAATACTTATGTTTCGAGCATTTCGACGGTTATGCCGGAAGAAGACGAACCCGAAGAAACACATGAAGAATAAGTGAATCGCTTGGAGAATATATGCGTGAAATTCATACGGATCAAATAATTTCAAATATAAAAGAAATGTGTATAAGTGCAAATCTTGAGTTGGCAGATGATGTCAGCTCAAGAATTTTATTTGCGGAAAAAGAGGAAAGAGCCGAATTACCAAAAAAAATTCTGGGTGACCTAATTAAAAACATGGAAATCGCCAAATCTGAAAACATTCCCATCTGTCAGGATACGGGAATGGCGGTTGTTTTTTTGGAAGTCGGTCAGGATGTTCATATTGTGGGGCAAAATCTCACGGATGCCGTAAACGAAGGCGTAAGGCAGGGATATACGGAAGGTTTTTTAAGAAAATCCGTTGTGAAAGACCCCTTAATCCGTGAAAACACCCGTGACAATACACCTGCCGTAATTCATACGGAAATTGTGCCGGGTGAAAACATAAAAATCACGCTTGCACCAAAAGGCTTCGGAAGCGAAAATATGTCACGCGTGTGTATGCTTAAGCCCGCAGACGGCATGGAGGGCGTAAGAAATGCGGTACTTGACACTGTTCGCCTTGCGGGACCGAACTCCTGTCCGCCTGTAGTTGTGGGTGTGGGAATAGGCGGAACTTTCGAAAAATGCGCATTGCTCGCAAAAAAGGCGCTTACACGCACTCTCGGAACACACTCTCCTTATCCTCATATAGAAAAGCTTGAAACGGAGCTTCTTGACGAAATAAATGCCTTAAATATCGGCCCCGGCGGTTTAAAAGGAAAAACAACCGCGCTCGGAATAAATATTGAGGTTTATCCGACGCATATTGCGGGACTTCCGGTTGCGATAAATATGTGCTGCCATGTAAACAGGCATGTTGCGAGGATAATATAATGGTTATTAAAAATATCACTCTTCCGATTACAAAAGAAACGGCGTCAAGTCTTACCGCCGGAGATTATGTGTATCTTACGGGCACAATATATTCCGCACGTGATGCGGCGCACAAACGAATGGCGGAAGCACTTTCAAAAAATGAACCTCTTCCGTTTGATATAAAAGACGGGACGATTTATTATATGGGACCTTCACCCGCAAGAGAGGGCCGGGTTATAGGATCGGCGGGACCCACCACATCCACGAGAATGGATAAGTATACGCCGGAACTTTTAAGTCTTGGACTTACCGGAATGATAGGAAAAGGAAAAAGGTCTGACGCCGTAAAGGACGCTATTAAGAAAAACCACGCGGTATATTTTGCGGCTGTCGGCGGTGCGGGTGCTCTTCTTTCAAAATGTATAAAGGAAGCCGAAGTCATCGCTTATCCCGATCTCGGGACGGAAGCCGTAATGCGGTTAAAGGTGGAAGATTTTCCCGCGGTTGTTGTTATCGACGATAAGGGAAACGACTTATATGAATAGGTTTTGGATGTGTATAATTCATAATTTGTGATATGTGTATTCCGTAATTTGTGATGTGTTTAGTGCGGAATTCGTAAATAAAACAATTTATAGATTGACAACTCCCGCTTTATTTGGTAAACTAACCATTGCGCGATTTGAGCGCACGAAAAACATAATACCTTTGGTAGCGTTTTCGTACTTTTGGAGAAATACTCAAGAGGCCGAAGAGGCGCCCCTGCTAAGGGTGTAGGTCGGGCAACCGGCGCGAGGGTTCAAATCCCTCTTTCTCCGGAACACTAAAGCCAACGTAGATTAATCTTTACGTTGGCTCTTTTATTTATTGTACATACAGTTCAAATAATTAAAAAAATTTTAAAAACTTTAAAATTGGGTATTGACAAAAGATTTATTTGGGATTAAAATAGCGCCCGCAACCGAGAAAAGCTTTATAAGTAAGGCTTAAAAAACTTTTTAAAAAAACTTAAAAAAAGTTGTTGACAAAGTTTTAAATCGGTGGTATCTTAACAA
>CAZZFV010000030.1:0-21081 GCA_964653855.1 uncultured Lachnospiraceae bacterium
CCTAACTTATACGCCTGTGGACATTGTGTAAGACGTATGATTACGTATATCGTAGTCAACGCAGTAGTGGTTGAAACAGGAAGCTCCGACTTCTATAAGTCGGAGTAGTTCACAAAAAGTGAATTATGACGCAAGTATCGCGCTTTACGGAAGGCACGCGATCGGTACTTCGGCACCTCGAAACCGTAATTTCCTTTTACCCTTGCAACATAAAATCAAAAGTGCTATAATGCGTCCGAACTTGGGTTATAAAAAGTTTATATTTTTAGGAGGCAATTTATGTCAACAACTTACATTATGGATCATCCGCTTATTCAGCATAAGATCGGAATCATGAGATCTAAGGATACGTCCACAAAGGAATTCCGTTCTCTTGTTACTGAGGTCGCAATGCTTATTTATTATGAAGCAAGCCGTAATCTTCCTCTTGCCGATAAGGAAATCGAAACTCCCATCACAAAGACGACGGTTAAGGAAATAGCGGGTAAGAAGCTTTGCGTTGTGCCTATTTTAAGAGCGGGAATGCAAATGGCTGAAGGCGTTTTACAGCTTACTCCCAATGCAAAGGTTGGTCATATCGGTCTTTACAGAGACGAAGAGACATTGGAGCCTCATGAATATTTTTGCAAGCTCCCGCAAGATATCGCCGAGCGTGATGTGTTTGTTGTGGATCCCATGCTTGCAACCGGCGGTTCTGCCGATGCCGCAATCACACTTTTGAAAAAGCGCGGAATCAAGAAGATTCGTTTCCTTTGCCTTATTGCTGCTCCCGAAGGAGTTGAGAGATTACAGGCAGCTCATCCCGATGTAAATATTTATATCGGTGCGCTTGACAAGCATTTAAACGAAAACGGCTATATCGTTCCCGGTCTCGGTGATGCCGGAGACAGAATTTACGGTACGAAGTAAGATAATAAAACAATAAAAAAGACACGAGGATTAATTTCTTTCGTGTCTTTATTTTTTTTGCAATATCGCAAATATGTGTGAATTAACTTGAAAAAAAAGTTTCGGCTTTAAAATTCGGCTATTTTCTTACTTATTTCGGATACTGCTATTTCTCGACCGAGAACTTATAAATCGTTGTCGAATCGTATTCTTCACCTTTTTTAAGAACCGATGATTTAAAGTAAGGTTTTTCGTTGCAAGCGTCCGGATAATTTTGCGTTTCGAGACAGAAGCCTTCACGTTTTTTGTAAACGTATCCGCCTTTACCTTTTACCTTTCCGTCGATAAAGTTGCCCGCATAAAATTGCATTCCGGGGAGGTCGGTGAAAACTTCAAGCTTTCTTCCGGATTTGTGGCTTACGGCTTCGGCAACAAATTCGCAATCCGTTCCCGAATTGTTTAAGCAATAGTTGTGATCGTATCCGCCCGCCTGTTTTAACGGAAGATAATCGTCTTCGATTCTGTCACCTATTCGTGTGGATACTTTAAAATCCATCGGAGTGCCGGAAACCGGTCTTATTTCGCCCGTCGGAATAAGGTGATCGTCGGTGGGCGTAAACGAGTCTGCGTCAATCGTGAGATATGTGTCCGTGATGCTTCCCGAATTTTCGCCGTCAAGATTGAAGAACGTGTGATTTGTTAAATTCACGACGGTGTCCGCATCGGAAACGGCATGGTATTCTATCACGAGTTCGTTGTCTTCGGTGAGTGTATAGGCAACACTTACATCGAGATTTCCGGGAAAACCCTGCTCCGTATCGGGACTCAGTCTCGAAAATTCTATTGTGATGCCGTCTTCTTCTTCAAAAACTTCGGTTTCGTAAAAGAAATTGTTGTATCCCTTAAATCCGCTGTGAAGATTGTTTATTCCGTCGTTTTTTTCGAGTTCGTATTTCTTGCCGTTTAATGTGAACGTCGCATTTGCGATACGGTTTCCGTTTCTTCCGATAAATGCACCGTAATATGTTCCGTTTTCGTCGTAGCCTTTTACATTATCGTAGCCGAGTGCGATATCCGCGATTTTTCCCGACTTGTCGGGCATTTTGATTGAAACAACGGTTGCGCCGTAATCGGAAAAGGAAACGCTCGAACCGGATGAGGTTGTAATTGTATAAAGAGTTGCTTTTTGTCCGGACGCGGTTGCGCCGAAAGAAGATTTTGTGAGCTTCATTTTATACCTCCGTTTTTTGCTTTTTGTTTCTTGTTTGAACCTTTTGACCCTTGTATCATCATTATACTTTCCGTTTATCAAAAAATCCACTTAAATTTAGTCGTTTTTATAGCTATTTTATTGATACGGGAAAAGTAAATTGATAAAATAGAGTGCAATTGTAAGGATTTTTATAAGCGGGGGCAACATGAAACGCATAATTGATTGGTATTTGTATAAAGCTTCAATAAAAAGCAAACTTCTCATTTGCATAGGATTTATGCAAGGAATTGTGCTTGTCTTTTTTTCCATATACGCAAACAGCATGGCGATGATGGTTATAAAGCGTGTTGCGGACTCGGAAGAAGAGGTGGCGCTCCTTACGGAAAAATATAAGCCTGCATTCATCGTATGTGTGCTTATGGCAATTGTTCTTGTTGCTTTGTCACTTTTGCTTGCGGCTATAATAAGCAGCAGCCCCGTAAACAGAATTAAAAAATTGAGCCGTGACGCAAAAGATCTCGCAAACGGCGATCTTGATTATATTCCCGAAACCGATGCCACCGACGAAATAGGAGACGTTGTAAACAGCATCAGCCATATGGCTGTCACACTTCATGAAAAGGTTAAGGAAGCGACGGAAGCAAATTCGGCAAAAACAAATTTCCTCGCGCGGATGAGCCACGATATCAGGACCCCCATGAATGCCATAAAGGGAATGGTTGAAATCATCAAGAAAAATTCGAACGATACGGGAAGAGTCGATAATTGCATCAAAAAGATCGAAATAAGTACGAACCATTTGCTTACGCTTATAGATGAAATACTTGATATGTCAAAGCTTGAAGGAAACGAGCTTGAGCTTACGAACGATTCGTTTGACATTTCGGAGGTGCTTGACGACGCGTACGCGTTTGCGATTGACGAGGGTGCAGAACGCGATATCAGGGTTTATATGGATAAATCCGAGATCACGACAACCAAGATTATCGGCTGTGAGCTTTATACAAAGAGAATTTTTACAAATATAATAAGCAATGCGATCAAATTCAACAAAGACAACGGAAGCATTTCGATAGACGCATCGGAAAACGTGATAGACAAGCACCGCGTTGTGTATACGTTTGCGATTGAAGACTCCGGTGTCGGAATGAGCAAGGAATTTGAGGAAAAGGCATTTGAGCCTTTTTCCGAAGAAAACTCGGGCGCAAGAAGCGAGTACAGAGGTACGGGTCTCGGGCTTTCGATCGTCAAAAAGCTTGTCGATGCGATGGGTGGTAAAATTACGGTCGAAAGTGAGCTCGGTATCGGCACAACGGTTACGTTTACTCTTCCGTTCTATATCGATTCGGACTTTGATGCGGTCGAAGAGGAACGTGTTGACAATATGGCGGGAGACATTGTGGGCTCGCACATGTTGCTTGTGGAAGATAACGAATTGAACCTGGAAATCGCCAAATTCATGCTTGAAGACAAGGGAATAATTGTCGATACCGCGGTGAACGGCCTTGAAGCCGTCAAAAAGTTTGACAAGTCGATTCCTTTCACATATGACTTGATTCTTATGGATATAATGATGCCGGAGCTTGACGGAATTGAGGCTTCAAAGAGAATAAGGGATCTTTCACGTGCCGACGCAAAGCTTGTTCCGATAGTCGCACTTTCCGCAAACACATACGCGGAAGACATAAAGGCGTCTAAGGATGCGGGAATGAACGATCACCTCGCAAAGCCCATTGACCCCGAAAAGCTTTATGATGTCATTACAAAACAGAAAAAACTTTATGACGCAAGGCGTATAGAAAAGCCTTATTCACAGCTCTTTACGGGCGAAGATCTATTATAATGAAAGAAAGCGGATTTGTATGTACATAAAAGTGCATATGAATTCGCTTTTTTGATGCATGGGAAAAACTGACGACGAAAATGTCTGTGTGTAAAAAATTATAAAAATACAAATTTTTATTTTTTTGGTGAAACCTGATTTAAAATATTCCGTTATATAAGGTGGAATACGAAAGAGACTTTTTGAAAGGATGTGAAAAACACTTGGGTGAAGACAAAAAACCTCAAAAAAAGATGATTGAGGTTAAAAATCTGACAAAGATATACAAGATGGGCGACGAAAAAATCAAAGCCGTTGACGATGTATCTTTTGATGTGGCGGAAGGTGAGTTCTGCTGTCTTATAGGTACGTCGGGCTCCGGTAAATCGACGATTCTGAACCTTCTTGCGGGAATAGAAAAGGCAACGAGCGGAGAAATATGGCTACGGGGCAAAAACATCATAAAGATGAACGAAAGCAAGCTTGCAAAGTTTCGTCAGTCGAGTCTCGGGTTTGTGTTTCAGTCATACAACCTGATAGGCACAATGACAGCCATCGAAAACGTCGAGCTCCCTTTGATATTCAAGCGAACAAGAAAAAAAGTAAGGCGCGCACGAGCGGAAGAGATGCTTAAAAAAGTAGGACTTGAAAAACGAATGCGGCATAAGCCTTCCGAAATGTCGGGCGGACAGCAGCAGCGTGTGGGAATTGCGAGAGCATTCGTTGCAAAGCCCAAAATCATTTTTGCCGATGAGCCGACCGGTAACCTCGATACAAAGACAACCGTTGAAGTTATGACGCTCATCAAACAGATGGCAAAAGAAAATTGTCAAACGATAGTTATGGTAACCCACGATCCGTCGCTTACCGCATATGCCGACAAGGTAATAAGGATTTCTGACGGAAAGATAGTTGAAACAATACAAAATGAGGAGACGAGAGAATGAAAAGTTTTTTTAAAAAAGCCGCAGGAACAGTGCTCGCGGCAGTGATTGCGGTATCGACCGCGTTCGGAACGGTTCCGGCATCAAAAGTATATGCGGGCGTTACGGGTTCCAATGCAGATTACGCAAAGTATGACAGGGACAAGGTTGTTCAGGAAAATTCACAGCTTGTTTTGACTTACGGCCCCGACACGATGATGGTTGAGGCAGGCAAAACTTACACGGTAGTTCAGAGATTTTTGCTTAAGGAAGGCTCAATCAACTACGATAAGCCCACATTTATCACAAAGTCGGAAGACGACATGGTATATGTCGATTCGATAAGCGTGAAGCAGTGCGAAGAGGACGGCACAAACATAATCCGCTTGAGATACAACATGGAAGTGGAAGTGACTTACGATATCAAGGTAAGCACTCTCGCAAAAGTGGGAAAATATCAATATACGATTACTGCTTACAATTCGAAAGTGTCCGGCTATGAGCAGGATTACACGACACCGATTTACGCAAACACGGGCGGCTTTGTTGTGACACTTGATGTTGTTTCCGCATGCAGCGATCCGCTTTTTGCACTCACAAGCGAGCCTCAGGTTAACGGAACGGCGGGCGAATATCTCACGATTCCCATCGATATGATAAATACGGGCGAACTTGACGCATACGATATTTATGTGTCGCTTGCAGGCAACACCAGTCTTATTTCGTCCGGCACATCAATGAAGCAAAAGATGCAATCGACCGCTCAGGGCGAAAGCATTCATGCGGAATTCAAATTTAAGGTTGATCCCGAAGCAAAGTCCGAAAAGTTTATGCTTCCGATAACCGTTTCGTGCAGAGACTATAACGGCAACCTTTTTACGGATTCAAGCTATTATGTTATCGTTAATATCGAAGGTAAGGAAGAATTTTCGAAGGATTCGAATTATGTAGTTAAAAATGTTGTGCAAACTCCCGAAAATCCGAAGGCGGGTGAAGACGTTACCGTTACGTTCGATCTTCAAAACTACGGCGATACGGATTTAAAGAACATAAAGATCCTTCTTGACAATGTGTCGGCGTCCGGCTTTGAACCCTTAAGTTCCGACCCTTATGTACTGCTCGGAGACATCGACGCATGGAAAACAAAGAGCGTAACGCTTCAATATAAGTGCGGCGAAAATATTTCCGGCGGAACAAATACGCTTACGCTTTCTTTTAACGGCGAAGACAAGCACGGAACAAGCGTCAACGGTTCGGCAAGCGTTTATATTTTAAATTGCGTTCAAAAATCGTCCGGCGACGGCACATCCGTTTCAAAGCCGAAGCTCATGGTTACCGATTTTTCGACGGATTTGACGGAAATCGTTGCCGCAAGTAAGTTTGATTTTACATTTAAGATTAAGAACACAAACTCCGAAACAACAGCCAAAAACATCAAGGTAACGGTTACAAGTTCGAATTTCTCGGTTACGGCGGGCGGAAATACGTTCTTTATCGATGAAATTAAGCCCGGTGAAGAGCATGAACTCACAATCAATCTGAAGGCAGGCTCGTCGCTCACGACAAACGCATATCCGATATCCGTTTCGATGGAATACGAATATGATGCGGATTCAAAGACTGCGGAAGGCGGCAACAGCCTTACGGCAACGGATGAAATTTTGCTTCAGGTATCTGAGCTTCTTCGTGCGCAATGCGAAAACATAAGTGTCGGCGACTGGGATACGCCCGTTGTCGGACAAAGCACATCGCTTTCCTTTGAATTTTATAACATGGGTAAGTCGATGCTCAACAATGTCTATGTGACGATTGAAGGCGACTTTGAACTTGCGACGGGAAATTCCTATTATGTGGGTAACATAAGCGCAGGCAATCCCGAATACATCGAATGTACGGTTCGCCCGCTTGCAAGCGGAAACGTAACATGTAAGCTCATTGTCCATATGGAAGATTCAAACGGTGACGAAGTGACGAGAGAGACGGAAAAAACGGTTTATGTTGCGGACGGTCAAAGCGCAAGCTACTCGGACGGAAGCGACAATCTCATTGACAATAATTATGTGGTCCCCGACTACGGTATCGACGACAACATGGGAATAAATTCGGACGGAACGGCTGTTGATGCAAATTCACCGGTAAATCCCACAACAATCAAGATTGCGATCGCTGTGGTTGTTGTAATTATTGCGGCAGTTGTCACATTAATTGTTGTCAAAAAGAAAAAGAAGAACAAGAAGAGCACGGACGAATTTGATGATTAGTGAGGACAGAATATGAATTTATGGGATTTGTGCAAGATGGGAATCAGAAATCTGTCCCGCAGAAAAGCCCGAACCGCCCTCACGGTCATAGGTGTTGTGATAGGCACCGTGTCAATCGTATCGATGGTTTCGATAGGTATAGGAATAAACAAAACCTTTGAAGAAACCTATATGGAAAACGGTGCCATGACAATCATCCAGATCCAGCAATATTCAAGCAACTATGACTCGGACGGCAACTGGACGGGCTCCTCAAAACAGACACTTGACGACAATCTTGTGGAACAGCTTAAAAATATCGAGCACATAAAGGCAATAGCCCCGATTATCGAGCAAAGCGTAAATTTGAAATGCGGAAAATTCTCGACATATGCGCAAATTAAGGCAATCGGACGTGACGCATTTACGGAATTCGGATTCCCCGAGCTTACTCTCGGTACTTATCCGACGGAAGGCGATACCGACAAAATTGTTTTTTCGAGTGAGTCGCTCAAAGGCTTTTATTATTATTCAAAAAGAAATTATGAAACAAAAGAGGTTGACCTCACAAAAGACAGCATCACGGTAACGTTTCCGGAGTACAATTACACGCGGAATCCGCGCAAAAAGGAATACAAAATCAATATAACGCCCAAAACGGACAATTACGCGGTTATGGCGGAGTCCGACAACTGGGATTATAACTACTATTGTTATATGGATCTTGATTACTTTAAGCAAATCTGGAAGGAATATACTTCTACGCTTACCGTAGCGGACAGGAAAAAGGCTCTTGCGGCAGTTGAAACCTATACGACGATTTACGTAAACGTCGACAATATCGATAACGTGACGGCGGTTCAGGACGCGATTAAAGAGCTCGGTTATGGCACATACAGCGACATGCAATACCTTGAACCTTTGCAGGAAACGTCAAATATGATTCAGGTTGTGCTTGGTGCGATCGGTGCCCTCGCAATGCTCGTTTCGGCGATCAATATAGCAAACACGATGGTCATGTCGATTTATGAGCGCACAAGGGAAATCGGTATTATGAAGGTGCTCGGGTGCAGAGTAACGGACATAAGAAGACTGTTCCTTTATGAGGCGGCTCTTATCGGACTTATCGGCGGCGTCATCGGAATTGCCCTAAGCTACGGGGTTTCGTATGCGATAAACAAGTACGGCGAACCGATTTTTGCGGCGATCATGCAAACAAGCTATGTTTATGACGTGGAAGGCTCGAAGTTTTCGGTTATTCCGATATGGCTTCCTTTTGCGGCAGCGGTATTCGGAATGCTTGTGGGCATTGTGTCGGGATATATTCCCGCGCGCCGTGCAACAAAGATTTCGGCGATTGAGGCAATGAAGTCAAATCAATAGTTTTTACGGGAAAAGTGTACATATCAAAAAAAGGCGGCTCTTTCTGAAATGAAAAGAGCTTCCTTTTTTTTAATTTATGGGAAAGTTTTGTCCAAAATGCCGAATGAAAATATTTGCTTTCGGGGAGTTACACGGATTTACGTAAAATGTCTCGGCATGTCGGGCAATTTTACACTCAAAGTGCCTTGTCTGTGGCTTGTTTCTTATGATATAATGCATGAGTCGGTTTATGCGGCAGGAATGCTTATGAACCATAAACCGGCGCGTCAAACGGGGAAAGGTATGTATTATGGGAAAAAAAGACGACATAAGCCTTATTGGGATTAAGTTTAAAAATAACGTCAACAAAAGAAACGTCAATCGTGTTTTTATTGCGTCGATATCGATATGCACGTATCTTATTTTGAACCTTATCCTTATCAATTTTATTTTTTTGAATTCGCTTACGATAAGATTTGATTTGGATCTCGCAATAGTTGCGGTGCTTTATGCGATTTCGGCGGCAGCGGCGTTTATTGCGGGAAGGCTCGAGCTCCCCGATTTTTACCCTTATGTTTCATGGCTTTTTGTGGGAATTACTTTGTATGCGGGAACAAGAATCGGAATACTCACCGCAGAGAACGACCTCGGAATTTTGACATATTACGTAATGCTTTTGCTCATTTCGTTTGTTGTTGTAGGAAATTTGAAGTTTTATATCGCGGTTTTTGCGTGCGAAATTTTGGCGCTTGCGATTGTGGTGACGGGAGCGTCAAAGGCAGGTCATCCGCTTACGTTTCTCGACTACGATTTTATAATCTTGATGCACTCCTTAAGTTTCCTTGTGTCGAGAGACAAGTGGAAATATATGCGTGAACACGTGCATTTGGAACTCCGGGACGAAAAAAATACTCAAATTTCGGAGAAAGATCCCCTAACCGGGCTTGTAAACCGCCACGGATTAAACGAAGCCACAAAGAAGCAATTTGAACAATGCAAACATGACGGAAGCCTTGTGGGCGTTGCGATACTTGACATTGACCACTTCAAAAAATACAATGACGCATTCGGTCATCCGAGAGGCGACGTGTGCTTAAAGAGCGTTGCGAAAAGCGTGCGTTATACCGTCGGAAACAGGGGTGTTGTGTCAAGAATCGGCGGCGAGGAATTCTTGATATTTATGTGCGGGGGAAATGCTGCGATTATGAATGCCATTTGTGAAGACGTGCGCAAAAACGTCGAAGAGATGGCGATTCCGCATGCGATGGGTGAAGGAACGGTGGTTACGATAAGCGTCGGACTTTATGCCGCCGTGCCTACGGAAAAATCGACTTTTGCCGAGTATTACACAAAGGCGGACAAGCAGCTTTACAAATCAAAGGAAAACGGGCGGAATCAGGTAAATTCCAACCGTAAAAAATAAACAACCGGAGGCAATTTGATGGGAAAATATTTCGGAACGGACGGCTTCAGAGGTGAAGCAAACAAGGATCTTACGGTAAGCCACGCGTTTAAGGTGGGAAGATTTTTGGGATATTATTACGGACGCGATCACCGTGCAAAAATAGTGATAGGAAAGGACACAAGACGTTCAAGCTATATGTTTGAATATGCGCTCACGGCGGGACTTACGGCGAGCGGTGCGGATGTTTATCTTTTGCATGTTACGACAACGCCGAGCGTTTCTTATGTTGTGAGAAGCGAAAATTTTGATTGCGGAATAATGATTACGGCAAGCCACAATCCTTATTACGACAACGGCATAAAGGTTATAAATTCGGAAGGCTTTAAGCTGTCGGCGGAGATTGAAGCCGAAATCGAAAAATACATCGATTCCGAAACCGATACGATTCCTCTTGCGACGCGTGATGCGATAGGAAAAACGGTAGATTATGCGATAGGAAGAAACAGATATATGGGACATCTTATTTCCCTTGCGACAAGGTCATATGAAGGAAAAAGAGTGGGACTGGATATGGCAAACGGCTCCGCAACAACCGTCGCAAAGGGCGTGTTTGACGCGCTTCTCGCAAAGACCTACACCATGGGAAACGAGCCTAACGGCTTAAACATAAACCTTGATTGCGGATCGACGCATATCGAAAAATTTAAAGAATTTGTCGTTGAAAATTCGCTTGATGTCGGATTTGCGTACGACGGAGACGCAGACAGATGCTTATGTGTCGACGAAAAGGGAAACATTGTCGACGGTGACAGAATCCTCTACATTTGCGGAACGTATATGGCGGCGCACGGCGAACTTAACAACAATACCGTCGTTACGACAGTCATGTCAAACCTCGGACTTTATAAGGCGCTTGAGGCAAAAGGCATAAAATATGAGCAGACATCGGTCGGCGACAAGTATGTCTTTGAAAATATGATGAAAAACAACCATTCGCTCGGCGGCGAAAATTCCGGACATATCATTTTTTCGAAATATGCGAAGACGGGTGACGGAATACTTACGTCGATAAAGCTTATGGAAGTGATGCTTGAGTCTAAAATGCCTCTTTCCGAGCTTTCGAAGGACATGAAAACTTATCCGCAGGTGCTTAAAAACGTCCGTGTGAAGAACAAAAAGGATGCGGTTATGGATGAACGCGTAAAGGAAGCCGTAAGACGGGCGGAAGCCGAAATGGAAGGCAAGGGCAGAATTCTTCTTAGGGAATCAGGCACGGAGCCCGTGATAAGAGTCATGGCGGAAGCGGAAAATGCGGAGACTTGCGAAAAAAAGGTTGACGAACTGATAGATGTGCTTGCAAAATGCGGACATGTCTGCTAAAATAATTAGATTGCAGACTTGAATTACATTAAAAAATAAAAGTTCCATCACGAAAAGGAGTAGAAAAGTAAAATGGTTAAGGTTGAACAGCTTGAGCAGAAAAATATGGTAAAGCTCATCATTACGGTAGAGGCAGCCGAGTTTGAAAAGGCAATAGAGAAGGCATATCAGAAAAACAAGAACAAGATAAGCATTCAGGGCTTCAGAAAGGGCAAGGCTCCGAGAAGCATTATAGAAAAGATGTACGGTAAGGGTGTTTTCTTTGAGGATGCCGCAAACGAGGTTATTCCGGAAGCTTATTCCAAGGCAGCAAAGGAATCCGGACTTGACATAGTTTCACGTCCCGGAATCGACATCGTTGAAATCGAAGCCGGAAAGGACTTTGTTTTCTCGGCGGAAGTTGCGGTTAAGCCCGAAGTTACCGTAGAAAATTATAAGGGAATCGAAGTTGACAAGGTGCCCACAGAAGTTACGGATGCGGACATTGATGCGGAAATCCTTAAGGTTCGCGAGCAAAACTCACGTCTTGTGAGCGTTGACGGAAGAGCAGTTGAGAGCGGAGATACAGCAATCATCGATTATGAAGGCTCTGTTGACGGCGTTCCTTTTGAGGGCGGCAAGGGTGAAAACCATGAGCTTGTTATCGGATCTCATTCGTTTATCGACGGATTTGAGGATCAGATTATCGGACATAACATCGGCGATGAGTTTGACGTAAATGTCACATTCCCTAACGAGTATCACGAAAAGTCGCTTTCGGGCAAGGCTGCCGTATTCAAGACAAAGGTTAACGCAATCAAGATCAAGGAACTTCCCGAGGCTGACGATGAGTTCGCACAGGATGTATCCGAATTTGACACAATCGACGAGTACAAGGCAGACGTAAGAAAGAAGCTTGAAGAGAGCAAGGCAAATTCCGCAAAGGCGGCAAAGGAAGACGCAGCAATCGATAAGATCGTCGAAAACACGACATTTGACATTCCGGGCGTTATGATCGACACTCAGGCAGAGCAAATGTACGATTCCTTCGCAAACAGACTTCAGAGCCAGGGACTTTCCATGGATATGTACTTAAAGTACACGGGTCTCGACGAAGAAAAGATTATGAAGGACATCCGTCCTCAGGCAGAGAAGAAGATCAAGACAAGACTTGTGCTTGATGCGATCGCAAAGGCTGAAAACATCACGGCTTCCGATGAGGAAATCGACGCAGAAATCAAGAAGACCGCAGAAGCTTACGGTATGGAAGTTGAGAAATTAAATGAACTCATCACGGATACCGAGAAGAAGAACATTGCGGAAGACGTATGCGCATCAAAGGCTCTTGATCTTGTTTACTCAAACATTGTAGAGAAATAAAGCACAGAGATATAACGAAGAAATACAGCAAAGAAATAAATATGTATGATAACGGGGGCAAATTGTTTTTTGCCCTCAATATCGTTGTTTAAATACGGAAAGGAAATATAATGAGCTTGGTACCTTATGTTATCGAACAGACAAGCAAGGGCGAACGTTCTTACGACATCTATTCCCGCTTGTTGAAGGACAGAATCATTTTCCTCGGAGAAGAGGTTAACGAGACAACGGCAAGCCTTGTTGTGGCACAGCTTTTGTTTTTGGAAGCCGAAGATCCGGGAAAGGACATTTCGCTTTATATAAATTCCCCGGGCGGAGTTATTACCGCCGGAATGGCAATTTATGACACAATGAAATTTATCAAATGTGATGTTTCAACCATATGCATAGGCATGGCCGCAAGCATGGGAGCGTTCTTACTTTGCGGCGGCACAAAGGGAAAGCGTTATATTCTTCCCAATGCCGAAGTCATGATTCATCAGCCGTCGGGCGGCGCACAGGGACAGGCTACCGAAATCAATATCGCGGCTGAGCACATTCTTGCGATAAGACGCAGACTCAATACGATTATGGCAGAAAATACGGGCAAGTCGTTTGAAGAAGTAAGCCGTGACACTGAACGCGACAATTGGCTTACCGCAGAGCAGGCTCTTGAGTACGGACTTGTGGACAAGATTGTTACACACAGATAATCGGAGGAACTATGGCTAAAGCTACAGGCGGTGTTGTACATTGTGCTTTTTGCGGACGAACGATTGATGACGATGTGAGACTTTTTTCGGGCGTTGATCCCGGAACTTACATTTGCAGCATGTGTGTCGACCTTTGTCACGATTTGATGGCGGAAGGCGAAGACGAAGAACCGATTGACAAGGCGTTAAAGAATCAAAAGAAGAAAAACGGCAAGAAGAATGCCGCAAACGAAATCAATCTTCTTCGTCCCGTCGAAATAAAGAAATTCCTTGATGATTACGTTATCGGTCAGGAAGATGCCAAAAAGGTGTTGTCCGTTGCCGTTTACAATCATTATAAGAGAGTTTTGTATGAAACAAACAGCGACGTTGAGCTTCAAAAGAGCAACGTTCTTATGCTCGGCCCCACGGGTTCGGGTAAAACATATCTTGCGCAAACGCTCGCAAAGCTCTTAAACGTTCCTTTTGCGATTGCGGATGCGACAACGCTTACGGAAGCCGGATATGTGGGTGAGGATGTCGAAAACATTCTTCTTAAGCTTATCCAGGCGGCTGATTTTGATTTGACGCGTGCGGAGCACGGAATCGTATATATAGACGAAATCGACAAGATCTCGAGAAAATCCGAAAACGTTTCGATAACGAGGGATGTTTCGGGCGAAGGCGTACAGCAGGCACTTCTCAAAATCATCGAGGGCACGATTGCGTCGGTACCTCCGCAGGGAGGCAGAAAACACCCCAATCAGGAGCTCATAAGGATAGATACGACGAATATCCTCTTTATATGCGGCGGAGCCTTTGACGGACTCGAAAACATCGTAAAACAGAGAATAGGAAAGAAAGCAATAGGCTTTAACGCAACGATCCTTGATACGGATGAGTCGAATTCGGGCGAATTCTTTAAGCAGGTGATTCCGGAAGATCTTATGAAATTCGGTCTTATCCCCGAGTTTATCGGACGTGTGCCCGTTACGGTTGCACTCGATAAGCTTGACGAGGCGGCTCTCATAAGCATTTTGCGCGATCCCAAGAATGCGATAACAAAGCAATACAAGGCGCTCTTTGAGCTTGACGGAGTCGAGCTTGATTTTGACGAGGATGCGTTAAAGGAAATCGCAAGTAAGGCTCTTGAACTTAAGACGGGCGCGAGAGGCTTAAAATCGATTGTCGAAAAGATTTTGCTTGATCCGATGTATGAAATACCGACGGACACATCGATTCTTAAGTGCATAGTCACAAGGGATGCGGTTACGGGTAACGCAAAGCCGCTTTATGAGGTTCGTCCCGAACGAAAAAAATTAAAAGCGGAAGCATAAAAATTTAAAAGAGAAAGCATGAATCAAAGGACACACTTTCCGGAATATCAAATGATTATTTGTGATATCCCCGGAAGTGTGTTTTCTTTGTTGAATTTTAATAAAATTATTGGTAGAATGAGGAAAGAAGTCTTAAAAAACAAGAGTGGGAAGACTATGAAACACAGAGCGCAGGAAGAAAGAACAATTTCCGATATTTTAAATAAAGCATTTTTACGAAGCACGTTTGTGCAGATTACGATAGTGATTGTGGCATGTCTCTTTTTGTTTACCTATGTTCAATACGTAAACTGCTCTTATATGACAAATCTCGCGATCAAGCTTGTTGACAGACATATGGCGGCAACGATTGATTCGTATATGAACATTGCGGACGGACTCGGGCTTGCGAGCAGGTTATCGAGCGACGAAAGCACGGACGAAGTAAAGAAAAACATGCTTGATGCGATTACGGAAGAGTATTCGCTTAACGGTGCCGGCGTGATTTATGCGGACGGCTCGGGAATAAACGGAGAAATCTTTAAGTGCGCGGGCGGGCTTTACGAAAGCGCATTAAACGGTGTAATGGCTGTCGGCGGACCGTATACGGGAAGTGACGGGAGCGTAAGCATATTTGTTGCGGCGCCCCTCGTAAACACGGAAAACAATACGGAAAGCATTGTGGGTGCGGCGTTTATCGCTTTTCCGTTAACGGAGCTTTCGGGAGTTGTCGATGAAATAGGCTTAAAAAACGATTTATATATTTTCACCGTAAACAAAGATTCTCAAATCGTATTCGGATATGACAGCCACGAAAAAGAGGCGGGTGTGTTCGATTCGGAAAAAAGCATCGCAAAAAAAACATTGTCCGCAATGAATGACGGAAATTCGGGATACGGAATCGCGGTGCAAAGCGGTGAAACTTACTTTTACAGATATACGGGTACATCCGACACGAGAGAATACGGAATATGCATAGGAATTACGTTCTTTAACATTACGCTTTTGTCGCTTGTTGTTGCGATTATTGCCGTTTTGAGCGTGGGCATTTCGATAATAAGAACGAGCTTAAGCGCGAAAAGAGTGGCGGACAACATTGCTGACAATTTTTCCGAAATGTCAAAAAGCATCAAAAACGTTGCGGAAACGGGATTTGATTCGCTAAAAAACGTTAAGCGCGACAATGACGCACCGATTGAGTACAACATGATATCGGACGCAATGGAATCGATTATGGAGCGCCTTGACGTTGCGACAAGCGACAATCGGGAATTCCTTGATTCCGCTGTTATTACGGATCTTATTGACGGGGACTTGATAAAATATATTCACGGATACTATAAGAACGTGTTTAACGTAAACGTCATAATTGCGGATTCAAAGGGAAATGTGCTTATAAATGACAACGATAAGGGAATTGTGGACGTAAATGCGTTAAGGGACGACGAAAGCGCGTCGCTTGTCATGTTAAACGACAGGGTGATAGGTTCCGTAATATTTAAGATGCCCGAGAACTCTGTGCTCGATAAGTCTGCGGCGGCGGAGCATGCGGCTTATGTCGCCAAAATACTCGAAATGGTTGCCGACGGAAATTTCCGCAGGAGTCTTCAGCACAGAAATAAGTTGAGACAATTGAAGGATACCGGTGACAGACTTTCGGAAATTGCCGCCGAGGCTTCGTATATTTCGCTTGATGAAGCGATGAATGCGGAAAAGCTTTTGGGAAGCCGTGAAAAAATAGATTACAAAAAAGAGTACAGGCATCTCATGGATACAATGTACGATATAGCGGCAAGAACGGAAGATATCGTTGCGGCAAACGAGGAATCGAGTTTCCAGCTTCAGATAAGCGAAGACGAATACGACGTAAGGGAAGTTTTTGATGATTTGCAAAAAAAGATGCTGAAGCTGCATGAAGAATTAAACGACAGATTCAATGTTTATGTAAACGACGATGTGCCCGAAAAACTGTATGGTGATGCAAACGCAATAAAGCGAATTGTCGAAAATGCATGTGCAAGCGCCTATGACGAAAACGCTCAGGGGAATGTGGCAATTCATGTGAGCAAGGATATTTCGGGCTATGCGACGATGCTTAAAATAGGTATTTCCGGAAACAGACGGCTTTCCGAAAGGGATTACAAGCGCGTCCGCGAATTTTTGGAGGAAGATACGGAAAGCGCGTCCGCGACGGGATATGTCGGCGTAAACAAGCTGAAGGCGATAAGCTTTGTACGCTCGGTAAAACGTATGAACGGTACGATAGAGTCGAGGCGCCGCTTTACGGGAGAAACGGAATATACGATTTTAATTCCTCAGCTTGAGGTGGAAGACGATGAGTGAAAACGAATTTGAACGGATTACGGAGCTGCTGTCCGAATTGTCGGCGGACGAAAAAACACGGCATATTGCGGAAGAACTCTCTTATGAATTTACAAGCCTCAAAAACAAGTATGTGAGAGAAGCCGTAAGGCGTGAAAACAGAATGCGTCTGTCGGATATCAGGCGTGTGAACGAGGCGTTTGAAGACGCAATAAAAAACGAAGAATTTTTGGTTTATTACCAGCCGAAAGTAAATTTAAAAACATATCATGCGGAAGGTGCGGAAGGATTGTGCCGCTGGATGCATGAAGGAAAGCTTGTTTATCCCGACAGATTTATTCCGGCGCTTGAATACAGCGGAAAGATAGAAGAGCTTGATTTTTACGTGTTGGAACACGTGTGTAAGGACATAAGGCGCTGGATTGATTCGGGAAAAAATGCGGTTCAGATATCGGTCAATTTTTCGCGTATCAATATAGGAAAAGCAAGGCTCTTGGAGCGCATAATCGACACGATAGACAAGTATAAGGTGCCTCATTCATACATTCAGGTTGAGCTTACGGAAACATTTACGGAAGTGGAGTTTGATGACTTACGGGATTTGCTCCTTGGGCTCAGGGACGCCGGCATCAGCACGGCGGTTGACGACTTCGGAACCGGATATTCTTCGCTTAAGCTTATCAGCGAGCTTCCGTGGAACGTGCTAAAAATAGATAAGAGCCTTCTCCACGAAGCGGAACGCGAAGGTTCGAACGAACACCTCATGCTTCGCCATATAATAGGAATGGTTCTCGATATGGGAATGGAATGCGTGGTTGAGGGTGTTGAAACACAAAATGACGTAAGAATTTTAAAAGACAACAAGTGCTTTATGGCACAGGGGTATTATTTCGACAAGCCCATAGCCTGTTCGGAATTCGAACAGGTACTTGAGAGATCGGGTTCTAACAAAAAGAAACAATGAATTTTTTGGCTTTCGGTAAATTGATGTTATCGAAAGCTTTTTTTGCTTTTGATTCGTCGGTGAAGAGCCCATAAACGGTCGATCCGCTTCCGGTCATGAGGGACGCGTCGGCGCCGTGATTTAAAAGGAGTTCCTTATAATCGTTAATTTCGGGATGGAGAGCGAGAGCGGCATGCTCCATATAATTTTCGGAAGTGTGACAGATGACTCCTGCATCATGTGCCTTTATTGCGTCAACCTGCGCTTTGACATCCGGATGTGAAATCATAGAATACGAATCCGTGAGCGCATACATGGTCTTAGTTGACAGCGAAAACTCGGGCTTTATGAGAACGGCGGTGAGAGAGGGAGCCGGCGGGAGAACGGTTACTTTTTCACCTATTCCTTCACACAATGCGGTGCCTCCGTATACAAGAAAAGGCACATCCGCACCGAGTGACACGGAAATGTCCGCAAGCGTTTTTATGTCAAGATTTATGTGCATCATATCGTTAAGCGCGAGTAAAACGGCAGCGGCATCCGCACTGCCGCCGCCGAGCCCGGCTCCGTCCGGGATGTTTTTTTGCACCCGGACGGTTACCTTAAAATGATTTTTACTTTTTGCCGCTATATCGCACATAAGTTTTGCGGCTTTGTACACAAGGTTTGATTTATCCCATGTGATATGCGGGAAATCCGCCGCATTGTCGCACGAGAGGCACACAGTAGACCTTTTTGACTCGGTAACGGATAAATTAATATTGTCCGCAAGCGTGATTGTTTGCATGACGGTAGATATTTCGTGATATCCGTCGGGGCGCTTACCCGTTATGTCAAGCGTGAGATTTAATTTTGCGTGTGCCTTTGTGTAAAGTTCCATGTGTGTTTCCTTGTGATGTTTTTTTGTTGTTGCCAAAGTATATGTGTGTTTTGTTCACTCACTTACGTGGTCGAGCCCGAGGTCGATAATCGATCTTACGTGATCGTCCGCAAGTGAGTAAAATACCATTTTTCCGTCACGCCGCGCGGAGATAAGCTTCCCCTTCTTTAAAAAGGTAAGCTGATGCGATACGGCGGACTGAGTCATTTTGAGCTTTTCCGCTATGTCTCCCACACAAAGTTCCGTTTCAAAAAGAGCATACAATATTCGGATTCTTGTCGAATCGCCGAAATACTTAAAAAGCTCCGCAAGATCATATAAGGTGTTTTCGGTTACCTTTTGTTTCATTTCGTTCTCCTTATGTATAAAGCTCTCATTGCGTTGAGAACGGCGATTGCCATGACTCCGACATCGGCAAAGATTGCGAGCCACATGCCCGTAAGACCTGTTGCTGTGAATACAAGACATATAAGCTTTACGCCGATTGCGAATACAATGTTCTCGTTTGCGATAAAGTGCGTTTTACGTGCAATTTTGATTGCCAGCGCGATCTTGTCGGGATCGTCGTCCATCAGGACAACGTCTGCGGCTTCTATTGCGGCATCGCTTCCGAGACCGCCCATCGCGATTCCGACATCCGCACGCGAAAGCACGGGAGCATCGTTTATGCCGTCTCCGACGAAGCAAAGGGTGGATTTCATGTCGCTCTTTTTATTAAGCAATTCTTCCACTTTTGTAACCTTGTCGGCGGGAAGAAGTTCACCGTAATAATTTTGTATTCCGAGTTCTCCCGCAACACTTTCCGCAACACGCACGGAATCGCCCGTGAGCATGACCGTGTCGTGAATTCCGAGAGCATTCAAGTCTTTGATCGATTTCTTTGCCGTATCCTTTAAAACGTCTCTTATAAGAATATGTCCGGCATATTCATTGTTTACCGCCACATGCACAATCGTTCCGACGTGAGTGCACGGAACAATCGCGATGTTAAGCTTTTTCATGAGCTTATCGTTACCGATTGCGACGGTTAAATTTTCATAATTTTTGAAGATGCCGTTTGTTTTTAAGTGAGCGATTATACCGTTTCCGCCGAGCTCTTCAACGGACTCTGTTTCGTCCAAATCGATTTTATCATTATAGGCTTTTATGATGCTTTTTGCAATGGGATGCGACGATGCGCTCTCCGCATAAGCGGAAAGGCGTAAGAGTTCATGTTCGTCCATTGTGTTATGATGAATGCCAACAACTTCAAATACACCCTTTGTCATTGTGCCTGTTTTGTCAAACACAACCGTCTTTGCCTTTGAAAGTGCGTCGATGTATCCCGAACCTTTTACGAGGATGCCGTTTTTACTTGCGCATCCGATTCCCGCAAAGAAGCTTAACGGAATGCTTATCACAAGTGCACAGGGACAGCTTACGCAAAGGAACGAAAGAGCACGATAAATCCATGTCGAAAAACCGGCGGGATTTCCCATAATCATATTGATTACCGGCGGGATAACGGCGAGCAATACCGCACTTCCGCAAACAACGGGCGTGTAGACGCGCGCAAATTTTTTGATGAAATTCTCGGATTTTGCTTTTCTTTGCGAGGCGTCACGCACAAGCGTAAGTATTCTTGAAATTGTTGATTCCGAAAAATCTTTTGTTGTTTTTATTTTTAAGATACCGCTCAAATTTATCGAGCCGCTTAAGACTTCGTCGCTTTCCGCAACATTTACGGGAAGGCTTTCGCCCGTAAGCGCAGCCGTATCGAGTGTTGAGGATCCCGATACGATTTGTCCGTCGATCGGAATTCTTTCGCCGGGATTTACGGTTATGACTGTGCCCAAAGGAACATTTTCCGGTGACACACGCTTTATTACACCGTTTTCTTCGATGTTTGCGTAATCGGGGCGAATGTCCATGAGGTCCTCGATGTTTTTGCGGCTCTTTCCGACGGCATAATCCTCAAAAAGTTCACCGAGCTTATAAAACACGATAACGGCGATTGCTTCAGTAAACTCACCGAGCGCCATCGCACCTATTGAGGCAACGGCCATAAGGAAAACTTCGTCCAAAAATTCACCGTGCAAAATGCTCTTCACTGAGTTAATTATTATGTCATAGGAAACAACAAGGTATCCGAGAGCGACAAGGACGTATTTTGCGACGGGGGGAAGCGAATCTCCCGCAATCAAAAGCACAACAAGTATGATTGACGAAAAAATAAGCTTTGCGATTGTGATGCGGGGATTTTCTTCATCTTCTTCCTCTTCGTCATCGTCGCCTGAGTCCATGGCTCCGTGTGCGTGCTTTAATTCGTCATCGTCGTCGTGACAAGCGCAGTGATGATGACTGCAGGAATGATTGTG
>CAZZFV010000030.1:21181-26008 GCA_964653855.1 uncultured Lachnospiraceae bacterium
CTCGTGTTTAGACTCGTGTTCGTGATTGTGTGACATATTAAACTCTCCTTTGAACATTTAAACAATTGAACAACTATTCATACGTTCAATATATCACTTATTTTTCCGTTGTCAATACCAAATATTACAATTTTGAGAGATTTTTGACTTCCTTTTGACAAAAAAACATGGTAGGATTGCGAGAGCACGAGGGTGAGTAGGGAGCATAAATGGATTCAAACAAAAACAAAAAACTAAAATATATTGCGATTTTCTATTGTGTTTTTATGGGAATTATTTTATTTGCGAGGTTCGGAACATATACGAGCGGAATTCCGTATCTTACACAGGTAAAAGCGCATTTTAAGACGGCGCTCTGGGACAGCATTCCGGGGTACTTTGAAAACCTCATAAATCCGAACGAATCGGTTACCGTACGGGCGATTGCTTTTATAAATCTTGTCGGAAATTTTGTTTTCTTTGTTCCGATAGGAATTTTTTTACCGATGTTTTTTAAGGCATTTAAAAGAATATATGTTTTTTTGCCGGGCGTGGTTATGATGATTTTTACGATTGAATCGTTACAGGCAATAACGCTCAGGGGCACGTTCGATTCGGACGATATTTTGTTAAATACGGTGGCTGCCTTATGCGGATTTGTGGGGTATAAGATATATATTTTTATGGCGGATTATAAATCATGATTGAATTTTCGGAAGAAGAAAAGAATAAGATTAACGAATTTAAGAACACTGTTCCCATGAGCTTTCAAATGGAAAGGGAGCTTATGGGACTTTGTTCTTATTTATATGTAAATCAAATGTCCGTTTCAAAGTACCTTGATGAATTTTTAAAGGAAAATGTTATGCCGGGAGAAACGATAAAAAAGAACCGGTCGAAGGTGCTTCTCGAAACGATGAGAGAAGACATTATAAGAAATATTGACGTAAACCCCATTGAAAAAAATAACGATTTTCCGAAAAACGAGAAAATCACGGCATGGGTGGAAGAAAGCGTAAAAGACGATCCGCTAACACAAGAGCTTATTAAAAATGCGGATGAAGTTGTTTTTATAAAGCACTATAAGGACATTTTTAATGCTAAAGGGCATGACTTTAAGGCAGAAAAATACAGCCGAAATTTTATTGTCGCAAGGAACACCGAAACTCTTATTTACCCCGGCGCGCCCTTTTGCCAAAGCTTTGGGAACGAAAACTTTTATTATGCTTCGTGCGTCAAAAATTGCATTTATGACTGCGACTATTGCTTCTTGCAAGGGATGTATCCGAGCGGACTGTCGGTTTACTTTGTGAATCTTGACGATTATTTTTCGGAGCTTGACCGTATTTTAAAAGAAAAACCGGTATATTTGTGTGTTTCTTACGATACGGACTTGCTTGCGCTCGAAAACAGGATACACTATGTGGATAAGTGGATAAGTTATTCACAATTTAACAAAAACCTGAAAGTCGAAATACGCACGAAATGCGGAAACAATGCCTTCTTTTCGGATTATGATTTAAAAGTTAAATCGGGATTTGCGGAAAAATGTGATAATGTTATATTCGGGTGGACAATTTCGCCGGACTTTGTTGCGCGTCACTTTGAAAAAGGACTTCCGAGCACGGAAGCACGGATTAATGCCGCAAAAAGCGCGATTAAAGCGGGATTTAAGGTGCGACTTTGCTTTGATCCAATGATTTACCATAAAGATTACAAAAACTCTTACAGAGAGCTTTTTACACGGGTTTTTGATGAAATTTCACCGAGTGATCTTTTAGACGTGAGTGTGGGTGTTTTCAGGATTTCAAACAACCTTTTAAAAAATATGCGTGACGTAAATCCTTTAAGTCCCGTCACATGTTTTCCTTATATTACGGAAAACGGTGCGTGCCACTATGGGGAATTGTCGCATGAAATGGTTGGGTTTGCCGCGAATGAATTAAAGAAATATTTGCCTACAGAAAAGATATTTATCTGGGACGGAAATTAAAAAGAGTTTGGTGAAGTATAATACGCTTCACCAAACTCTTTTTTTAAAAACTAATCCTCTACCTTATCGAGTGCTGCGCTGATGTCGGCGATTAAGTCGCGCTTATCTTCAAGTCCGCAGGAGAATCTTACGAGGTTCGGTAAAATTCCGCATGCCTTAAGCTGTTCGTCGTTCATCTGGCGGTGAGTTGCGTTTGCGGGATGCAAACAGCAGCTTCTTGCGTCGGCAACGTGTGTTTCGATTGCGGCAACATGGAGATTCTTCATGAATGTTTCCGCGGCCTTTCTGCCGCCCTTGAGTCCAAAGCTTACAACGCCGCAGGAGCCGTTGGGAAGATACTTTTCTGCGAGAGCGTGATATTTGTCACCGGGAAGTCCGCAATAGTTTACATATTCGATCTTGTCGTGTGATGCAAGGAACTCTGCAACGGCCTGACCGTTTTCGCAGTGTCTTGCCATACGTACGTGAAGGCTCTCAAGGCCGAGATTGAGTATAAAAGCGTGCTGAGGCGACTGAATCGAACCGAAGTCACGCATGAGCTGAGCGGTGCACTTTGTGATAAATGCGCCTTCCTTGCCGAACTTGGTCGCATAGGTGATTCCGTGATAGGAATCGTCGGGAGTGCAAAGTCCGGGGAATTTGTCGGCATGTGCCATCCAGTCAAAGTTTCCTGCGTCGACTATGCATCCGCCGACCGTTGCTCCGTGTCCGTCCATGTATTTTGTGGTGGAATGTGTGACAATGTCCGCACCCCACTCGATGGGGCGGCAATTTACGGGAGTTGCAAATGTGTTGTCGATGATGAAAGGAACGCCGTGCTCGTGAGCAACATTTGCCCAAAGCTCGATGTCAAGCACCGTAAGTGCGGGATTTGCGATCGTTTCGCCAAATACCGCCTTAGTGTTCGGACGGAAAGCGGCTTCGATTTCTTCTCTTGTCGAATCGGGGGAAATGAATGTAAAGTCAATTCCCATTTTTTTCATCGTAACGGCAAAAAGATTGAATGTTCCGCCGTAAATGGAGCTTGATGCGATAACGTGATCGCCGCAGTTTGCAAGGTTGAAAACCGCATAGAAGTTTGCGGCCTGACCGGAAGATGTGAGCATTGCGGCTTTTCCTCCGCAGAGCTCGGCTATTTTTGCGGCTACAAGGTCGTTTGTGGGATTTTGAAGTCTTGTGTAAAAATATCCGCTTGCTTCAAGGTCGAAAAGCTTTCCCATGTCTTCGCTTGTGTCATATTTGAATGTTGTGCTCTGATAGATGGGAATCTGACGGGGCTCGCCGTTTTTGGGAGTATATCCGCCCTGTACACATTTTGTGTTTATGGAATAGTTTGACATATGGCTCTCCTTTGCATTATTATTAGATGATATCGGTGTGTTAACGGCGCCGGTATCTTGATGATTAGAAGTTATCTTAATTCAAGAATACTTTCAAGTCAAGAAAAAAGACGGGCGACTTTAACAAAAGTTTAATTATAAAAAGAAAAGAGGCATATCATGTCAAAAAAATATACCGTAAGGTGTAAGAGTTTGCTCCCGAGCGGAGAAGGACTCATAAATTTTAATCATTCGGATTTCAGTGTAAAGGGCGTGCTCCCGAAAGAAAAATGTAATATTGAGCTTATCTATAAAAAGGACAGAACGGACGCTCGCGTTACCGATATTTTGGAGCCGTCACCCGACCGTGTGCAGGTCAAGTGCCCCGTATACGATAAGTGCGGCGGATGCAATCTGCTTCATATGTCATATGACGCGGAACTTAAATTTAAGGAAGACAAGATAAAGGAATTATATAAGGATTTTGACGTGACGGTTCTTCCGATTATAAAAAGCCCGGTTCCGGAGCACTATAGGAACAAGGTATATGCAAGCTTCGGATTTAAGAAAATAAACGGTAAAATCAGGCAAATCGCGGGAATGTATGAGGAAAACACGAGAGAAGTGGTAAATTCCGCCGACTGTCTCATTCAAAACAAAACCGCAAACGATATAATAAAGACAATCGTTGCGATAATGAACGAAACAGGCACGAGAAGCTATGATCCGAAAACTAAGACCGGCACGATAAGGCATGTCTATATAAGAGTGTCTAAGGAAAGCGGCAAGGTGATGCTTGTTATTGTGACGGGCGAGCCCGAATTTAAGCTTAAGAATGTTTTTGTAAAGAAACTCACGGAAAAATATCCCTGTATCGAAACAATTGTACACAATATCAATACAAAAAACACCGGAATGATACTTGGGGAACGTAATATTGTGCTTTTCGGCAAAGGGTATATTACCGATGAAATCATGAAATGTAAATTTAACATATCTCCCAAATCGTTCTATCAGGTGAACCCCGTACAGACCGAAAAATTGTATGAAACGGCACTTCGCTTTGCCGGGTTGTCAGGAGTAGAATCGGTAATTGACGCGTATTCGGGAATCGGAACGATTTCGATTGCGGCGGCAAAACATGCTAAAAAGGTTTTTGGAGTCGAATTAAACAGGGACGCGATTAACGACGCAAAAGAAAATGCCAAATTAAACGGATCTACCAACGTCGAATTTATAAATTCCGACGCCGGTGAATTTTTAAAAAATAATGAATTAAAAATAAATCCCGATTTAATTTTTATGGACCCGCCGCGCTCGGGCTCCGACGAAAAATTTCTGAGCGCCGTTTGCACGGCTGCACCCAAAAAAATAGTTTACATATCGTGTAATCCGGAAACTCAGGTGCGGGATGTAAAATATCTGACCGAAAACGGATATGAACTCAAAAAAATTCAGCCGGTTGATATGTTCTCGCGAGTGGGACATGTTGAGGCATGTGCCCTTTTAGTGAAAGCGAGCGGTAGCGATGCTTGA
>CAZZFV010000031.1:0-25085 GCA_964653855.1 uncultured Lachnospiraceae bacterium
CATCGAAATAGATTATGAGCAAAGCAAGGTTTACAATAATGCGATTTATGTTGTATACAATACCGTGGGCAAAGAAGGCGGAAAATACGCTTATGCGATAAGAACGGGCGATGTGTCGTTGCTTTCGGACACCGAAGTTGAGGCAATAAAGCGTATAAAGGAGCTTTCCGCGGAAATTTTGACGGATGAAATGACCGACGTCGAAAAGATTGTCACGGTTCACGATTATATAATAAACAACACGAGATACGATTCTGATTATGCGGACGAATCCCATACGCCGTACGGACTTTTGACAAACAAAACGGCGGTTTGCGACGGATATGCGAATACGTTTTTGATCTTTATGCTGCTTAACGATATCGAGTGCCAGAGCGTTACGGGCTACGCAAACGAAAATCACGCATGGAATCAGGTATGTATTGACAACACGTGGTACAATATTGATGTGACATGGGACGATCCCGTGACAAACGATTCTTCCACAGGTAAGACCGTCGATACGATAAGATATACGTATTTCCTTGTGGATGATGAAGTGCTGAGGAAGACCCACGAAGCGACATGCGGCTACGAAAAGGAATGCACGTCCGATAAGTATCACATGTATATGTATGAAGAGTATTATTGCGAGACGGAAGACGAAATAAGAGAGTGTATAACCCGCCAGCTTTCAAACGAATCGATATATTTGTGTTATGCGGACGGAACGTTTACGCGTGACGAAATAATAAAAATTTTCCAAAGCATGCATAACGTAAGCGTTACAAGCTATGCACCGTCTGAGGTACGTGACGGAATTTATATGTTTGAAATAATAAATCCGTTATTGTAAAATGATTTTCGATAAGCTTGTTGTAGGATTTGCAAATGAAATACGAAAACAAAGTACTTGAAAAACGGATAGCGGATGCGGTAAGGCATCTCGAAAAGGACACGAGATTCTCGAATACGAAAAAATTTATCCAGCACGGAAACGTCACGGTGTTTACGCATTGTGTCTGTGTGGCTTATGTGAGCTGTCACATAATGAAATTTTTCCATATAAAGGCGAATCTGTCCGCGCTTATTATGGGCGCGCTTTTGCATGATTATTTTCTTTACGACTGGCATGACGGTGAGCTTTGCCGGAAAATCCACGGATTTACGCATCCCTTTAAGGCATGCAAAAACGCGAAGGAAGACGTGAAACTCGGGAAAATCGAGGAAAATATTATAAAAAGGCATATGTTCCCTCTTGTGCCCGTTCCGCCTAAGTATATCGAATCGTGGATTGTATGTGCCGCAGACAAAATATGCGCACTCGACGAGACGATAAACGGACATTGTACCGGAAGAAAGAGACGCTTTGTCGGAAGATTAATAAAGAAGGAAAACTGTTAGGTGGTTTTATGCAAATAGGTGAAAAAAAATCACAGCTGAGTGACGATTCGGCACTGTATTCACACAGCACCGACAACCTCACGGACAAGGAAAAATTTAAATCCCTGAAAGGAAAAAAGAAATTCGAGTTTTTCAGGGATTATTATCTTGTTAAGATCATCGCGATCGTGTGCATTGTCGCGTTCGGCGCATCGCTTCTCTATACGATATTGAAGCCTAAGTCGGAGACCGTGTTTTATGCCGCAATCGGAGACGATTCGATGCCTTTTGCAAAGATAGAAGAAATTCAAAGCGCCTTTAACGAAATAATAGGTGTCGATCCGGAAACTCAGGAAACGTGTTTTGACACGACATTTTATTTTAAGTCGGATTATTACAATGCTGTCCAAAAGTTCGGAATTTACGTTGCGGTAAGTCAAATCGATGTTTGCATAATCCCTGAGTCCGTGTTTGAAACAATGGCCGTAAATTCTTATTTTAAGCCGATTTCCGAAGCGCTTGACACGGACACTTATCTTCTTGTTGCCGATAAGCTTGTGATGAGCGGCACAAACGACGATGACGGAAATTTGATTCCCGATTCCGAAAGTGCCTACGGAATAAGGCTTAACGACACAAAATATTACGAAGGCTTCGATTACGATGAGGACGTTGTGCTTTGTATTCTCGCAAACACAACAAATTCCGCAAAGTGCGTCGAATTCGTAAAAATGCTTGTCGAGTAGATTTTAAAAATAACTTGAGCTTAATTTATAAAAGATATATAATGAAAGTGTATGTTTTCATACACTTTTTTTCGTACACAAAACAGCGTTAAGCCGGATGTTTTTAAAGGATAATTTTTGAATACGGACGACACGGCAAATGTATGTGAAACGGTAAAACAGAAAACGGATACCGGTTTTTAAGAAACGGAGATTTTTATGGCTGAATCGAATCAAAACAACAATAAAAATACGGATAACGACAACAAAAAGCGAATTATTTTGATGGCCGCTATGGGCGTGCTCGCGGTGATATTGCTTGTGGTTCTTATCCTTTGCATAGTATTTAAAAAGTCTTCGGGGAAAAACGAAGTTACACCGACTCCGACGGTTCCGGCGGCTTCTACACCTCTTCCGACACTTTTGCCGACAGAGAGCGCAAAAGTAACCGTTACGCCGACTTCGACAATTGCACCGACGGCTACACCCACTTCTACACCTGTAGCCGTTGCAACGCCGACCGCGACACCGACCGCGATGCCTACATCTGTAGTTGCAACTCCGACAGAGGTTCCGACCGCCACACCCACACCGACCGCAGCACCCACAGAGGCGGAAACATTGTCCGCACTTTCGTGTTACAAAATTCTTTGCACATACAAAAAAGAAGCATTGAACATCGAAAAGGAAGTTACGGAATACAGTGTCGATTATGATTCGACGACAACGCTCATAAACGGAATGGATTGCTACAGATACATTTTGTATGAGGTTGTGGACAATAAGACAAGAAATCGCGGTGAATTTTACATATCGACGGACGGTAAGTGCTGTTATATGCAGGATCCGGAAAACTTAAGCTTTATACCGCTTCCGATCGGCTGATAACGGGTATAAGTGCGGAAAACGATAGGCGCAAAGGACATATCGGATGAAAAAGAAGATAGAACGTCTCGCAAAAGGAATATTCGAATATTCAAAGCCGGAAATAATTGTTTCCGATGACATTTTGCGCATTGAATTAAATTCGGATGAAGTATACAAAGGGACTTTCAATATTTCAAATTCATTCGGAACATGCATCAGCGGTATCGTTTATTCCGGGGATTTGTTTTTGACAATCGAAAAGCCTAATTTTTCGGATGTTTTTAACGTTGTTCCGTTTTCTTTTGTATGCCCGGACACCGATGATTCGGAATTTGAATGTGAAATAAATATAGTAAGCGACGCGGGAGAAAAGTGTATCCCTTTTGTTGCGATTATAAATGATCGCAAGACGGATACGTCTCTCGGGAATGTGGACACTTATTTTAAATTTCAGAGCCTTGCAAACGTTTCGTGGTGCGAGGCTTTGCGTGTTTTTTACGATAAAGCCTTTTATGATTCGGTTATAAGGCGTGATTTTAATTTAAAAAAGCATTATGATGTGCTACGAAATTCGTGTGATAAAAATCTTGCTTTACGCGAATTTATTTTGTTATCCGGGAAAATTACCGATAAGCCGTTTACGGTCGACACGTCGGAAATTTGCATGCCGGGGAAAAAGGGCACATATCTCTGCCAAGCGGTTGTCAAAAAAGCTGACTGGACTTATTTAAAAATAAGCGTTAAAACGGATTGCGATGCGGCAGAGCTTTCGGATGACGTAATAGACAATGATTTTTCGGAAGACGGAACGCGCGCGCTTAAAATTATTTTTAAGTTTCCGGAAAACATATATAAAACCCAAAAATATACTCTCTTTCTTAAAAGCGAACGCCACGCGCTTGAGGTTCCGATTACTGTAAAGGGTGAACAAAGCAACGATAATTATAGGGCTTTAAAAAATGATTTAAGGCGGGATGCGGTTAATCTTTATTTGAGTTATTTAAAATACAGGGTTGCGGGCGACGCGGAAGAACTTGTAAAAGAGTCGCTCGGGCAAATTTCGGAAATTAAAGGGAAATTTTCGGAATTAAATAAGATAAAGAAAACGATGGGAAAGTCGGAAGAAAAGACGCATCCGGGCGGCGGGGATTATAAGAGCGACTCTGTTTATCCGAACGGCTGTGTTTATCCGGATGCCGACGAATCGGAAAAACGCCTCGAAACATACGAAAAATATGTTTTGGGACTTAAGGAAAATAAGTATAACGAAACGGAATTTGTGTCGGGCACAATAAGGACTTTTTTGCAAGTCACGTTTATGCCGGGGCTTGACACGAAAAATTATTATAACGAGATTTTGTATAAAATTAAGGAAGGCAAGAGAAGTCCTCTTCTTTTTACGGAAGCGTCGCTTATTTTGGAGGATCATCCGGAATTTTTAACGGCCGCCGACATAAAGGAATCCGGAATATTGTTTTATATATTGAGAAACGGGCTTTATACGGACGAAATTACGGCTAAAGCGTGTGAGGAAATAAAAAGAGCCCGTAACTTGGATTTTAGCCCCATACTTCTTAAAGAAGTTTATGATTTGAAGCATGATCCGGAAATCCTTTTTATACTTTGCGAAAAGCTTATAACCAATAAAAAAACGGGAAAAGTATGGTATCCGTATTTTGAACGGGCGGTAAAGGAAGACCCCGAAAATACGGAAGCATGCGAATATTTTGTGAGGGAATTTTCGGAATATGACGATGTAAAGGCGGATCCAAATGTAATTCGGACGGTACTCATGAGTACGCGGGACGAAGAATTAAAATCCCGGATTTATTACTATATCGTAAAAAATAAGGAGAGTAATGCTGCCCTTTTTAACGCGTATAGGGATAAAATAAAAGATTTTGCGTATAGGATGATTAAGACGGGGAAAATCGACTTAAATCTGCGGACGATTTGCAACGAATTTTTAAATGAAATTCCGCTTGACGAGTGTATGATTGCGACCGTTCCGGAACTCATGCTTACGTACAGGGTTTCGACCGCAAAAGACGATTTTAAGGAAGTCGTTGTGACGGATCCTTATGTGACGGAAACAAAAACCTATAAACTTAATGCGGGATACGCCGACGTTTTGCTTTTTACCGAAGAATCCGAAGTATGGTTTAAGGACGAAGAGGGAAATCTTTTTTACGATTACGACAAACCGGAAAGATATTTGAATTCGTTGAATATTCTTTTTGAGTGCTATGAAAAGGGCTCTGCCGATCCTTACCTTCTTCTTAACATTTGGGAACAAAATAAGAAATATCACTGTAAGCCCGAGATTTATTCGGACATTCAAAAAAAGATTGCGGATCTCGATATTGTTACGGACGCTGTTAAAAACGAATGTAACTTCGCGCTTGTAAATTATTATTATGACAATTATTCGGCGGAAGAACTTGACGATTATATTTTAAAAACGGATTGCTCATATCTTTCAAAAAACGAAAGGGAAAAGTTTATTGAAATTATCGCCGCAAGGCGAATGTTCGGGCGTGTCTTTGATTTTATAAAAAAATACGGATATGCGTGTGTTTCCGCTAAAACTCTTTCAAAGCTTTCCGAGTATGAAATCGAAAATGCGGGCGAAGACGCAAAACGGGAAGACATCGTAAATATTTGTTATGAGTCTTACAAACGCGGAAACCGTGATGCGCTTACGGTTGATTTTCTTGCCAAAAATTATTACGGCACGTGTTGTGAAATGGCGGATATAAGAAAAACCGCGCACGAACTCGGGCTCTTCACGGAAATAATCGAAGAAAATCTTTTGGCGCAGGTGATGTTTACGGAGAGCTACATTGAAAGTGCTGTCGAGATTTTTTCCGACTTTTACAAAAAGACCGAAAACAGGCTTGTTGTGAGGGCGTTTCTCTCTTATACGTCCTAAAACTTTTTTGTAAACGACGAGGAACAAACGGATGAATTTTTTGATATTTTAAAGAATGATCCGAGCACGGTAAACAGTGAAATTTGCACGCTTGCACTTTTAAAATATTTGTCGCACCAAAAAAAACTCGACTCTGAAACAGCAAAGGCGTGTGAAAACATTTTGCGAAATTTTGTCCGCGAAAAAAAGATATTTGCGTTTTTTAAGGATTTTGAAGGCAAAATAAATGTGCCCTATGCGATAAGAAACAAGTTCTTTGCGGAATATAAGACGGACCCCGAAAAGCATGTATATATATATTATTCGCTTAACGGCTTCGGTGTAGCAAAAAAAGAGGAAATGACAAGTTCGGGATTCGGATTTTTTACAAAACCGTTTATTCTTTTTGACGGCGACGTTTTGCAATATTACATAACGGAAATAAATAACGGCCGGGAAGAAATTACCGAGAGCAGATCGGTTGAATTTAAGGCGGATTTCAAAAACAAAAAAGAACTCACAAAATATGACGAAATAAACAACATTCTTATTGCAATTTCGGACGGCAATGCCGAAATGGCGTTGGACGGCATAAAAAGATATACCGAAACCGATTTTGTGATAAATCATGATTTTTACGGAATATAAGGAAAAATAAATGGCATCTTTGGTGGTCGGATTCGACTTTCACGAAACAAAAGCATATGTGGGACTTTGGAACGAAACAAAAAATATGCCCGAGAGTTTTTTTGTTCCGGGAATATCGGAAAACGAACAGGACGGAGGTTTTGCGGTAAATTATCCTAAGGAAATCACGGAGAATGACGATGTCCTCACAGGATTTTTAAATGAAATTTTAAGTTCAATCAGAAATTCGTTTGCGGGTGCTAAAATCGCGAAAATAGGAATTACGTATGGGGACATCTCAGAGGATTCGGCAAAAAAAATAAAAAACGCGTTTCTGAATTTAAATTTTAAGGAAGAAGAACTTTTTCTTTCAAATCACGCAAACGCATTTTTGAGCGCAATGCTTTTTAACGGCCAAAGTGCGAGCCCGGAAAGAACCGCCGTCATAGATATAGGTAAAGACACAGTAAATTCATATTATTACGGACCCTCGGATTTACGAAACGGACTTCCCGCAACGATCGAAAGGATCGATTTGAAAAATATGAACGGCATGCTTTTTGACGCGGAAAGCAAGTCGGAATGTTTAAATGCCTTTTCCGATACGGTTTACAACGTAATCAATTTTAAAAAGAAGATAACGTGCCTTTATGTTACGGGCGAGATGTCGGAAGACGACGGATTCAAAAATGTTTTGCGGCATTTTGCTTCCGCTTCCTTAAAAATTTATGTGGGTCAGAATCTTTATTCCGACGGAATATGTTCCATGGCAAAGTTCGATAAGCCGCAAAAGGACATTGTTTACGACGGCGAAATTTTTTACGATGTGACGGTTACGGCATACGAAGATTTTGAATTACGGGATATTAAGGTGATTCATGCGGGCATGGAACTAAATGACGCAAAAGGCGAAATTTGCCTGATTTCAGACGACACCGATGAACTTAAAATTAAAATTTTTGATTTGCGAACGGGATATATTTTAAACGTGATTGTTTCGACGGAAAGTGTTTTAAACGGCGAAAACAAGACAAACAGACTGCTTGTGGATCTCATGTTTACGGATATAAGGACGCTTGCGATAAAGGTGAGAAATTTGGGCTTCGGTGAAATAAATCCCTCAAATTACAAGGTTTTTGAGCAGACGGTTGTGTTAAAAGGATGAACATATGGGAAAGATGATTGCGGCAACGTATTTTAATCCCAAAATTTCATATTGTTTGAAAAATTCAGGTTTCAAGATTTATTCCGTGGAAGAGCTTTGCTATTACATAAACAAGTATCCCGAGCTTTCCGAGGATTTTCTTTATGATGAGGGACTTGCCGAATTTATTTCGGATAAACTAAAGATGCCCGAACGCGGGAGAATGATTCTCAATTTGATTAATACGAATGCACCGGTCAAGGATATTGTAAAGGCGGTTCTTGATTCATGCAATTATTTGACGCGAGAAGAGACGGAGACCGTTTTAAAGAAGCTTTCCGATATTTACAAAAACGAAAGCAGGTACGGAATAAAGAAAAAAGCGGATTGTTATTTTGATATAAAAGATTACAAAAACGCGATTGTGAATTACAGGAGCTTAATTGAAGACAAAGAAGCGTATAAGATTCCCGAAAAGGAGCTCGGAGATATTTGGCATAATCTCGGGATTGCGTGCCTTAAGGCGGAAGGATTCAGTGACGCCGCCGATGCTTTTTTGCATGCATATGAGAACAACGGGCGTGTGCAATCGCTTACTTCTTACCTTTTTGCCCTTAAATTTACGGGGAATGAGGAGGGATATCTTGCGGCAATAAAAAAATACAATGTTCCGGAGGATGTCGAAAACAGAATTTTAAGTAAAATTAAGAACACGGACACGGATTTTTCGTATTCGGCGGAAGTCTATGAGATATCAGGGCTCAAAGGACTTTTGAAGGAAAAAAGGACGGACGAATTTTGGGATAAGGTGAAGACAATTGTGTCCGGTTTTAAAGAAGAATACAGAAAAAACAACGGATAGGGATTAAAAATGGGTTTTTTTGATTTTTTTAAGAGAAGAAAAAAGAAGAAGGAAAACGATGACGGCGTATTAAAGGAACTGGGCGAAAGCGCGATCTCAGACAAAACCGTCCGCACGTCGTTTATAGAGAGCAATTGCGAAACGATAGTGTCCGCAAACAAGCAAATGTTCGATTCGAGAAAAGAATATGAGGTTGTGACAAGTTACTTATCGGACATTCAAAAGCTTGATATGGCAAAAAATGAGGAACGTGAAGAAATAAAAGACAGCGCAAACCGCATAATAAATTTAAACAACGAACGCCTCGCAATGCAGCATACTCCCGCAAAAATCACGATGGCGCAGCGCCTTGCGATTGCGAAGGACGAAGACAAAATCAATGACGAAATCAAAAAGCTTACGGAAAACGAGGAATATTTAAAGCTTATAAACAAGGATATGGCGCTCCTTACCGATGAGCGTGACAATCTGAAGAATTCGATCGAAAAAGATGCGGACAAAACGGAATTCAACAAAAAGCTCTTGACTATGGCAACGGCTTTTTTGATTGTTGCGATTATTTTTTTGATATATGTGGGAAATGCGAGAAACATAGACATAACGTATGTTTTTTCGGGGATAGTCGTTCTCGGTGCTCTTATGGGAGCGTATTTTCTTGTTTTTCACAAAAAAACGGTGGCGGAGCTTAAGGAAAACGAAAAAAAGCTTGAGAGAGCCGTTACACTCCTTAACAAAACAAAAATAAAGTGCGTGTTTGTAACGAATTTGCTCGATTACGATTACGAAAAATATCACATAAAGGATGCGGCGGAGCTTAAATTTAATTTGGATGAATACGAACGCATCGTCGAAGAAGAGAAGCGTTTTAAGAAAGCGGAAGAACTTATCGATTTTTATAACGAGGATTTGAAGGCAAGGCTCAAAAAGTGCGGTGTCCTGGATACCGGCATCTGGGTGTATCAATGTAATGCGCTTGTCGATCCCGGTGAAATGGTTGAAGTCAGACACCGCTTAAATGTGCGAAGGCAAAAACTCAGACAGACGATAGACTATAACAATACCCAAAAGAAAAATGCGATCATGCAAATAAAAAATCTCACGGATAAGCACCCGGAATACGCGGGAGAGGTAAAGATGATTGCGGACAGGTACGGGCTCGCAGACGGGATATGAGATTAAAATTGACATTTGAGCTATACGGGAATATAATCATACTCGTAGGATAGTATCTTGTGAGATAGTAAATCATAAGATAGCAAATCAAGAGACGGTAAATCAGTGAGCTGCTGATTTTTTTCTTTAGAGGATGATATGTTTTATTGCAGAAATGAAGAATTGCGCAAATTGAATAAGCGATATGATGACGGTGCCTTTGAATGTATTGTTATATACGGTAGACGGAGAGTCGGCAAAACTTCGATTATAAATGAATTTTGCAAAGACAAGCCCACAATATTTTTTTCCGCTTTGCTTGAGGGGACGGCAAAAGACAATTTAAAGACATTGTCCGGAGCAATTTATGATTATAAAGAGTCCGGCGCCGCAAAAGCGCCTGAGTATGATTCTTTTGACAGCGCTTTGGACGAAATCACCGGCTTGGCAAAAAAAGATCGTATTGTGTTTGTTATTGACGAGTATCCTTATTTGGCAAAGGCATATCCTTCGATTTCATCAAGATTGCAGTATTTGATCGATCATAAATGGAATAACACCAAGCTTTTTTTGATTTTATGCGGTTCGTCCATGAGTTTTATGGAAAATCAGGTGCTTGGATATCAAAGTCCGCTTTACGGAAGAAGAACCGGGCAATTTAAAATCGAGCCGCTGGATTATAAAGAAACAGCGGTATTTAATCCGGAACTTGACAATGCAACCAATGCGTTTGTGTATGGGGTGACCGGAGGGATTCCTCATTATATTAATAAGTTGAACATTCGGGGGAATTTTGATGATGCCTTAAAGGAAAATTTTTTCGACAGGTCGGCATATTTGTTTGAAGAACCCGCAAACTTGTTAAAACAGGAGTTACGGGAACCTGCGGTGTATAATTCCGTAATTACGGCAATTGCGGAAGGCGCCTCACGTATGAATGAAATTTGTACGAAAACGGGAATTGAAAGCGGACCGTGCGCAAAATATTTAAGTGTGCTTATAGGTCTTGGGATTATAGAGAAAGAAAAACCCATGACGGAGAAAGCCGGCAAAAAAACGATATACGGTATAAAGGATCCTTTTTTCGGATTTTGGTATCGTTTTGTTCCGAACAATATGATATCGATTGTGTCGGGAAAAATCGATAAAATATATGACAGGGCAATTCGCGCAAATTTGAATGATTATATGGGATTGATTTTTGAAAAAATGTGCCGAGATTATTTGTTGAAATATGCGGATGAAGAGGGATTTAATTTAGTAAACATAGGACAGTGGTGGGGTACGGATCCCAAAGAAAAAAAACAGGTTCAGATAGATCTGGTCGGAAGTACCGAAAATAAAAATGAGTATTTGATCGGCTCATGCAAATTCAGAAATGAAGCGATCGGTATTGATGAATTAAATCTCTTGAAAAAATATGCGGCTGCATTTGGAAAAGGCACGATATATCATTATTTCATCTTTTCAAAAGGTGGATTTACCGAAAGTCTCAAAGAATTAAGCATTAAGGGAGAGGTGAAACTCGTTTCGTTGGATGAGATGTATTAAAAATTAATTAGGACAACGAATTTATTATAAAAGATGATTTCAGTAACGGATTTACGGAAAGTTTTACGGTATATGTAACCGAAAACGGAGGGAGATACAGCGGAAATAGGGCGGAATTTGCGGTTACTTATAAATTAAAACCGCGATAAAAAAATAGGAATATGAAAAAAACAATTATAAGTTCCGGAAAATAAAAACGAAAAAGCCGTTGATAATTTCCAAAATGAACTGTAAAATAAGAAAAAAGGAAAATAAAAACGGGAAAAGCGTTTTTAAAAGGAGAAAACAAATGAAAATACTTCGTATTACGGCACAGGGACTTCCTCTTTTTAAAGAAAATTTGGATATTTGTTTTTACACGGAACAGAGGGTGAGAGAAGAAGACAAAGATAATTTGTATAACTTTGCCGATAATTATTATCTTCATTCCGCATGCGCTTTTATAGGAATTAATGCGGCCGGTAAAACTTCTGTTTTGAAGGTTATAGGTTTGGCTCTCAATATAATAAAAAATGAACCGATTAATCATACGGAGGATAAAAGCATCCTTGGCGGAACCGAAAAAGCAGTGATTTGTACTTGTTTTATCGATAAGCAAAAGCATATTTGCCGTTTGGAAACGGTAATTACGTCAAATAAAACAAAGACAGGTGAATATGAGTATTCGATTCTTTCGGAAAAACTATGGGAAAAACCGATTTCGGCAGTAAAGTCAAAAAAATATTTGACTGATTTTTCGGGGATGGAACCTGTGTCAATACGAAACAACGATGAAGCATATCTTTCAAACGATGTGAGTTTTATTATTGCGCGTAACAAAAAAACAAATGAAACACTTGAGGTGTTCAGCTTACTTACGTATACAAATATTAATGTATTGCCTGTAACTCAGGATATTTCGCTTGATGTGATTACCTTTCTTGACCCGACAATTGAAAAATTATACTTTGAACAAGACGAAAAGAAGGCATTGATACATCTTAAATTTAGGGACGAGGATGAAATCATTTTAAACAGTGCGGAAGGATTGGAACAATATTTGTCATCGGGGACCATCAAAGGAATTGTAACTTTTTCGATGGCAAAGGAGACGCTTCAATCGGGCGGGTATTTTCTTGTCGATGAAATTGAAAATCATTTCAATAAAGAAATTGTGACAACTTTAATGCGTTTTTTTATGGACAGCCGTTTTAATAAAAAGGGTGCTGTTTTGCTTTTTACAACTCATTATCCGGAATTGTTGGATGAATATGACAGAAATGACGGAATCAATATAGTGAGAAATCGTAACGGAATTACGGTAGAAAACTTAAGCCGAATTTTAAAACGAAACGATATAAAGAAGAGTGATGCATATCAAAGCGGATATTTGGAAGGAACTACACCTGCATATGAGGCATATATACGGCTGAAAAAAAAGTTGGCTGCTTCGATTGATTAAAGAGGAGCGAAAAACATGAAACTTGCAAAATACAAAGCGTGTATATGTGAAGGCTCGGCGGAAGCTGCAATCATTGATATTTTGGTTGATAACGGATTATTGATTTTTGACAGAAAAGAAATGATTGATGAAACGGTAATCAGATGCAGAAATGCAAAAAAATTTGAGGAAAGATATTTGCGCAAAGGTTTTTCGGATAAAATTTCGATTATACGAATTTTGGATTCAAGACGCGAGGATTTTAAACTCGATAAGGCTTATGAAAACAAAATTGACGTTATTAACGTAATTACCGCGCCGGAGATAGAAATGCTTATAATTCATAATGAAAGAGCATATAGTGATTTTAAACGTTCCGGAAAGAAACCGAGTGAATTTTGTAAAGCTGATTTACATATGCATGATGTAAAATCATACGATTTTGTTAAGAATTATTTTTCGAATCCGACAAAGCTTGTGAAAGCAATAAAGGAGTATAGGAGAACGGCGAATATTCCGAAAGGGGAATACAGCTTGGCGGACTTATTGAACCCCGATATTTGATGAACCCATACGGGTTGACGATTTGAGTGTGTTTTGTTAAAATAAATTTTTTAGAAACTCGGAAAGGATTTTATAAAAAAATGAACAAGGAACTTGAGAAAAATTATGATCCCAAACAGATAGAGGATCGTTTGTACAAAAAGTGGATTGACAATAAATATTTTCATGCCGAGCCCGACCCAAAGAAGAAACCTTTCACAATCGTTATTCCGCCGCCGAACATCACGGGGCAGCTTCATATGGGACATGCGCTCGACAATACCATGCAGGACATTTTGATCCGTTACAAGAGAATGCAGGGCTACAATGCGCTTTGGCAGCCGGGAACCGACCACGCATCGATCGCAACGGAAGTAAAAATAATAGAAACACTCAAAAAAGAAGGCATAGATAAGCGCGATTTGGGGCGCGAAGGCTTTTTGAAGCGTGCGTGGGAATGGAAAGAGCAATACGGCGGACGCATCGTTGCGCAGCTTAAAAAACTCGGTTCTTCGTGCGACTGGGACAGAGAGCGTTTTACGATGGATGCGGGATGCAACAGGGCGGTTGAAGAAGTTTTTGTAAATATGTACAACAAGGGACTTATTTATAAGGGTTCGAGAATCGTAAACTGGTGCCCCGTTTGCAAAACATCGATTTCGGATGCCGAAGTTGAATATGAAGACCAGCAGGGTCATTTTTGGCATATAAAGTATCCGCTCATCGAAGACGACGGAACGATAAGCAAAACAAGATTTTTGGAGTTTGCGACAACACGTCCCGAGACCATGCTCGGAGATACCGCCGTTGCGGTAAATCCCGATGACGAGCGCTACAAGGATCTTGTGGGCAAAGAAGTATGGCTTCCTTTTGTCGACAGAAAGATTCCGATTATTGCGGACGCTTACGTTGAATCAGATTTCGGAACGGGCGTCGTAAAGATTACGCCGGCTCACGATCCCAACGACTTTGAAGTGGGACGCCGCCACAATCTTCCCGAAATCAACATCATGAACGACGATGCGACAATCAACGAAAACGGCGGAAAGTTTGCGGGACTTGACAGATACGAAGCACGTAAACGGATCGTCAAGGAACTTGACGAAATGGGACTCCTTGTGAGAATCGAAGACTATTCCCACAACGTAGGCACGCACGACAGATGTAAGACAACCGTAGAACCGTTAATCAAGAAGCAATGGTTCGTAAAGATGGACGAGCTTATCCGCCCCGCCGTCGACGCGGTTAAGAACGGTGAAATAAAGCTTATTCCAGAAAGACTCGAAAAGACTTATTTCAACTGGACGGACAACATAAAAGACTGGTGCATTTCGCGTCAGCTTTGGTGGGGACACAGAATTCCGGCATATTATTGTGCGGATTGCGGCGAAATCACGGTTGAAAAGAGTTCCGTTACGGAACACAAGTGTAAAAAGTGCGGTGGCACAAATTTGACACAGGATCCTGATACACTCGATACGTGGTTTTCGTCGGCACTTTGGCCTTTTTCGACACTCGGCTGGCCGGACGAAACGGAGGATTTGAAATATTTCTATCCGACAGACGTTCTTGTTACGGGATACGATATCATTTTCTTCTGGGTAATCAGAATGATTTTCTCGGGCTACGAAAATATGCACGAGAAGCCGTTTAAGACGGTTCTTTTCCACGGACTTGTACGTGACTCGCAAGGCAGAAAGATGAGTAAATCCCTCGGAAACGGCATCGATCCGCTTGACGTAATAGACAAGTACGGTGCAGACGCGCTCAGATTTACTCTTATCACGGGTAACGCACCCGGAAACGACATGCGTTTCTATTGGGAAAGAGTGGAAGCAAGCAGAAACTTCGCAAACAAGGTTTGGAACGCTTCACGTTTCATCATGATGAACATGAAACAGATGGAAGAAGCGGGACTTGATTATAAGTGTAAGGATATCGATATCGATACGCTTGAAGATGCGGACGCATGGATTTTGTCAAAGCTCAACACCTGCATAAAAGAGGTTACGCAGAACCTTGATTCGTTTGAACTCGGAATTGCCGCTCAAAAGGTACGTGATTTTATCTGGGACGATTTTTGCGACTGGTATATCGAAATGGTTAAGCCGCGCCTTTACGGAAACGACGATTCCTCAAAGGTTTCCGCAATGTGGACGCTTCGTCACGTGCTCACGGATGCGTTAAAGCTTCTTCACCCTTATATGCCTTTTGTTACGGAAGAAATTTTCTGTACGTTAAAGGAAAGCGAAGGCGTGCTTTCCGAAAACGAATCGATCATGATTTCCGAGTGGCCTGTATACAACGAGAAGTTCGAATTTAAGGCACAGGTTGTGTCCGTTGACACAATAAAGGATGCCGTTAAGGCAATTCGTGACGTAAGAACGAAGATGAACGTTCCGCCGAGCCGCAAAGCTCTTGTATATGTTGTTTCAAAGGACAAAGAGGTTCAAAACATATTTGAATCGAGTAAGAATTTCTTTGCGACGCTTGCATCGGCATCAAGCGTAATTATTCGGGAAGATAAGAGAGGGATTGAACCCGACGCCGTTACGGCCGCTCTTCCGAACGCCGAAATATATATTCCTTTTAAGGAACTTGTGGATATCGAAAAGGAACTTGTACGACTTTCCGCCGAAAAGGAACGCCTTACGAAGGAAATCGAGCGCGGTAAGAATATGCTCGCAAATCCGAATTTTGTAAGCAAGGCGCCCGAAAAGAAGATCACGGAAGAAAAGAACAAGCTTGCAAATTACGAGAGCATGATGGAAAAAGTTTGCGACAGAATAAAGACGCTCTCAAAAAATTAAAATTTTAAGACTTTATCCCGGAGGGCAAAATGCCGACATTTATATTGGTTTTGTTGATTGTGATTGCAATACTTTTGATTGTTACGGTTTATCTTGTCTCTCCGAGAATTTTTAAAAAAGCAGACAGAAATCCGTTTTTGGGGCATGTTTACGCGCACAGGGGATTTCACGATAACTTGTCCGACGCTCCCGAAAACTCCTTAAAGGCATTTAAAAAAGCCGTCGAAAAGGGATACGGAATAGAGCTTGACGTGCAGCTTACACGAGACGAACAGGTTGTTGTTTTTCACGACAACGATTTAAAAAGAGTTTGCGGAATAGACGCACCGGTAAATTCGTTTACGTATGACGAGCTCTTAAAACTTCATATTTGCGATTCGGAAGAAAAGATTCCTCTTTTTACGGAAGTTTTGGACGTTATAGACGGAAAAGTACCTTTGATCGTTGAAATAAAAATGGTTGATGCCAAAACTCGTGTATGCGAGCTCGCAAACGATATCCTTGTTAAGTATGACGGAAAATATATGGTTGAATCGTTTCATCCGTTTGCGGTCAAATGGTTTAGGGAACATAGACCTAAATTGCTTCGCGGGCAGCTCTCGTGTAATTTTATAAAAGAAGGCATAAAGGAAACTTTCGGAATGTGGCTTGTGCATTACCTTCTTACGAATTTTATGTGCAGACCCGATTTTGTCGCATATTCGTGTGAATCGTACAACAATGTGTTTTTTAAGCTTTCAAAGCTTCTCGGCGCGCTCCCCGTTGCATGGACGGTGAAAAGTCCCGAAAAGCTTAAAGAGATAAAAAACAAATATAAGCTTTTTATTTTTGAGGGCTTTGAGCCCGAAAAGTATCTTTAGGGCAAAAACATGAAAGACCTTAAAAGAAAACAAATTATTAAGCGAAGACGAAGGATAGTGCTCGGAATCATAGTTTTGCTTTTTGTGCTTCTTTTGTTTTTGATTCGCGGTCTTTTTGGCACGGTAAAACAGGCGGTATATGAGGCAAATATTACGCCGACTCCTTATCCCACACTGTATGTGCGGATTACGCCAACGCCGACCGTGACACCGACGATATCTCCGACACCCGGACCCGTTATAGTAATCGACCCCGGGCACGGCGGGACGGACATCGGCACCGATTTACAGGGAAATGCCGATACGGTCGAAAAAACGATAAATCTCGAAATTTCGAAGGTATTAAAGGACAAGCTTGAAACTCTCGGCTTCACCGTCATCATGACAAGAAGTACGGACACGTATGTTTCGGTTTCGGACAGAATCGAGATCGCAAAAAATGCGGGAATCGATTCGGGTATTTCGGGGCTTCCCACGGTATTCGTAAGCATTCATCAAAATGCGGCTTCGATTGATTTGACCGATGTGTCGGGATGCGAAATTTATTATAACGATTCGGGGAACGAAAACAACAAAACGCTTGCGGAAAGCGTTTTGAAAGAAGTTTGCGAGTCGACGGGCGCCAAAGACAGAGGCGTAAAAACGGGCGACTTTGATATATTGTCGGGAAATCTTGATGTCCCGGTGATCTTAACGGAATGCGGATTCATGACTTCCGACACGGAATATGAGCTTTTAAAGAGCGACGATTACCGCGAAAAAATCGCGGAAGGCATAGTAAACGGACTCCTAAAATATTTTAAAAAGGCAACAAAGACGGGAAATTAACATGGGGAACAAATTAAGCGCAAAGCACACAATCTGTGCGGGATGTATTGCCTATGTTGTTCAGGCAATCGTAAACAATTTCGCACCGTTATTGTTTGTGAATTTTTCAAAGGAATACGGATTTTCGCTTACGGCGCTCGGATTCCTTGTTTTCTTGAATTTCGGAATACAGCTCATAATCGACTTTTTTTCACCTAAGGTGATCGACAGGATAGGCTACAGAGGTTCGATAATTTTCGGACATGTGTTTGCGATAATAGGTCTTGCGGGACTTTCCGTCTTGCCGGAAATTTTACCGAACGCATATTTGGGGGTAGTGATAAGCATTCTCTTTTACGCGGTCGGCGGCGGAATAATAGAAGTAATCGTGAGTCCCATGATAGAAGCGTGCCCCACGGAGAACAAGGCAGGCGTAATGAGCTTTTTGCATTCGTTTTATTGCTGGGGACAGGCTTTTGTAATAATCGTGAGCACCGTATTCTTTGCACTCTTCGGCATAGAAAACTGGCATACGCTTTCGGTATGCTGGGCGATACTTCCCGCACTCAACGCGATTTACTTGTTCTTTGTGCCGATAGATGCCGATACGGAAAGCGAAGATAAGTCGGGATACAAAGATCTCATATCAAACGGTATTTTTTGGGTTTTATTCGTCCTCATGTTTTGTTCGGGAGCTTCCGAGCAAAGTATGAGCCAATGGGCGTCAACGTTTGCCGAAAGCGCTCTTAACGTAAACAAAACCGTCGGTGACATTTGCGGACCGTGCCTCTTTGCGATATTTATGGGAGCATCGAGAACATTTTACGCAAAGTTTTCCGAAAAGATAAAATTGCAAAGATTTATGATATACAGCTGTTTCCTCGGAGTGTTTGCATATCTTCTCGCAATACTTTCGGGAAATCCTGTTATTTCCCTTGTGGGATGTGTTCTTGTGGGAGCCTCGGTCGGAGTGCTCTGGCCGGGCACGTTTTCACTTGCGGCATCAAAGCTCCCGAGCGGCGGAACGCTTATGTATGCGCTCCTTGCACTTGCGGGAGACCTGGGGTGCAGCTCGGGACCTGCCATCGTCGGGATAGTTGCGGGTTGGTTTAACGAAAATCTTAAGAAAGGACTGTTCATTGCATTAATTTTCCCGATTGCAATGATAATTACCATCATGAAGGTAAACAAAAAACTTGCAAACAAAATCCTAAAAGACAAAAAGACATGGATCGGTGTTTGCTCGGCGGCACTTATTGTTGTGCTTTCTTCCTTTGCGAGCGGATGCGGCGACAACAAATCAATCACCACGCCGACACCCACACCCACGAAGATTGTTGTTGAAACGCCCGTGCCTCTCATTACGGCAACACCTACGACAGCGGTAGTTGTTACAGCAACACCGACACCGACATCAACACCCACGCTTGCGGCTACGGCAACACCCACACCCACGAGAAAACCGACTGCGACACCCACTCCCGAAAGCGTTACGGAGTTTGAGGGAATTACAATCACACCCCGCACGGGAACGGTATTCGCAACCGATTCGATTAACATAAGACGCGGTCCCGGCACGACTTACAAGGTAGTCGGCGGAGGAAAGGTAAACGAAGAATTTAAGGTTACAGGCGAAACGTCAAACGGCTGGTGGCAAATATCCTACACCGGTGGAACGGCATATATAAGCAAGGAATACTCCGCGGTCAAGGGCACAATGCCGACTGTTCAGGTAACCGCTACACCCGTTCCGACAAAAGCACCCGCAACAGCTACACCCACACCCAATCCTACCGCGACACCCGTTCCCACGGAAGCGGCAAAGCCCGATTTTGATTCGTACGTAAATTTCACGGGAACTTCTTACATCGCGGTTGATGCAAAAACCGGTGAAGTGCTTCATGCATACAAGGAAAATACGCAGGTAAGTCCCGCGTCGCTCACGAAGATGATGACGGCTATAATTGCGGTTGAGCAGTATTACATAACGGATACCTGTCCCACAACTCTTGAAACGCTCCGCTGGAATGACATAGATTATAACGGAGTTACATACGAGGGCATCGATAACGAGATGACGACGTTTGCTAACCGTGTAAAGAACGCAACGGGAAAGACCTATTCTTTTGAGGATTGGCAGACCGCTTCCTATACGGTTGAAGAGCGTCTTTACCAGATGCTTGTGTACAGTTCTGCGGACGCAGCCGAAGCACTTGCTTACATGCTTGAAGAAAATCTTGATTACTTTGCCGAAGAAATAATGGCACAAAAGGCAGAGGAACTGGGACTTAAGGGAACTCATTTCACGAATGCCGTAGGTGCCGACGCAACAAGCGGCGATGAATTTGCGGGCAACGTGTCAACGGCATCCGATCTCGCAAAGATCGCGATTGAGTTCATGAAGGACGGAACGCTTCGCAAGATTGTCAAGTCAAAGACATATACCGTTCAGGCAAACGGAAACATTCCCGAAGTTATTCTTTATAACTCGAATCTTCTTGTTACGGATTCGACATATGCAAACGACAATTACACATCCATAGGCATAAAGACGGGTCATACGGATCTTGCCGGATATTGCCTTGCGTCTTGCGGACAGTCGCTTGACGGACGTGAAGTGATTGTAATCACTCTCGGAAACGATTCGAGAGCGGAGAGCGCCGAAGAAAATTCGAGAATTTTGGATTACATATTCACATACGAAAACTAAACGTTACAGACATAAGAAGGTTTTGCTTAAAAATAAAAGCGGAACCTTCTTATCTTCATAACAGAACGATATACGGGTCAAATATTTTTGACTTTAAAATCATTAACTGAAACGGGTACGGTAAACAGATGGAACAATATAACGGCAGTCAGATAGTTGTTTTGGAAGGCCTTGAGGCGGTAAGAAAGCGCCCGGGCATGTATATAGGAAGCACGGGTCAGAGGGGACTTCACCATCTTATATGGGAAATCCTTGATAACGGCATCGATGAACACCTTGCGGGATATTGCGATAAGATAGAAGTGATTTTGCGGAAGGACGGCGGCATTACGATTTCCGATAACGGACGAGGTGTGCCGGTCGACATTCACCCGACAAAAAAGATTCCGACGATAAGAGTCGTGTATACTATCCTTCATGCGGGCGGAAAATTTTCGAATTCCGTATACAAGGTGTCCGGAGGACTTCACGGTGTTGGTGCTTCCGTAGTAAACGCTCTTTCAAAAAAGATGGTTGTCGAAGTACGCCGTGACGGAAAAGTTTACCGCGACGAATACGAAAACGGCGGACATCCGGTGACAGCGCTTGAAAACGGACTTTTGCCCGTTGTGGGAAAGTGCGCAAAAAGTGACACGGGTACGCGCGTCACATTTTATCCCGACGAGCAAATATTTGAAACGGTTGAATTTAAGCCCGACATCATAGCAAAACGCTTAAAGGAATCCGCTTATTTAAACAAGGCTCTCACGATAATCTTTAAGGATGAGATAAACAAAACCGAAACCAAATTTTATGAGGTTGACGGAATAAAGAGCTATGTAAATTATCTCACGAAGTCTGCGGAAAAAGACGGAGACGGCTATAAGATACTTTTGCCCGAGCCCGTTTATATCGAAGGAGAAAGCAACGGAATAGAGGTTGAGGCGGCATTTACCTACACAAACTCATATTCCGAACAGATAAATGCCTATTGCAACCGCATAAACGTGGTTGACGGCGGAACGCTTGTGACGGGCTTTAAATCGGCTCTCACGGGTGTTATGAACAAGTATGCGAGAGACTTGCAAATTTTAAAGGAAAAGGACGAGAATTTTGACGGCAAGGATATAAGAAACGGCATTGTCGCTATTGTGTCGATAAAGCATCCAGATCCGCAATTTGAAGGACAGACAAAGAGCAAGCTCGGAAATACGGACGCGAAAATCGCGGTTGACGATGTGGTGAGCAATGAAATTTCAAGGTACTTTGACAAAAATGTCGAAGAACTTAAAACCATTCTCGAAAACTCGATGAGATCGTACAACGCGCGTAAGGCGGGAGACAAGGCTCGAAATGCCGTTCTTAAGTCGCTCAACGACGTTGATACGAGGAGCAAGCTTGCAAGCTGTTCTTCAAAAAAACCCGAAGAGTGCGAAATATACATAGTCGAGGGTGATTCGGCGGGCGGTACGGTAAAAACGGCAAGAAACCGTAAGACGCAGGCGGTGCTTCCTTTGCGAGGCAAAATCCTGAACGTCGAAAAGGCTCCGCTCGAAAGAATACTCACAAACAACGAAATAAAGACGATGATTGCGGCTTTCGGCTGCGGCATAGGAGACGACTTTGATATTTCAAAGCTTCGGTACGACAAAATAATAATTCTTACGGATGCCGACGTCGACGGAGCGCATATTTCGACACTTTTACTCACGTTCTTCTACCGCTTTATGCCCGAACTCATCATGGAAGGAAAGGTGTTCAGGGGACTTCCGCCGCTTTATAAAGTGGAATACGAGACGGCAAAAAAGAAGGGAAAAGAAGCAAAGTATCTTTTTAACGATTTCGAGCTTGAAAAATTCAGAAAAGAGGGTCACAAAATAGTGAACCTTCAGCGATACAAAGGTCTCGGAGAAATGGATGCGGATCAGCTTGCGGAAACAACGCTCGATCCCGCACGCAGAGTACTTGCGCAGGTGTCGATTTCGGATACCGTCGAGGCGGATGAAGTGACAACTCTTCTCATGAGCTCGAATGTGCCTCCGAGAAGGAGCTTTATAATGTCCGAAGCGCAATACGCAAATGTGGACGTATAAAAGAGTAATGCATAAATTGAGCAAAATACTTATTGATTAAATAACGATATTGCGGTTAAAGCAACTTTGACGGCAATGAATACCTTACCTTAAACGAAAGTGAGTAATACTCATGGCAGACAAAAATAAGGCTGAAAGTACAGCCGAGGTCATACAACTTGATTTTTCGGAAGAAATGAAGACTTCCTATCGTGATTATGCGATGAATGTCATAATCGACCGTGCGCTTCCGGATGTCCGTGACGGACTGAAACCCGTTCAGCGTCGAATTCTTTATGCGATGACGGAATTGTCGCTCGATCCCAAAAAGCCTCACAGAAAAAGCGCGCGTATCGTCGGAGATACGATGGGTAAATATCATCCGCACGGCGACTCTTCGATATATGAAGCGCTTGTACACATGTCGGAAGATTTTTCGATGTCGATTCCGCTTGTCGACGGACACGGAAACTTCGGTTCCATAGACGGTGACTCGGCAGCGGCAATGCGTTACACGGAAGCGAGACTTTCGGAAGGCGCAATGACGATGCTTGAAAATCTTGAGCACGGACTCGTGGAATTCAGGCCGAACTTCGATAACTCGGAAAAAGAGCCGACTGTGCTCCCCGCAATGCTGCCGAATTTGCTCATTAACGGAACTACGGGAATAGCGGTCGGAATGGCAACAAACATTCCGCCTCACAATGCCGGGGAAGTGATATCGGGATGCATTGCCTATATGGATAATCCGGATATTACGATCGACGAGCTTATGACCTATATTCCGGGACCGGATTTTCCGACGGGCGGAATAATAGTAAATTCCGAAGCAATAAAGGAAATATACGAAACGGGTGAAGGAAAGCTGAAGGTCCGTGCAAAAACCGAAATCGAAAACGGAGACAACGGCAAAAAGAACATAATAGTCACGGAAATTCCTTTTACGAGCAGCGGCAACAAGCAGCGTCTTGTGGAAAGCCTTGTTGAGCTCATGAAAAACAAGACTTTCGAAGAAATAAGCGATGTGCGCGACGAAAGCTCAAAAGACGTAAGAATCGTGATTGAAGTAAAAAAAGACCGCGATGCCGTGAATCTCCTAAACGGACTTTTCAAAAAATCGATGCTCGAGGACACCTATACCGTAAATCTTCTTGCGGTAAAGGAGCAGCAGCCGATTGTATTTAACTTAAAGAGCCTCATAAAGGAATTTATCGATTTCCAGGAAGAAATCTACACGAAGGAATACAAAAACAGGCTTCTCCGTGCGGAAGAAAGAATTGAGGTTGTGTCGGGACTCTTACGTGCGACGGATGTTATCGATCTTATTATCGAGATTTTGCGCGGAAGCACGGAAGTAAAGCAGGCAAAGGCGTGTCTTATCAAGGGCGACACGACGGGTATCCGCTTTAAGTCGGAAGAGTCAAAAAAGACGGCCGAAAAGCTTGATTTTACGGAACGCCAGGCGGATGCGATCCTTTCGATGCAATTGTCGCGTCTTATCGGACTCGAAATCAAAAAGCTTCTTGACGAACAGGATACTTTAAATCAAAATATAGAGGAGTACAAAAAGATACTGGGCTCGGTAAAAGAGCTTCATAAGGTTATAAAAAAACAGCTTAACGAATTTAAAAAGAAATTCGGTTCGGACAGAAAAACATACATCACGACAATGGAACAGACAAATTATGTTGTGGAAGAACGAATCGAAGACATTTATATATTGATCGATAAATTCGGCTATACAAAGTATGTCGACATGAACACCTATCAAAAGGCAACGAGCGAGCAATTAAAGGAATTTGTTTATTGCATAAAGATGAAGAGCAACGACAAGCTTTGCGCGTTTACGGCGGAAGGAAACATGTACCAGGTTAAGGTGCAGCTCATTCCCAAAACAAAGCTTAAGGATAAGGGAATTTTGATTCATCAGCTCATAAAGCTGGGCAAGGAAGAAATAATACTCTATATGGGTTATGAAGAGCTTTCTGAGTGTTCTCTCCTCTTTGCAACGGAGTCGGGATATGTTAAAATGGTTGCGGGAATCGAATTTGAAACAACGCGCCAGCAGGTTCTTGCGACACGTCTTGACGCAGGCGACAAGCTTGTTGCGATTAAGCGACTCACGGCAACGGATATTTTGTCCGAAAACAGGCGTGTGATAATGATTACGAATGCGGGACTTGTGCTTTCTTATCCGCTTACGGAAGTTGCGGAATTAAAGAAGGCAAGCCGAGGCGTAAAAGGAATTCTGCTTGACAAAAACGACAAAGTGACATATACACAAGTGGTGGCACCGAGCGACGAAACGATTTGTTATAAAGGAAACGAGATTTTAACCGGGAAAATCAAAACCGGAAAACGCGGTTCCAAGGGCAAAAAAACTTCTTTGTAAAAGGGGGCTGTTATGAATAATATCGACGTTATCAACACACTCAGCAACGTTTACTTTTGTGCCTATCAGGTTGACCTTTTGACACATAAGTACCGTGAAATTTTTGCGGAAGATTATATGAAGAGCATTGTTCCGGCAGCGGGCGACAGCCTTACGGACATGTTTGACACGGTTTATCAAAGAACTTTCGAGCAATTTAGGCGTGAGTTCTCGGAACTTAGGAATATAGAGCTTATCAAGAAAAAGCTTGCCCTCGCAAATGTTTTTACGGTTGAGTGCAAAACGATGTTT
>CAZZFV010000032.1:0-9510 GCA_964653855.1 uncultured Lachnospiraceae bacterium
CCCCCAATAATTCTACTTTCCAAACAAATACCCGTATTTTCGCATTTGCTGAAATATAATCGTCTTAACCCTTTCCTTCTCTTTATCCGAATATATATCTAAATTATCCGTCAACTCCGTTGCGTCATTTTTGTCAAACATAAACTTTAAGTTGATTCCGAATTTTTGTTCCGCCGCATCAAGTGCTTCTTCAAAACTTGTGCATATGGTTTTTGCTTTTACTTCCCCGATCAGCTTAATCGTATCTTCACTGAGCGGATAATCGATACTTGTATCGGACATAAGTCCGGCTCCCTGGTCAAAAAAAGGGCAAAGCTTAAATTTCCCTTCTCCGTTCATAAGCACGGCAATATTGTGCATATGTCTGTCTTCATTCAAAAAAAAGGCATCAATCGTCAAAAGCTTACTTAAATATGTCCCAAAGCCTTCAAGACCGGTTATCTTAAGAACGGTATCATAAACAAAATCAAGCCTGTCGGAGATTTCGGGTATTTTCCACACATCCGCGATAAAATTTCTGTTGTACATCGTTTTATACAGCCTTTGAAGGGTTATGATTTGCCAGCCGTCATATAAAAAATTTTCGCTCTTTGTGCCGTTAAAAACAGTTTTTTTGTATCTTATTTGTTCCGGCTCATATAAAACAAATTCTTCCGGCTTTAATGTCGATTTTTTAAGAAGCGCTGATACAACATATTCCGAAAGTCCTTCATATCCCATATAATCCGCCTTGTACCAGACATTTTCCTTTTCCCATTTAAGCTGGTTTCCCTTTGAAGAATGTCTTTCAAAAGCTTTTAAATTTTCTTCCGATAAATCAATCATTTTCTTCTCCCGTCATAATCCAAAAATCGTCTTCCGCCATTCTTCCCTTTGTTTTGTCTATAATAAGCATCGGATCATAAAAAGGAAGTCCGAGTGCATCAAGCTGTATTTTTATTTTGTCTCTTGTTTCCGGAAAGCATCTTGATTTCAAAAATTCTTCGTAATCTTCGTAAGACGGATTATCATTTGCCCCGAATGCCCTGAAAAATATATTTTCCGCATAATTTTTAACAAACACCTTTCGATTAATTTCATCCGCCTCTATCAATGTGCATTTTTTATCTTTATACATATACCATATTCGGAGAGGATAACGCTGCGCGGGTATTTTTCTTTTTTCAAGCCACTCATCATGCTCCGACAGCATATCGATTATCGTTGTGATCGGTCCCGTTATTTCTTTTTTACTTTTTTCCCAACGTTCCACCGTCGGCTTTGACACACCGACAAATTTTGCAAATTCACCCTGTGTCATTTTTATTTTTTTTCTGAACTTTTTTATTTCTTCCGGTGTTACCGATACCGATATATTGTAATTATCCATCGTCTTCTCCTGTATTTACATGTTTTTGGTTCAATTAAATCATCAAATTGATTATTTGTAAAGAAAAAAAGTAATCAAAATGATGACTTTTTTATAAATGTCAAAAACACCGCCTTTTATGACAACTTATCCAAATTGTCAAAAGGCGGTGTTTCTAATTTTAATTTTTTAACGCATACAGTTTTTCCAAACACATATAAGATTACACATATAAGATTTATTAATTCATATAAACCTTGTTTTCGAGTCTCTTTTCAAATTCCTTCTTTTCAAGCGGCTTATCAAAGAAATACCCTTGAATATGGGTGCAACCCATGCTCTTAAGTTCTTCCACCTGTTCCTTTGATTCGACGCCCTCGGCGATTACACTGAGTCCAATGTTCTTTGCGAGCGTAATGATGTCCTGTAAAATCTGCTTTTCCTTTTCGTCCTTGTAATCCGAAAAAGCCTTGTCGATTTTGAGTTCGTCAAAACGTATAACCTTTAAGATCATGATTGACGAACTTCCCGTACCGAAATCGTCGATTGCGGCCGTAAGTCCGTATAAATGAAGTGCTTCGACAACGCCCTTTAAGTAAGACAGGGGATACTCGTCAAGGCTTTCCGTAACCTCTATTTGGATCAGTTCCTTGGGAATTCCGTACTTTTCGACGGTCTTGCAAATTGCCTCCGAAAGTATGGGATTTCCGAGATTTCGTCTCGAAAAGTTAACGGAAACCTGCACGGGCTCAAGCCCTCTCGCAATCCACTCCTTTATGTCGGCGCACACATGCTCGAGCATATAGAAGTCGAGCTTGCATATGATATTATTTTTTTCGAGAACCGGAATAAATTCAAAAGGCGGAATAAGTTTTCCGTCACGTCTCCATCTGACAAGAGCCTCGGCTCCGCAAAGCTTACCCGTCACCGTGTCCACTTTTGGCTGATAAAAAGGCTCAAATTCGTCGACAAGCATGCCTTTTTGAGCATTGTCTTCAACTTCACGCGTTCTGTTGAATTCCTTTTCGAAGCTTTCGTCCATCATGAAAAATTGCTGATGAACGGTATTCTTCGCATAACTTACGGCCGCCGCCGAATTTCCGAGAATCTGTTCGGGTGTGACGTTCTTCGATACGATTTCGTATCCTCCCACAATCGCATTCACGTTCACCGTAACCGGATTTCCGTTGTATTCGATTTCAATCGGAACCGAACGCAAAAATTCCGCAAATCCTTCCGTTCTCTCTTTCTTTATGAGAGCCACAAAATAGTTTCCGCCGAAACGTCCGAGAAGTTCGTCATGCTCAAGATTCTTTTCCACTTTTGCCGCATAACGGCAAATTATTTCGTCGCCCTTTTCCTTGCCGTACTTGATATTTATCTGCCCCATGCGGACAATGTCAAAGTAAAGCGCGTTGTATTCCGTAATGTCCTTGATGTCTATGATTTTTTCGATGCTTTTGCTGAATCCGAAAGTATTAAGAAGTCCCGTCATGACTTCGGTGCTTGCCGCGCGCTTATATTCGGAGTTTTGGTCGGTGAGTGCGATTATAAAGAGCACAAGTCCGCCGAGGAAAATCGAAAAATTGATAAGCGAAAGTCCGTATAAGAAAAGCTGCGTGATCGATGCCGCAAACGGAAAAAGGCTGAAGATGAGAACCGAACGCAGCACGCCTTTGTTTAAAAGTCTTCTGTTTTCAAGTATGATTCCGAAAATGCAAAACAGCGCGATAAGCGGAAGCAAATATCCGACAATATAAAGCGGGCCTCTTGTGTAAAGGTTGTTTTCGTCAAAGTAGTAATACATTCCCGTAAATTGGGAAACAACGATCAAAATCGCCGACACAAGAAGTATTGCCTTACAAAGCTTCATTCTTCGCGGAATCACGTTTTCATATTTGCCCTTTTCGTCATAGAGTGCTTCAAGATATTTTATGAAAATATAAATAATCGCGATGGTAAATTCAAAAACAAAGAAATTTGAGAGTCTTGTCATGACTTGCCCGACAAGCGACGTGTCACCCCGATACATGTAAGCCGCAGCATCGCTCACAAGAAGCGTTGTGATTGTTACCTGGATTCCAAACAGAGCAAGTTTCTTTTTTACCGAAGTAAAATTGATAAACAGAACAAAAATCGCCATGAATAAGCTTATGGCCGCTGCCGCATCAAGAAAAGTTACCTGATTTTGTCTAAAAAATTCCATATTTACCCCTTAAACTTTTTTTAATTTTCAAGACCCCGCTTTTAGTCCCAAAAATCCCATTTGAATGATTATAGCACATAAATTCCAACAAAAGAAGGAAACCGCTTAAAATAAACGATTTCCTTTTTTCGTTAAACAATTAAACTTAATCGATGCACTTGCTACCCCAAACGGTGATTTGGTTTTCCGTTCCGAGTGCCGTAAAGACAATTGTGCTTATCTTTGTGTTTTCGACGTTTTGACTCAGCGTTACACCGTTATATGTTTTTCCGTCAAGTATCAGCGTAATACTTGAAGTGCCCTCCGTGATACTCCACGTTCCCGTGTAATCCCCCGTAATCGTACCGTCGGAATTCAAAGTAATGAGATCCGTCTTGTTCGTTTCGTATTTCTTATAATTAAGGGAAAGATTATGCATAATCACTTCGTAATCACCCGTGATGTTTGATACGGTGTTCATCTCCGCGTCAAGCGTTTCCCCGTCAGTCGAATAAGGCGCAGCAACAAGCCAGCCGTCCGAATTCACAAACAATTGATGGATTTTTACGTAATGTCCTTCCGTTCCGTTTGACGTTCTTGTGTGGAATACGATGTAGGCTTTTCCGTCGTTGTCGACAAATGCGGAGTTGTGACCTTGTGACACCTGCGCATAGCTCATGCACCTCCACTTGTATCCGCCGAATATTCTTATTCCCTTTGTGTCATTGTAATTTTGCTTATATGTGTCATAAAACGCACTGTTTCCGAGGGCGTCCAAGTATTCTCCGTCGGGTGTTTCAGACCTATAATACCTGATATTGTATCCGCTTGCCGCTTCAAGTCCGCCGTACGAAATAAAGAGATAATAATAATCGCCTATCTTTTGAATATATGAGCCTTCACCGGAAACATATTTGCCGCCCGCGATTTTTTTGCCGAAGTAAGCGTCCGAATGCTTGTTTGTCTCATATGTCACGTTGTAATCACGAAGACCGGTCGTTTCGTCAAGCTCGATTATGAATATTCCGCCCGACCACGAGCCGTAGCTCATCCAAAGCTTTCCGTCGTCGTCATAAAATACGCAAGGGTCGATTACATTCGGATATTCGTCACCCCATTTTTTGTTTTTAACGCCGTTTGTGACATAGCGTGTGGGGATGGTGCTTTCTCCCGTAACCCGCTCTGCATCCGTAAGCGAATATGTGTCAGCGGTAAATCCGCCGTAAAGCACCGATCCCGCATAATCGTAAGGTCCCTTTACGTTGTCCGATGTAAGAAGAACAATGTTCGAAATCCAGTTGTCGCCGTCCGCCGAAAGATAAATGCAATATTTACCCATCGTTTCGTTGTAAATGATATCCGGTGCCCAAAGGTATCCGTACCACGAGCCCGATGAATCGTCGTCGTTCCACTCTCTTATCTTTTCGATTGTTTCCTGCGTGTAGGAAAGCCTGTAAATACCGTCCTCGGTTGTCCAGTTCCTAAGATCCGTCGAATAGCCCATTCCCATGTGCGTTCCGAAAAGATAATATGTTCCGTCAAAATCAAGGAATATCGACGGATCGTGACACGTGATCGTTACGGGGTTGTTTTTTTCTGCACTCGTGAGTGTCAAAGGATTTTGGTATACCTTAAGCTCGAAAGTAAATTTAACCACGCACTCGCAGCCGTTGTATGTAACATATTGCATAAGGTTCAATTTTACGATATCCGCGTCGTTTGAAGATGCTTCCTTAAATTCACCCTTTGTGACGTTTTTAAGCGATGCGCCGCTGTAAATCACGTTTTCGTCACCCTTAATCGTGCCGGTAAACGTATAATCCGCACCCGCCTGAATTACGGGATAGGAATAGTCAAAGCCGGTGTCCGAAATCGTAAGTCCGTCCGACAAAACATATTTATATGTGCCTTTTGCTATTCTGTAATACTTTTTGTCGTTTGCGAGACGCAATGTGAAATTAATGTCTTCGCCCGCCGCATATTCCGTCTTATCGAGTGTGAGTTCCGCGCTTATATGCGACTCCTCCGCCGTAACGGTTGATTTTAAACTTTCCGTGTCCGCCATATCGTCCGTATTCCCCTTGTTGTCATTGTTTTCGTTGTTATCGATTGATTCGTTATTTTCGATTGTTTCGTTATTATTGTTTGAACCGTTTTCGGATACCGTATTCCCGCATCCCGAAACCATCGACAAAACAAGAAGAGTTCCTATTGCCCGTATAAATCTTTTCCTCATAAATGCTCCTTTTTTAATTTTCCGTATAAAAGCGTTGTCTGCCCGATGCACGCATTCCGTTATTGTTTTGGACACCGCAATGCTGCAGCATAACGCCGCAACACCGTCACAATTTTTCTCATGCACTCGGCACACAACGCTCCGGGGGAAAGTCCCCCGGAGTGTCATATTTAACTCATATACCCCTAAATCACTTTTACCTTAAGTTTAGACAGTCCCTATTTTTATCTTTCGGGTCCGATAACGATGCAGGATGTATCGATACCGAAGCAGAAGTAAAGATCTCCGCCCGTTGTAACGCCCGTATACTTCTGATAGTATTCCTGTCCGTCTTCCGCACCTATGAACGAAATTACAACATCGGCCGTTGCGCCGTTGTTTGTAACGGTTACGGTAGCCTTTGAACGGCTTATCTGCTTTAAGTAATTAGCCCAGTCGGTGCTGAAATTGTTTTCAAGAACGGCCGTTGAATATCCGTCGCCCCAACCGTAGTTGTCGGTACGAAGAACCGCATACTCGCCGTATCCGCTTGTACTTGCGTCATGACCTTCCGGTGTCTTCTGGAGAATCGTAACGAATGTGTTCCAGTTGGCTGCACTGTCGGGTGTATAAACGGTAAGCTCTCTTGTTTCCGTTGCGCCCTCTTCTACCTTCCAGATATCGGAGAAGCTTGTCCACCAGCCGCTTGTGCAATCCGTATTTCCTACGATTGTATCCATTTCGAGGCAGGAGCCGTCAATTCCGAGACAGAAGTAAAGATCTCCGCCCGTTGTGATGCCCGTGTACTTCTGGTAATATTCCTGTCCGTCTTCTGCACCGATGAACGAAATTACGACATCGGCCGTAGCGCCGTTATTTGTAACCTTAACGGTTGCCGTGGCATCCTTAATCTGCTTTAAGTAATTAGCCCAGTCATCGTTATAGTTATTCTCAAGAACGGCCGTTGAATATCCGTCGCCCCAACCGTAGTTGTCGGTACGAAGAACCGCATACTCGCCGTATCCGCTTGTACTTGCGTCATGACCTTCCGGTGTCTTCTGGAGAATCGTAACGAATGTGTTCCAGTTGGAAGCCGTATCGGATGTATGAACCTTAAACGATACTTCACGCGTTGTGTTTGCGGGAACTGCCCAAATCTCCGAGAACGATGACCACCAACCGCTTGTGCAATCCGTGTTTCCTACATAAGTAACAAGTGAATTTGTAGAAATATCAGATACCTTTAAGATATCGATATAGCAATTTGCACCCGTGATGTAGAAATTCTTAACGTTGTCGCATGTGAATGTTACCGTCATCAAGTTATCGGTTGCGTTAAAGTCAACGTTGTGAGCTTCAACCGTGATTTGGTTACCGATTCTCTCAATGTTGATTGTTGCCGTAACTTCAACCATGGACTTCTGTAACCATGTCTTCCAGTTACCCCAGTTCCATGTGAATTCCGCCTTTTCTGCGGCAAGCGTACCCGTTGCGTCTGCGTTTACGGATGCAACGGCATTTGTGCCGTCCGTAAATACGATTGAATAGTTATCCGTCGTATTTCCTGCCTTTGACCAGTTCTTAAGCTTGATCTGAATCTTCTGGCCGTCGGAAAGAGTATAGGAATCGGACTTCTCTGCGTCATATGTAAGCTCATAGGATGTTGTTCCGAGGCTCTTGATTGCCGTTTCGTCCTTTGTTACTTCGATCTTTCTCTCGGGCTCCGTGTATGTTGCCGAAGCGTTTCCTGCGGCATAAAGTGTCTTTACGTCGTCATCGGAAAGAGCCGATGCAAATACATAAAACTCGTCGAATGCGCCCTTGAAATATGAATCCCAGTAGTTTACGCCGAGAAGATATTCAAAGTTATCGGACTGCTCCATCGTGTTGAATACGATGTTTGCTTCCTTTTCCTGAAGAACGCCGTTTACATAAACCTTACCTACGTTGTAAAGTCCGTCTTCGGTAAGAGAGCCGTCAACAACAAGTGTAAGCATCATCCATTCGCCGACATGTGTGTCTGCGTTGTCATCGATAAACCAATAAGGCCACTTTGCGTCGTCAAGCTGATCGTATGCCCAAATGTTCGGGAATGACTGCGAGCCCGACCACTCTGCCCATGTAAAGTTAACATAATGCTGGCCGCCCGTCAAATCGCCGTGAATATCCGGACCGAATTGAAGTGTGGGCATGTAGTTTGCGCAGCGCTTCGAGTTTACCCAAAAAGAAACCGTGTAAACATTTCCCACGCCGTTCAAGCCTTCAAGCTTGTACCCGTAAGATCCGTCGGAATAAAGTGCCTTGCCGTTTACACCGTCAACAAAGATCAATTCCTTGTTTCCTGAGGCATTTGAAATCGTGCCTGCCGATGTGTCGTGTGTGTAAGGTACAACGCAGGTGTCGTTTCCGTCAAACGCAACATAATATGTTGCTTCCGAACGAAGTGTGTCGATTGACTTGCCCGTATTTGTGCCTTTGTCCCCATTGTCCTGCTCAACAGCCTGTGTGGGCGCCTTGGTAGCCGTTGCTCCCTGTGTGGGATTTACATCCGTATCGCCGTCTTTGCTTCCGCATGCCGTAAGCATTGAAACGGACAAAGCTCCCGCGATAAAAAGCGCAAGTAACTTGTTTTTCTTCATCTTTTACCTCCCCGTTATTCTGCATAAAATGCCGTTACAACCGCCTGATACTTTGCGATCTCCTCTTCCGAAAGAACGTTGTATCCGTCTTCTCCGAAGTAAGAAAGCATAGCCTCTGCATGATAATAATTTGCCTGTCTTGTTGCTTCCTCGGCATAATCCGCCGCTTTTGCCGTACCTGCGTCAACAAGGTCGTGAATACCTATCTTGTTGAAGTACTGATCGCAGAAGTTCCAATAACCGGCAATCGAATACCATCCGTAAGGAACAGGTCTTGTGATGCTGTCAAAGTATGCATCCCAGTAAGCCTTGTGATCCTCGTCCTGAGGGAAGAGTGCCTTGTAGCCTTCCCAAATTGTTTCGTCGAGTGTGAGAGGTGTGGGCATTTGAGCGTTCTTAAGAGGTGTGCCCGAAGCATTTGTGATCGATGAATCGGAATAAATCTCAAGTCTCTTTGTCCATCCTTCAACGCCCCAACCCATCCATTTGAGGAGGAGATAAGCTTCGTAAGGATACTTACATGATGTGGAAACGCCGCCCATGTACATATTGGCGATAACGTTGTGTTCCTTTTCGTCGATTACGTTGGGAGTAACATAAGGTACGATATCGATACCGTATGATTCCTGTGTGCCTTCAACGCCCCAGATGTTCTGGTAAGACCAGAGTCCCTCGGAGAATACGGCAACGTGACCCGTCAAACCGAACCATGTGTTCCAGTCACCCGACCAGTCTTCCATTGCCTGTGTGCTCTGTGAAGGAGCAACATAGCCTGCGAGCTTGAGATCCGAGAACTGCTGCTCACCGATTGCCCAGTAGCTTAAGTCAAACGTTTCACCGTCAAATCCGAACTCACCCTTGATTTGTCTTACGTCCTTCGATACCGCGGCAATTCCGTAAAGAGAGTCAAGACGGTTGTAATAACCGAGTCCGTAGTACTTCATACCCGTTCTGTCATCGACTGTTGCAGCCTTGATAAGGTTTATCATCTCATCCCATGTCCAGTCTGTGCGGGGCATTTCGAGATTGAGTTTTTCGATAACCGTTCTGTCGATGAAAATGGCACTCGGCCAGCAAAGCATGGGAACCGCATAACGTCTGTCCGTATCAAAACAGCCTATTC
>CAZZFV010000032.1:9520-24942 GCA_964653855.1 uncultured Lachnospiraceae bacterium
TCCTTGATTGTTGCCATAAGGTTTTCGTTTTCCGGATCGTTGTCGAAATACTCGGTAATATCAAGCCAGTACTGGTTTGACAAAGCCGTATCCGAATCCGTTCCCTCAAATACATCGGGGAATGTGCCCGCTGCCGCAGCTGCGGTAAGGTCCGTACTCATATCCTCGATTACACGGCATTCAACCGTGATGTTGGGATACTTTTCCATGAAAGCCTTTGCCATAAGGTCGATTGTCGTTTCGTCTTCGTAGTGCCAGAATGTGAGTGTGATCTCATCCTTTGTGACACCGTTTTCGTCAACCTCCCCGGTGTTTGCCGAACTTCCGCCGTTGCTGCCTTTGTCGGCACTGTTGCCTCCGTTACCGCCGCATGCGGCAAGGCTTACGACGGTTGTGGCTGCGAGAAAAAGAGACAATGCTCTTTTTGCCCAAATCTTCACCTTTTTCTTCATTAATTTCCTCCTTGTAGCTTTTTTATCTTGATGTTTTTGGTTTACCTTTCACCCTAAAGCAGACCAAAAACAAAAGGATCTTTTTTTACTCTCCGGTAATACCGGTTCTGTCGATACTTTCGACAAAGTACTTTTGAAGTATCAAATACATTATCGTGAGCGGCAGAATACTTAAGTTCGTTGCCGCCATTCTTACCGATTCGTTTAACGATACCGCCGAATCGCCCACTTCCACTCTGTCGCTGAACGACCTGCTTGCGAAATCCTTAAGCTTGATTACGAGGTTCGTCCAGTTGCTCTTTGTGGAAAGTCCCTGCACATAAAGCTCCGTAAGATAAGATTCGTTCCAGTACCATACAAACGAGAAAAGCGCAACCGTGAGAATTGCGGGTCCCGCAGACGGAATCGCGATTTTTAAGAATGCCTTAAAGTGTCCCGCTCCGTCGATATATGCGGCTTCCATTAAGACTTTCGGCACCTGCTTAAAAAATTGATAAAATATGAGAATAAATATCGCGGAATTCAAGCCGTTTCCGAAAAGCGCCGGAAGTATGAATGTCCAGAGCGTTCCGAGAATTTTCAGGTTATTAAAGTGAACGTAAGTCGGTATCATCGTGACCTGACTCGGCAAAATATAAGTCATGAGAAGGAGTCCCAAAAATATCTTCTTTCCCTTAAACTCGTATCTCGCAAAGCCGTATCCCACAATCATGCAAACTATTACGTTGAGTATCGTCGGCACGCCGGCGATTATTATTCCTTTTAGGAAGCTCGGAATAAAGTCCATCGAGCTTGCAGCCGCCTTGTAGTTGTCAAGATAGAATGAACTCGGTATCCACTTCACGGAAGAGTCAAGTATGTCTTCCGTATTCATGAACGACGTCGCTATCATGTAAAAAATGGGATAGAGGTAAATAAATCCTATACATATAAGGAGTGCATAAACTACAATCTGTTTTCCGGCACCCTCTTTTTCACGGCTTCCAAAAATGAATTTGTGCACTTTTTCGCGTGTGAGCTTCTTTTTAATAATCTGACTCACCGGAATACGTTGTGTATTTACGCTTGTTTCTTTCACGTTTTTTCGCATTTCGTGCACTCCTCCTTCTGATCTTTATTTGCAAGCGATGCTGCTTTTCGACTTCACGCCTGTGTTTCTTCGCCTGTCTGTCATAAACGTCCTTTTTGTTTCCGAGTATCAAATAGAACAAAAGAACAATCAAAACTATCACAACCGAATACATCCATGCCATCGCCGACGCATATCCGTATCCCTTTTCCTTTGTGCCCGAGAACATTGCGCTTTCTATCATTGTGATGAGCGAGTTTTGCTCGTTGCACGAAGAAAAGATTATCGTATAAATCGTGTTTACTAAAATCATCGGCTTAAGTGTGGGAAGCGTTATCTTCCAAAAGCATTCCCATCCCGAACCGCCGTCTATCTTTGCCGCCTCGTAAAGTGCGGGATCGATTTTCTGGAGTGCCGATATAAAGATAAGTATCTGTACACCGGAATACCAAAGTATCATGATCATGTTGCTGAATACTTCACCGATTTCCGTGGCAACGGTCGCCGGGAAAACAAGCGAAAGCGCAGCCACAATCGATTGCACGTTCATCGTGGGAATCGACGCCGCATCCATGTCCGACAGCATGTTCATAACGGGACCCGACACAACTATTACGGGTAAGAAGAATATTAATCTAAAAAATCCTCTTAAATGAATCTTTCCGTTTAACATAATTGCGATAATGAGCGCAAATACCACGATTATCGGTACCTGGATTATCGTTTCCGCAATGTATGTCACAAGCTGCTGCGGGAATTCGGGATTTTCGCCCCATATTTGCGTAAAGTTTTGTGTACCCACAAACTTCATCGTCATTCCGAGAGGCGTAATCCTTATGTTGTACCACATGTAATAAAATGACTGCGCAAGCGGTACGAGAGTAAACAATATAAGTCCGATTATCCAGGGAAGGATAAAAAAGTAACCGTTCACCGCTTCCTTTTTTTCGAGGCTCATACGGAACTTCTTTTTGGGTTTGGCGATAATTGAAGTATTTTCTTTATTCATGTTTTTTTCCTTCATTATCTCACCACCTTATATGACATCGATTCAAGCGTGATTCCGTCGCAAGTTTCCGATTTTTCGGAATAATTTACATATATCTTTACTCCGTTTGTGTATGTGACGCGGCGAACACCCGAATCAAATATTTCGTGTTCCGAAATGAAAGCTCCCGAAACCGCTTCGTTTATTTCTTTTAACTCACTTGTATACTCAAGTATCGTGTCTCTGTAAACCGAATACTCCGAACTGTAAATATCGGAAGAATTCGTGTTTATGAGTTCCGACGAGCTTGTCGCAGTTATATAAAACGACGGGAACATACCTGTTTCCACAAGCTTTAAGAATTGCTCGCTCTTGTTTGCCTCAAAGTTTACATAATCGGAATAAACAGGCATTACACCCTTTAACACGATCGACAAAAACGGCACAAATTCGTCTTCGTAAACAAAGCTCGAATCATAGAGAGGCATGTCAAGGAAAGATTCCGTATACTTCCAGAGATACTCAAAAGGCTCGGTAAGAATAAGATTTGTGCTCTCGTCCGTTTCCTTTAAGATATCCGAATATACGGATGCGTTTTCCGTTCTCGAATAAAAGCTTCCGCTGTAGTTATAAGTAAACAATGCATTCGAAATTCCGTCGACGCAAAGATTGTTTACGCCCTTGCCCGTGTAGGACTTAAGCATTTTCTTTAAGTTTTCTTCCGTCTTTAACGGCGTCAGATACATAAGCGTATCGTAAACCGTCTTATGCGTCGAAATTTCAATCTTTTTCTTGTTAACCTTTTTGGCTGCCGCAAGCGTCGACGTGTTTGTATCCGGATTTATCGTAAGCGCATCGTTGTAAAGATAAAGCTTAATTCCTAAGTCGTCCGCATACTTTATGAGCTTTGTGAGTGCCGCGGTTCCCCCGATTTTTTTATCCGCCGAGTAAGAGGAAATCGGTAATTTCCAAAGTCCGCCCTTTTGCCATCCCTTATAAACGGATAAGATATCTGTCACACCCTCATTTTCCAAATCCTCATAAATCTCTTTGATATCGTCCGTTGTCGTCATCACGACGCTCTTTGTTCCGATAAGCCACTCTTCTCTTTCGGTTCCGAGGAAATCGATTCTTGTTCTGTAAGAATTGTCATCCTGCACCGTAATTTCGCCGTTATCTATAAGATAATCCCTGTATGCGTTTGCCATGCCGGAGTAGTTTGCCGTGTCCCCGCTTAAGAAAATGTATCTTATCGTAAGATCCGCGTGGGTTCTGTCTTCTTCCGTATAAAGAAGCGATCCCGCCGTCGAATTGTTTGATGTGGGCTGCTTATAGAGCTTTCGCTCGATGAATTTCGCATAAATTCTGTTGTAGTCTACGCTTATTCCGTTCGGACGCGCTTCTATTGATGCACGCTCCGCACCGCTTTCTATGATTGCGAGATATGCGAGATTGTCATCCGTGTGTGCGAGTCCGTAAATCGGCGCAAGGACATTGTTTGTGTCATTAAGCATTTCGTACTCGTCCCAGAGTAACATAGCGGTCGTCGACTCGGTAAAACCGATGTCTTCGCCATAGATAAGCGTCGAATAACCGCTGTTGAAGCGTCCTTCCTTGTCGTCAAGATAAATAAGCGCTCCGTTTCCGTCAGGGATCAGCATATATCCTTCTTTTTCGCCGAGATACGAGGTTCCGAGGAAAGGATAAACGGAAATCGTTCCGATGTAGTAGTCGGTTCCGTCTTCCTTGATTGAGTCATCGGGAATGTTTACCTTGAGCCCATCGTCAAGAAGAGTCACCTGTAAAGTCATTCCGAATTCGTATTTTTGAAAATATACCGTAGCTTCAAATCCCGAATCCGAATACGAAATCTTTTTTACGACCTTGTCATTTACGAGATCCGCCTGCTTTGTGTCAGTCGACTTGTTTATCATAGTGATTACGATTGCCGAACGCTTTGCGGCAGACCATGTTTTGTTGCTCATTCCGTCATCGTAGGAAGGAGCCGACTCCATATAGGCGCCCGTTTTTTTGTCTTCGATCACGATCGACAAATCGTCTTCGCGCATATAAAGCGTAAAATTGTCGTTTTCGGTTACATATGCGTGGTCGTTTAAGGTTTTGTCCTTGTTTGCTTCTACTTTCTTTGCACTTACCTTAACTTCCGTGCCTGCCGCGCTTTTAGATTCCGTTTCCGCATTTACAGGTATGGGCGCGCCCGCAAGACTCATGCACATAATACCCGCAAGCAGCATACAGAGCGGCTTTTTAATCTTTTTAATTTCCAATTCTGTACACCACCTCTCTGAATACCGATTGAACAAAGTCGATTACCTGTGCCCAAAGTATATAAACTATGAATATGAGAAGACATACGATAAGCATCGTGAAGAGCGTAAGTAAAATGATCTTAATCGTTTCACCTATCTTAAAGTTGTTGATTTCTCTCATCGATATGAACAAAAGAACTCCTATCCATGTCCACATGCAAATATTGGCAAATTGTATAAAGAATATTTCGTTGTCGGTTACGACATGCGAAAGCAAAAATACAAACGGCGTAATCACGATGTACGGAGCAAAGCTGTATATAAACGAGCAATAAATCGTCTTTAATTTTCCTTCGCCGTCGTTAATCGTGCACATGAGGTAATTACAGCTTACGATCAACACGAGTCCCACAACCACAACACCTATATCCTGTGACAGGTTGTATTGTCCGTCCTTAACTCCGGCGCCCCGTGTCAAAAATCCGCTGAAATACTTGTTTATGACAAACATTACGGTTGCGATTACAAGAAGCAGATTTGCGCTGAGTAACGATACCCTTCCCTGTCTCTTTATTCCGTAACATCCTTCGATCGGGTGCTTCATAAAGTAGAACATGTATCTCATCTGCTTTATGTATTTTAAATCCCGGAATTTGTCGATTGCCGCTCTCGGCTTAGCGAGAAAGCCGTACTTTTTGTCAAAGTACTGTGTGAGCTTAACTATCACAAAAAGCGCTATGAGTATAATAAACACCGTCGCGAGGTTGGCTTTAAGCCATACGTTTCTTATTTCCCAAAACGCGTCCGAATAAGTATCCTTATCTTTTGCGAGACGGGAATATTTGAGCGCCTCCGTATAATTTTCCTGCTTATACATGGCTTTTCCCATTGCCATATTCGCATAGTCAAAGAGGTTGTTCATCGAAAGAACCGTTGTGAGCGGCTCAATGCTCGCCTCGTATTGACCTTTCGAGAAAAGGTAGAGAGCGTTGTGAAGATTTTTTGTAAACTCCGTCGGCTCGTATATCTGAATTTCAGCCTTGTCTTCGTCAAGAACATAAATTCTGTCGTTTTTGTCTACCTGAATCGCAACCGCCTTTACTGTAAGTCCCACACGCTGCAATCCGTCGTCGCTGCCGCCGAACACAAAAAGGTGATTTCCTTCGTTGTTGTATTCGTAAATGTAACCCTGCTGCGAAACAACGTAGATATTGTCATGGTTTCCGGGTGCAACGGCCGCGGGCACGTCATCGTTTGTGTCGGGCTCCGTCATGTTGTTTCCCGCCATGTTTAAGCGCTTTAAGCTTTCTTTTCCCTCACCGCGCGTGACCGTATAAATTATTCCCTTATCGTCAATCGCAAGGTTATCGGGAGTCGAAGGCATGTTTGAAAGCCATTTTGCTCTTTGGACGTCGGTCATTATCGCGCGCCACATAATCGTCCAAAGATTCGTCGAAACGCTGTTTGTTCCGAAATATCCGAGAAACGTTCCGCCGTCAACGGGACTTATTTCAACGATACCGTTTGTGTTGGATTCGCATATCACATACATTGTGCCGGACGAATTCGCAACTATCTTGATCGGAAGGAAGTCGAGCGTTTCGCCGTATATCGGCTCGGTAGGCTTTGTATACGTATTTGTGAGTTCGTAATCCGCATTAAACACGAAAATGCTCTTTGCGTCACGATCGGCCACATAACACGTGTGATCTTCGGAAACGAATATTCCTCTCGGATTAACAAAAATGTCTTCGCCGAACGACGCTATAAAATTTCCTTCCATGTCGGAAACGAGCACACGCTTGTTGCCGCCGTCAAGAATATACATATATCCGTCGTCGAGAATCGTGAAATCCTTTGGAGCTTTCATGAATTCGTCGCCGATTTTGTTTATGGATCCGTAGGGCAAGTATGCCGTCTGTGTCTCGATTATCTCACCGTCTCCGTCAACGGTATATGTTTTGTAAGGAGCTTCGGCATAAACCGTATTCACATCCCCCAAGAAACCTACCGCAAAGAGGAAACCGAAAAACATACATATGACTTTTTTTATTTTTCTGTTCATCAAAGTCTCCCCTTATTTTATTCCGGAATGCGCCATCGTGTTCATGACATGTCTCTGAAGTATGCAGAAAAGTATTAAGTTGGGCAAAAACATAATGAGTGATGCCGCAGCCGCAATTCCCTGTCCGGAGACTGTATTTGACGACGCACCTGTAAGTGTGTTCATGTAAAACGCGAGTGTTTTCAAAGACTCGTTGTTTATGTAATAGTTTGATGCCTCAAGATTTGTCCAAACCTGCTGGAAAACAAGTATTGCCGCCGTCGCTATTGCGGGCATCGAAAGCGGAATGACGATTTTCGCGTAAATATGAAATTCCGTTGCGCCGTCCATATATGCCGCTTCTATAAGCTCATCCGGCACCTGGTCGACAAATTGCTTAAGAAGGAACAACGACACGGGAAGAGGAATAAGCGGAAGTATCTGTGACCAATAGGTGTCCACAAGTCCGAGTTTTTCGACTACCAGGTATCTCGGAATCATTACCGCAACCGGCACAAACATAAGCGCGAGCTGGTTTATTTTGAATAATGTGTTTCTTCCCTTAAATTTGAGCTTCGAAAGCGCATATGCGGCTCCCGACGAGATAATTATGGAAGAAAGAACAACCGTAACCGTAATCAGAATGCTGTTAAACACATATTTGCTTAACGGTATTCCCGCCGACCTTGATGCCTTAAAGAGGTTTCTGAAATTGTCGAGCGTCGGATGCGTCGTTATAAACTTGGGAGGGAAGGCGAAGAGCTCTTCCATCGGCTTAAACGCATGGAAAAATATGAAAACTATCGGAAGTCCGGTAAGGATCGCAAGAGGAAGTACAAAGATGTAAAGCTTTATCTGTCCTTTTTCAAATCTGTCCGGATTCATTCTGTGACCTTTGTAAGCTGACATACATATACCTCCTTTCCTTAGTCTTCTTCACCGAAAAGCTTTTTGCTTATGCCTGAGAATATTTGCACAATTAAGAGCAGTACAACCGAAACAGCGGCCGCATATCCCATTTCGTATCTTATGAAACCGTAGTCTTCGATATGGTTTACGATAAGCTGTGCGGCATAACCCGGTGTCGGGTTGCCCGCAAGGAGCGATGCGATCTGTCCGTTTTGGAAAGCTCCGACTATTTGCATTACCGCAGCGAAAAGCATTTGCGGCTTCATGCTCGGAATCGTTATATAAATCATTTCCTGGAATCTTGATTTTACGCCGTCGATTGCGGCAGCCTCATAAAGTGATTCGTCCTGGTTTAAGAGTCCCGCAAGGATCGAGAGGAAGCCTACGCCCATGCTGCTCCAGAGTCCTATTATGATGACAATGGGAAGAAGGAACGTCGAACTTGTGAGCCATATGATCGGTTCGTCGATCACACCGATTTTCATGAGCCAGCTGTTTAAGTATCCCGTCTGGTCGCCCGTGAACATTATCTTCCAAAGAACCGCCATCGCAACACCCGTCGTCATGCTGGGTGAATAAAGGATAAGCGCGAGAATCGTTCTCGGAACGCGTGTCATATTCGCAAGCGCCCATGCAAGCAAAAACGCGAGAACATATCCGCCCACACCGACAATGAGAGCATATTTTACGGTGTTCGGAAGAACATATTTCATAAACACGTCATCGCTTGTGATAAGGTTTATGTAATTTAAAAATCCAACAAACTTAGGTCTCTGAATCGTGTTGAAATTTGTAAACGAAAGAGCGACGGCCATTACAACCGGCGTCAATATAAAGATTGCAAAAAGTATGTAATACGGTGCCGAAAAGATGTAACCGTTTTTATTAAATTGTGATTTTCGGGCAACTACGCCCCTTTTTGTTTTTTTCATATAAACGGCCCCACTTTTATCTTGAAAGAATCTGACGGACAATTTCGACGGACGGAACGGTGTATTCCTTAATTACGTTACCCGCGCTGTCTATGTATCCGAATTCCTCAAGCTTTCTCTTTGTTTCTCTCGTTATCGTTTTAACCGCGTCGTCGATACGTGTGCGAAGCGTTTCTCCGTTTACGACAACATCCACAAATACGTTGGAAAGCTCACGCTCCGTCATGTAGCTTCCGAGAAGTCTCGGAGCTTCCAAAATGTAACTTGCCTGCTCAATGATGATGTTTTTGTCGCTTGTCGGGTAAGGAAGCTTGTTGAAGGCTTCAAGGTTTGCCGTCGGCCAAATGTATTCGTCGCCGTACATGATCTGAAGCATCTGTCCGAATTCGGCCTGTGTGTCGGCATCCGACCACCATTTCATGAATTCCCAGGCTTTTTGTTCTCTCTCGTCGTTTGACGAGAACATAACCGTGCTTTCCGCACCGCCCGACATATATCTCTTTATTTCGCCCGTTTCTTCGTCTTCCACGCCCGGCACAAGAGCAATGCTCCAGGAGTTTGCGATTTCGGGTGCTGCATTAAGTATAAGGTTATAAGAGTTAAAGTCCGCAATTCCTATCGGCAAATCACCGTTTCTGAAGTGCTGATAGAAGTTAGGCACATCAACCGGAAGATTGTAAAGCGTAAAGAGCTCGGTAAGCTCCGTGATGCCCTTAACCGTTGCGTCGGAATCCAGCGTTATGTCAAGCGCCGTTTCGCCGTAAAGAGTTCCGTCGTTTTGATAAATAATCGGCGTTGTGCCGTGGAAGTTTCTCATCGCAAGCATCGCTGCGGTCTGGTAATAAACGTTTAAGCCTCTCATCTGGAGGTTCGGTAATATCGCAATCAGTTCGTCAAGCGTGTTCGGAACGCTTACGCCTATTTTTTCGAGAATGTCCGAACGGTAAAACATTACATAGAAGTTCATTGTTTCGGGAAGCGAATAAAGTCCGTCTCCCACAACCGACGAAACAAGAAGACCTTCGGAATAGCGGCCGAACACTTCTTTATAATCCGAAAACTTTGTGAGATCGACAAGTGCTCCTCTTATCGCAAGCTCAAAGGGAATTGAATAATTTATTCCCGTTGCGATATCGGGCGTATCACCCGAGGCATTTGAAAGCACAAGCTTGTTTGCGTCCGTCATGATACAAAGGTCAACTTCGATTCCCGTCTCCTTTGTAAAGCCTTCGTCAATCATCTTTTGCATGATTTCGACATATTGACGCGGGCGGTTTACCCACACCTGAATGTGCTCTTCATCGGCACTTTCCGTCGAATAGCTTTGCGCAAAGAACGAATAAAAGAATCTGCCCACGGAAAGCGCTATGCTCTTAAAGAATCCAGCACCTCTCGGAAGCTTTGCATCTTCCTGATAAATATAAATTCTGTCTATCGAAACGTCGTTCGAATTGATTACGTCGATAAAGTTTGCTATTTGCGTGTTTATCGAGTTTTGGCTTGTGGAAAGTTCGTCCACTCTGTAGATGAGTTCATCGGGCTCTTTTGCAAGAGTTTCAAGCTCGCTTGCCGCAATCCTAAGGTATGCAAAACATGCAACGTCTTCTCCGTCGTCTTCTCCGATAAGCTCCGCCGCCATGTCTGAAAGCTCGTATAATTCCGTAACCCATGACGTGAGATTTTCCTTTAATTCGGGGATATAACGCGTAAGCTTTATGTCGCTGTACTTTATGCTGTCGTCGCTCGATCCCACGACCTTTGTCACTTCAAGCGAAAGGTCGTTTATTTCGCTCATTATCCTGTTTGCGGCTTCAATCGCAAATCTGATCGGATCCGCGGAAATCGTAAGCGAAATCGTATGCATGCCTTCTTCGAGATAAACGCTTAATTTGTTGTTTTCCGAGTCCGTGAGCGTGTAATTTTTATATTTTGTCGTGTAATTTATTGCCTGATTTTTAAATGCATCATTCGGGAATTCGTTGTCTATCCTGAAATCCACGTATACCGGGAAATCGCTCTTTTCGGATTGCATATAATTCATTGCGATGTAATAGTATCCCGCTTTTTCGACATCAAACGAATAAGTAACCGTCTGTCCCGCCGTATCGAAAGATGCGCCGTCAAGAATGTTTAAGACGGTTTCTTTTGACGAAAGAGGATAAAGCGCCGAATTGTATTCCGCAGCCGCATGAATCGAGGAATCGTTTCTTTCGTAAAATTCAATCGCGTTGACAGTGATGAGTTCGCTGCCTTCCGCTACCTCGGAGCCCGTATATTTCTTAATCGTTTCTTTTGCCGACAAAGTGATGTTTCCCAAAAGGAAATTTCCCTCGCTCACATCGATTGTAAGCTTATGCGTGCCCTTTGAAAGAGAAACAAGGAGCGCGTCCGAATAGTTGTAAGAAGAATCCATTACAGCCTTTGTGAGCCACGTGATCTTTTTGTCCGGCATAACCACTATCTCGTTTCCGTAGCGGTCATAATCGCAAAGCTTATCGGAAACCCACACCGTTTCAAACTTTAAGTTTCTCATTTCGTAAAAAGGAAACTCATCGTCCACCTTAACGGAAAATTCTATGGGCAAAATCGAATCGTCATAAGAAAGATAATCAAAGCTCATGACATAAAGCGCATTTTCGGGAACGGTAATCGTAACTTCAATTTCGTCGCCGACACTTAAGTCGGAAACGCGTGTTCCGTAATCATAATTATCGTCCGTAAGACTTGTTTTATATTCATCGCCTATTATGTCGCCGATCTCACAGACTATGTCTTCGCCCTTATATTCCTTATATTTGTAGGTCTTCGAAATACGTGTGTATCCGTTTGTGATTCTTTCGGAGCTCAAGGAAATTTGGGTATCGGAAGACGAAAGCGCAGTTGTGTCCGCGGAATCTGCGGCGTAAGATGTATTTAAGGTGCCTATTCCCGCGATTCCCGTGCTTCCCAAAAGAAGCGCCCCTGCCAAAACAAGCGATGTTATTTTTTGTAAACCCTTCCGTATCATTACGGACCTCCGATTAGTGTAAATGTGTTTTACTGCCTCGTTTCAACTTCCAAATGAAGAACGCTGCACTTAGGGATTTTGACGGAAATCTTTGTGTTGTTTACGGTAAAACCGTTAAATTCCGTCGTATGAACGGTATCAGGTGCACTAAACGTATTGTGTGCGTGCATTTCGTTTGTGATAATTTCGCCCTTTACCGACTTAACTTCCGTGTCCGTAAGCTCCGCTTCCACATCGTAATCCTCTTCAACCGAAAGGTTTGTGAGCGTGATATGGATTTTGCCGTTCTTGTCTGCGGAAACCGACTCCGTGAGGTTGGGAACCATGTATTCCTTTTCGAGACCTATCGTCTTAGTGTCAAGGTGGCTGTCGAGTAATTCATTATCCTGGTGGCAGGAATACATCTTAAATACGTGATAGGTAGGCGTCTTAATCATCTTTTCGCCCTCGGTCAGAATTACCGCCTGAAGCACGTTTATGAGCTGCGCGATGTTTGCCATCTTTACTCTGTCGCAATGCTTGTTGAAAATATTTAAGTTGATTCCCGCAACAAGCGCGTCTCTCATCGTGTTTTGCTGATAGAGGAATCCGGGATTTGTGCCGGGCTCGCATGTGAACCATGTTCCCCATTCGTCAACGATCATTCCCACCTTTTTGTCGGGATCGTACTTGTCCATCACGGCGCCGTGCTTATTTATCAGCTCTTCCATAAAAAGAGTCTTTGAAAGTGTCTTATACCAAACCTTCTCATCAAACTCCGTTGCGCTTCCCTTAACTTCCCATCCTTCCGGATGTGTATAATAATGGAGCGAAATTCCGTCCATAAATCCGTGTGCGAACTCGGCATGATCAAAACATGTCTTCATAACGAGATCCGTCCATCTGTAATCCGCAACGTTTGCGCCGCATGCGATTTTGTAGATGGGCTTCTTGGGATTATAATTTCTCACATATGTCTGATATCTTCTGTACATATTTCCGTAAAACTCGGGAGTCATGTTGCCGCCGCATCCCCAGTTTTCGTTGCCCACGCCAAAATAATCAACAGTCCAGGGCTTTTCGTGACCGTTCTTCTTGCGCTCGTCGGCCATCGGTGACACACCTTCAAAAGTCATGTATTCAACCCATTCGCTCATCTCCTGCACCGTGCCGCTTCCCATGTTGCCGTTTACGTAAGTCTTGCATCCGAGCTGGCGTGCAAGCTCCATAAACTCGTGGGTACCGAAGCTGTTGTCTTCCACAACGCCGCCCCAGTGAGTGTTGATCATTTTCTTTCTCTTTTCCTTGGGACCGATGCCGTCCTTCCAGTGATATTCATCGGCAAAGCATCCGCCCGGCCAGCGAAGAACCGGAATCTTCATTTCGCGAAGTGCGCCGACAACATCGTTTCTCATACCGTTTGTATTCGGAATGTCGGAATTCTCACCGACATAAAGTCCTTCATAAATACATCTGCCGAGATGCTCCGAAAAGTGCCCCTGAATTTCCGGATTGATATGCCCTACTGTCTTTTTGGGGTTGATTGATAATTTGTACATGTCTTTCCTCCCTTTATTTAAGTGATTAATTAAATGTTAAAGCATTTTGATACGCTTCACTTGCTTTGTTTAAGTTTTTGTTTAACTATTACTATTTTTGTTAAACCTTACACTAAAGATAACCTACGTTGGGATAAAAATCAATATCTTTTTTACAATTTCTTCATTTTTTTTGAACTTTTTTTGTGCAAGTTGTACAGTTAAAAATTTCACATAGTTTTTCATTTAAGTAAAAGCTTACACTTTGGGCGTTTGATACGTTGATTTGATGATGTAATGTTTTTAAGTTGATTGTGAAGTATTTAACTCTTGACTTAAAAATATTTAGAATGTATAATCCCACTTAAAAGCGTTTTTAGAACTTACCACTTACCGAAAGGATATCAATTATGCTTTACTTACATTCTCTTGAAGAGGCAGACGAAATTTTTAAAGCTCTCAGCACTCCCATGCGTTTAAAAATAATGCAGCTGATTTATGAGAACAAAAATTTAAGCATGAACGACCTTGCCGAAGCGCTCGATCTCACAAATTCCGCGATTTCGCTTCACGTAAGCAAGCTCGAATCCGCAGGTCTTGTTGCAATCCAAACAACGTCCGGAAAACGCGGTATCAGAAAAATAGTAACACCGCTTCACGATAAATTGATTGTCGACCTTGCTCCGCACGAAGCCTCAAAGCCGTGTTACAGAGATGAAATCGCGGTCGGACACTTTACGTCGATCGACGCTCATCCCACATGCGGACTTGCGACTCCGTCCACAATAATCGGTGAGCTTGACGATCCGCGCACTTTTTCTTATCCCGAACGCTTCAACGCGGGCGTTCTTTGGTTCGGCTACGGAAGCATAACCTACAATCTTCCGAACCGCCTGCGTGCGGGTCAGACGGTTTCCGAAATCCAGATATCCTTTGAAATTTCATCGGAATGCCCGAACGTAAACGAAGATTATCCGAGCGACATCTATTTTTCGATTAACCAAACAATGCTCGGCAAATGGATAAGTCCCGGCGATTACGGCGCACGCAGAGGAATAGTTTCCCCTTCGTGGTGGCCCTCGCCTCTCAACCAATACGGGCTTTTAAAGACACTCATAATAAACAAAGAGGGTTCCTTCATAGACGGAACCCACAAAATATCGGATGTCACGATAGACGATTTAAAAATTCAATATAATTCCACAATAGACTTAAAGTTTTCCGTCCCGAAGGACACCGTAAATTGCGGAGGCCTCACGCTGTTCGGCTCGGAATTCGGTGACTACGCGCAAAACATCGTTGTAAACATTTACTACGACGAAGTGGTGAATTATTAAGTGGCAGCCGGGCGTTTACCAAAAAAATTATTAAAAGCAAAAAAAGAGCCCTTAAAGGCTCTTTTTTACGTTACCCGATACTTAAAACCGATAACACCTTATTTAATTCCCAACAATTCTCTTGCGTTTGTATCCGTAACACGCACATATTCTTCTTCCGAAAAATAATTTTTAAGTTCCGAAAGCGTTTCCTTCTGCCCCGCCCACGGTGAATCGGAGCCGAACAAAATATGATTTATTCCGACCGTTTCCTTGATCTTGTTTGCGGCGTCTACGGAAATCTTTTTTTCTTCTTCCTTCCACATGGTATTGTTAAGCACATTCACAAACGAAAAGGCTGTGTCAACGTATACCCCGAATCCCGCAATGTTTTCGGGGACACGATTCCATTCCGCCCAGGCGCCCATATGTGCGAGGATCATTTTGGGGGGCTTTACGTCTTTTAACATATCGTGGATTTTCAAAATATCGCTTTCGTAATTTTCATGATAGCTTATGTCAAAGCCCGCGTGCGTGACAACGATAAGCCCAAGCTCCGATGCCGCATAAATTATGCGCTTTGTCCTTATATCGTTTATGTCAACACCCGTAAACACGGGATGAAGCTTTATTCCTTTGACGTTGTTTTCCTTTAAGGAAAGCAATATTTCCTTATAGTTATCGTTGTCCGGATGAATCGCTCCGAAAGAGAGTATCCCTGTTCCGCCGTGCGCATAAAACTCTTCGTTTATCTTAAAAACGGATTCGTTGATCGACTCGGTTTGCCTTGCGGCCGTTGCAACGGGGAGCACAACCGAAATATCGATTCCGGCCTCTTCCATTGAATTAAGAAGCCCCGCGCCCGTTCCGTTTGTGTGATAAGGTATCATAGAGCTTTCCGAAAGCTTCTTTAACGCC
>CAZZFV010000033.1:0-2950 GCA_964653855.1 uncultured Lachnospiraceae bacterium
GTTTGCGATTTCTGCTACTCCCGCCGTGCTCGAGCCCTTCATAAGCATTTTTACAAGGATTTTGATTGCCTCGATTACGGTGCCCACAGCCGGTCCCATCATAAACGTCCCGATTAAAACGGGAAGCTCGCTGAAATCAATCTTGTAAAACGACGGTAAAAAGGGAACGGGGAAATCAAAAAACATGAGAACCGCCGCTATTCCCGCAAGCATGGCCGCGGTCACAAGCATTTTGGTTTTTTGGCGGGTGTTTTTGTTGCCTGATTTTAAATTTGTTTTTTCCATAAAAAAAGTCCTTTCCGACGAAGTGATTTGATTTTGATTCTTCGCGAATAGGTCTTTAAAATAAATCTTCTCACATCCAGACTGTACTGTCGGTACCGGAATCACACCGGTTCGTGCCTTAGGCTTGCGGACTTTACCGCCGGTAGGGAAATCGCATCCCTCCTCGAAGAATCGTTATTCCTTTGTCGAATGCGATATTACTACCAAGGATTCAACTTGTCAATATAAATCCGAAGTTTTCCGCGCATCCGCAAAACAGCACATAACTTTTATACTTTTTCACCGAAATTTTGCGGTCCGCCAAAAAAAGCAAAAAGAAAAGCGAGCAGGGAATAGGGGGTCCTGCTCGCCGAGGGGTAGTTAGTTTTAGGGGTTTCTAACTGTTAATAAATATACCACTCCCCCCCCCGAAAGTAAATGGGGAAATAGTCCCAATAAGTGCACTATTTAATGAACTTTTTATGAAATGTTTGTAAATGTGCTTACGGCTAATTTAAATACACTTCGGGTTCATTTAAGAACACATCCGTAACACCAAGCTTTTCATACTTTGAAAAATCAAATTTTGTCCCTGTGGGCGCACTCGGATAGAGATGCCCGAGGAACCACGCGCGCACGGGCATTTGAGGGTATTTTGCGAGATCCGTGTCAATCGCATTTCCGTAAGGGTGAATTGCGTTTGATCCCACGCCCGCCATATGAATACGCATGCAATCGGACGCACGCTCGGAAAGCATTCCGATATCCGCATCCGGAAGAAGTTTTCTGACAATGGGAAGCGAGAGCGCCGAAAACGACGACCATACAATCGAACTCTCAAGTCCTCTCTCCTTTATCATGTTTACCGTTTCTTCTTCTATTCCTATATAAGGATAAATGCTTGTTTTAAGCTCAATATTGAGCTTCATTCCCGCCTTTAAATTCGGTGTAATGAGGTCAAGCACTTCGTCAAGCGTCGGAATATGCTCGGGGGCGTTATCTCCGTACTTGATATTTAACTTTTTTAATTCGGCAAGCGTGTAATCCCGCACAAAGCCGTGTCCGTCCGTTGTGCGGTCCACCGTTTCGTCATGGATCACGACAATCCTGCCGTCGCTTGTATATTGAACGTCAAGCTCGATTCCTGCAAGACCTTTTATCTCACAGGCTTTTTTAAACGAAGTAAGCGTATTTTCGGGATAGCGGAGACTGCATCCCCTGTGTGCCCATATTTTCATGGCATACTCCTTTTTATAATAATAATAATGATGATGTTGAGGTCAAAATTTCTCTCGCAAATAACTTTGCATCGAAAGCAGAACCTTTTGACCCTTGTATCATTCAGATGTCAAGCATCTCACTGTAACATTTAAGCGCTCCGTCGGTTTCGTGCGCAAGAACCTTCTTTGCAAGCACTTTCCCAAGCTGAACGCCTTCCTGGTCGAAGCTGTTTACGTTCCACAAAAATCCCTGGAACATAACCTTGTTTTCGTAGTGCGCAAGAATTGCACCGAGAGTTTCGGGTGTGAGGCGCTCGCCGATAATTATCGATGACGGACGGTTGCCTTCAAAGTTCTTGTTTTTGTTGTCGTCTTCCTTACCGCACGCAAAAGCGACTATCTGTGCGGCAACGTTTGCGCAAAGCTTCTTTTGGCTTGTGCTGCCCGAAATCACAACGTCGTTTTCCGTCTGATTGTTCTTAAATGCGATAAATTGCATGGGGATAATGCTCTTTCCCTGGTGCAAAAGCTGATAAAACGAGTGCTGGCCGTTTGTGCCGGGCTCGCCGAAAATTACGGGGCCTGTCACATAATTTATGGGTTCGGCAAAACGGTTAACGCTCTTGCCGTTTGATTCCATGTCAAGCTGCTGAAGATGAGCGGGGAAACGTGAAAGTGCCTGTGAATAAGGAAGCACCGCGGTTGAACCGTATCCAAGCACATTTCTTTCATACACACCGATCAATGCGTCGAGGAGAGCCGGATTCTTTTTTATATCCGTATTCTTTGAAAGCTCGTCTTCCGCATGAGCGCCGTTTAAGAATCTTGCAAACACATCTCCGCCGAACGCAAGCGAAAGCACAGCACCGCCCACGGACGAAGTTGACGAATAACGTCCTCCGATATAGTCGTCCATATAAAATGCGTCAAGATAATCCTTGCTCTTTGCGAGAGGCGAAGTTTCGCTCGTAACCGCGATCATGTGACGTGCGGGGTCGAGCGCTCTTGCCTTTAACGCATCCTTAACAAATGCCTCGTTTGTGAGAGTTTCGAGCGTTGTGCCCGACTTTGAAACAAGGATAAAAATCGTCTTTGAAACGTCTATTCCGTTTAAAACAGCCGTAGCGTCGTCGGGATCGACGTTTGATATAAATCTTGCTTCCATCTTGAAGCAATTGTTTTTCTTTGCCCAGTTTTCAAGAGCGAGGTACATTGCTCTGGGGCCAAGATCGCTTCCGCCGATGCCTATCTGGCAAACGGTCGTAAACTTTTCGTTTTTCTCGTTTACGATCTTACCGTTATGCACCTTGTCGGCAAAGTCTGCGATTCTCTTTTGCTCTGCAACATAAAACCCTCTCTTGTTTACGTTGTCCGCAATAACGTCCGCCCCAAGCTGTCCTCGTGTAAGGTGGTGCAGCACCATTCTTTTTTCGCCCGTATTTATTACGGCGCCGTTATAAAGTTCT
>CAZZFV010000033.1:2960-24224 GCA_964653855.1 uncultured Lachnospiraceae bacterium
TGCCATCTCCGCAAGAATATCGAGAATTTCGTCCGAAACCTGCTTTGCCGCGTAATTGTACACAAGTCCGTTCGACATGGGAACAAAATACTCTTTAACGCGTGTTTCGCCGTTTTTTCCGCTCATTGCGATTCTTAAATCAACCTTTTTTGCGCTTTCGAGCTTCTTTAAACTCTTAAGTTCATCAAAATTTTTCCAATCTGCCATACATAATCCTTTCTTATTATATGAATGCAATCGTCCCGCATTCACCTGTGCCTTAAAGCAAACACATTAACCTTTTTTACGCCGCAAGTATACGACTAAATTTTAAAAAAGTAAAGCACGTGCTTTTTATGGAATTTTTTGTGTATTTATGGTATCATGCAAGGTGCATGCGCGGTGTCTGATGTCCCCGGCTACAGATACTTATAAAACTTGAAATGTTTTCCGCCGCAAATCAAAAATTCTCACCGTAAAGGCGCATATATGGAATCAAACAACAAAAAAGCATGGCTCTATCTTTTGCCCGCCATATTGTTTCTCGGTGTATTCATGGTCTATCCTCTTGTCGACGTTTTTGTTTACTCGTTTGAGGAAGGCTTTAATTTTGCGTCCCAAAGCTATTTCGGAACGGGAATTTACAACTATTCCTATGTCCTTCGCGATCCTTATTTCATAAAAGCATTAAAAAACACTCTTTTGCTTGTCGTGATTACGGTTCCCGTATCGACGGGACTTGCGCTCCTTATTTCACTTGGGCTTTCCGAAATAAAAGCGCTTCGCAATCTTTTTCAAACAATCTATTTTCTGCCTTACGTCACAAACACGGTCGCAATCGGCCTTGTATTCATGATACTTTTTAAGAAAACTGCCTATTCGGACGGACTCGTAAACATGATAATCGCGCTTTTCGGCGGAAACTCAATCGACTTTATCGACGGACCTTATGCCGCAAAGATGTTTGTAATGTGTTTTTACACAATATGGGCGGTGCTGCCGTTTAAGATCTTAATTCTCACCGCCGCGCTCGCATCCGTAAACGACGCCTACATTAAGGCCGCAAAGATAGACGGAACATCGCCCGCACGCATATTTTTTAAGATTACCCTGCCGCTCATAAGTCCCACCGTTTTCTACCTTATAATAACGGGATTTATAGGCGCATTCAAAGCCTACAGTGACGAAGTGGCAATTTTCGGAACCGACCTTAATTCCGCCGGCATGAACACGATCGTCGGCTATGTTTACGACATGCTCTACGGCACGGGCGGCGGATATCCGTCATTTGCGTCCGCAGCCGCAATAATACTCTTTGTGATCATACTCACGGTGACATGCATCAACTTACTTGTAAGCAAGAAGCATGTGCACTATTAATGCAAACACACATCATTAAATAAAGAATTACCGCATACTTAAAACTGCTTTTGTAAAAAGGACTTATAAATGAAACACGACTCCTCATACCGAAGTGCCATAACACGCCGCTCGATACACAACATAATAAAAAAGGCATTTATATATCTGTGTCTCACCTTGTGGGGAATAATAGTCATTTTTCCTTTTTACTGGATGATACTCACTTCCCTAAAGAGTTACTCTGCCTACAATGCGGAATACACACCCAAATTTTTCACGACTTCTCCCACGCTTTCAAACTATGTGACGGCGTTTACGGAAGTGAATCTTGGGAAATACATGTTGAACACGCTCATTTTCACGATTGTGACGACTTGTCTCATGCTCGTGGTAGTGGTGCTTGCCGCATTTGCGTTTGCTCGCCTCGAATTTAAGGGCAAAAACTTGTGTTTTACCATTATCCTTGCTCTCATGATGATTCCGAACGAGCTTGTAATCATCACAAACTTTGTCACGATAACGAATTTAAATATGCGAAACACCTTTGCGGGGCTCATTCTCCCGTCAGTCACATCGGTATTTTATATCTATCTTTTAAAGGAAAATTTTGCACAAATCCCGAACGAGCTTTATCTTGCGGCAAAGGTGGACGGAACGTCCGATTTCAGATACCTGATGCGTGTCATGGTTCCGATTTCGCGCCCGACAATCATAACGATAACGATTCTTAAGGTAATCGAGTGCTGGAATTCTTACGTTTGGCCGCGTCTTATCACGAACGACGAAAATTATTACCTTGTGTCAAACGGAATCCAGACAATACGCGAAAGCGGCTTCGGACGCGAAAACATTCCCGCAATGATGGCGGGCGTTACGGCGATTTCGTTCCCCCTAATCGTGATTTTCTTAATCTTCCGCAAAAAAATAATGGCGGGTGTCGCACGCGGAGGTACAAAAGGATGAAAAAAAGATTCTTGAGCCTCGTCTTGTTGCTTTGCGTATGTATGACTTTCACCGCCTGCCACGGCACAAAAAAACATATTACGAACGAAGTGCCGACAACCTTTGACGAGTCAAAAACATACGAAATATCTTTTTGGGCAAAAAACGACACAAACAAAAACCAGGTTGCGATTTACAATAAGGCCGTAGCGGATTTTGAAGCGCTTTACCCGAATATAAAGGTAAACATCCGCTTTTATACGGATTACACAGCACTTTACAACGACGTAATCACAAATATTTCGACGGGCACAACGCCGAACGTATGCATCACCTACCCTGACCATATCGCAACATATATGACCGGCGAAAACACGGTTGTGACGCTTGACGAATTGTTTACGAATCCGGAATACGGTTTCGGCGGGAGCTCACTTAAATTTGAGACGCCGGCACTTAACGAAATCGTGCCTAAATTCCTAAACGAATGCAAAATCGGTGAACACTGCTATGCCGTTCCTTTTATGCGCTCGACGGAAGCATGCTATGTCAACAAAACTTATGTTGAGGCTCTCGGATACACACTTCCCGAAACGCTTACATGGGATTTTGTGTGGGAAGTGTCGGAGGCGGCTCTTAAGAAAAATGCCGACGGAACCTATGCCGTAAACGGTCAAAATGTACTTATTCCGTTTATTTACAAGTCGACCGACAACATGATGATTACGGAGCTCAAACAAAAAAATGCCGGCTATTCCGACGAAAACGGAAATATACTTATTTTTAACGACACAACGCGTGCGCTCCTCTCAGAAATCGCGATTCATGCGGAATCGAAGGCATTTTCCACGTTTAAAATTTCAAGCTATCCCGCAAACTTTTTGAACGCGGGACAATGCATATTCGCAATCGACTCGACCGCCGGCGCAACATGGATGGGAAGCGACGCTCCGTTACTTGATATAAGTGAAGACTCACTTGTCGAATTTGAAACGGCGGTAATGACGGTTCCCCAGTTTGACCCGGAAAATCCTCAAATGATTTCACAAGGTCCGAGCATATGCATATTTAATAAGGAAGACCAAGGGCAAGTCATGGCATCGTGGATTTTTACGATGTTTCTTTTGAGCAATGATGTACAAATCGCTTATTCGGAAACGGAAGGGTATGTGCCTGTCACGCTCACCGCACAAAATTCCGAAGAATACCTTGATTACTTATCACGTGCGGGTGAAGACAACGAAACTCACTACAAGGTAAAAATCGAGGCAAGCCGCCTTTTACTCGAAAATACGGACAACACATTCGTAACTCCCGTGTTTTCGGGATCGGCATCTTTACGTGAAGCCGCCGGCGCACTCATCGAAAACACCGTAAAAAGCGTACGCAGGAAAACCGAATTCAACGATGCATTCGTAAAAAATCTTTATAAGGAAGTAAAAGCGCAATACCGCCTTGACGAAGCACTTGCGGTAAGCACGGAAAGCAAAACCGAACTCGGTGAAATGCCTATGTTTTCAAAAATACTTCTTATCGTGCTTGCCGTGATATGGGTAGGAATAATTACGATATACGTTATAAGAAAAAAAGCCGCTTCCGATAAGACACATTAAAAGAATTAAAGAATAAAAGGAAAAGAACAAATAAAAGCGGGGTTTACTTTGCGCTATCGGCAGAGTATAATAGCATTGCTTACAAAAATGCCGATTGTTTTGTTATGACGACTTACGGCACAAATTAAAAAGGAGAAAGACATGAAGAAAATTATTTCTGTGATACTTGCCGCAGCACTTGTATGTGCACTCGCAGCATGCGGCGGTACAAAGTCCGACGCAATGAGCTATTCGGATTTTAAGGCAGCCGAGGTTGATTCCGCCGTCACAATCGAGACCTACTTCCAGGCCGCTCAGTCCTGGTGGGAGAACGAAGGCGTGGGCGTTGCTTCGATTTACGCCGAGGACAAGGACGGCGCATACTTCCTTTACAATTGCAAATGCGACAAGGACTTGTACGACAAGCTCACAGCCGGCACAAAGATCCGTGTAACGGGCTACAAGAGTGAATGGGCAGGCGAAGTTGAGATTACCGACGGAACGCTTGAAATCGTTGACACGAAGGACACATACGTTGCATCCGCAACTGATGTTACGTCACTTCTCGCAAAAGACAACCTTTCCGATTACATGAACAAGTATGTTGCAATAAAGGGCGCAACCGTTGCAAAAGAAGCTCTCTACAAATGGGACGGCTCGGGTTCACAGGGTGACGACCTTTACTTTGACGTTACGGTAGACGGAAACACATACACATTCACCGTTGAGTCTTACCTTTGCGGTAAGGACACCGAAGTTTATAAGACCGTTGAAGGCTTGAAGGCGGGAGACACAATCGACCTCACGGGATTCTTATATTGGTATAACGGTGCTCAGCCGCATGTAACAAGCGTTACCGTAAAATAAATATTTAATATCCCATACTCAAGAAACCCGGAGTGAAAACACTCCGGGTTTTGTATACAATTTTTACCAAAAGGACATCACAATGGAAGAACAAAAAATAGCCGTCCTGATAGACGGTGACAACATTTCGACAAAATATGCGGAACTTATAAAAGACGAAGCCGACAAATACGGCGACATAACCGTTTTCAGGCTATACGGATCGCTAAATTCCCCAAATTTAAAACAGTGGTATCCGGTGATGCCGAAGTACGGAATAACGCCCGTTTTGCAGCTTTCCTACGCAAACAACAAAAGCATAGCGGATCAGGCGCTCACAATCGACGCAATGGATATGCTTTACACACGCCAAATTGACATATTTTTCCTATGCACAAGCGACTCCGACTTCACAAAGCTTGCATACAGAATAAAAGAATCCGGAAAAACAATAATCGGAATGGGCGAAAAAAAGACGCCCGAATCGCTCGCACAGGCGTGCAACGAATTTAAGGTGCTTGAGCTCTTACTTAACGCGGAAAAGCCTGAAAACAAGGCTTTTGCTCAAATTTCGGGAGTACCGCAGTGCGACCGCGTGCTTTCCGAAAAGCCCCAGGATTCCGCAACCGATGTGGGTATTGACGCGCCAAAAATATCGATTCCTTCGGAACACGAAATCGTACAGAAGATTTATGATTCGATAGATGACGACGGCGAAAACCTTTCTTCGATCGGAAATGCGCTCAGAAAAAGCGTTCCGGGCTTTGACGTAAGATATTACAAATATAAGACGTTTTCGGCTCTCATAAAGGCGCATGCGGACATTTTTGAAATTAACGAAGACAAAGTACATTCGGTAATTACGATAAAACGTAAGGAAAAGGCGGAAGTTTCACAGCAAGGAAACGCGCTTCCGGTTACAAACCGGGAATCCAAAAAAGAAATCGGGAAAAATTCCGGAAAAGCCGTAAAATCAGGAAAAGTCACAAAAGCTGCCGCCAAAAAAAATGCGAAATCCAAAAACAAAGCGCAAAATACAGGCGTAAAAAAGCCCGTGAGGCGAAAAAAAGGAAAACAGGAAAATAACGAAAATCAAAACATGAACAAATAAAATGATACAAGGATCAAAAAACTAAATTGGGGAACAATTTACACTTTGGAGGAGAAAAATGGGAGAACCCGTCAAAAACAACGAAGAACTTGAACTTATCAAAAAGGCAAGCGGCCTTAAAACACCCGAATACGTCGCATATGCGCTCGGAGACGCGGGCGGATGTCTTGTTTTCGGACTTGTGACATCGTTACTTCAAACATATTACACGGACGTTTTGATTTTGAGTCCGCTTTTCATAATGATTATGTTTGTTGTCGCAAGAATATGGGATGCGATAAACGACCCAATGATGGGAAGAATTTGCGATACGGCGCGTGTTACTCGGTCCGGCCGCTATCGTGTATGGCTAAAAAGAGTGGCGCTGCCGCTTTCCGTGTCCGCGATTCTCATGTTCATAAAATTCCCGGGCTTCGGAAACGTGTCAAACAACCTTCCCGCCTATATTTATGCGACATTCACGTACATTCTTTTCGGAATGGTTTACACTGTACACCAGATTCCCTACGGCTCACTCGCGTCCGTAATCACGCTTGACGTGCGCGAACGCTCTAAGCTTTCCGTATTCCGTGCTGTGGGTGCGGCACTCGGCAGCATGCCCGTAATGGTGCTTTCAATGCTTTGCTTTGTGACGGTCGACGGCAAATCAATCGTAAAATACAATGTTCTTTTGATCGGCGTAATCGTAATGTCCGCCTTATCGTTTATATGCCTGATGCTCGCTTATCGCGGCACAACGGAGCGCGTTAAAACGGAGCCTAAAGCCCACGTAAAGGGCGACGCAATGAGGTCACTTATGACAATCTTCAAAAACCGCTCGATGCTTGCGCTCTCTCTTGCCGCAATGATGCTTCTTGCGGGACAGATGTTCACGCAAAGCTACTATGTTTACCTTATCCGTTATTATTTCGGAAAAGGCGGAATATATGTGACTCTTCCCACGATACTCACCTATCTTCCGATGGCGATTTTGATGATTTTTACGCCGAAACTCGCAAAAAAGTACGGAAAAAAAGAAATCACCTCCGTCGGAATGGCTGTTGCCGCAATCGCAAACTTCGCGATGTTTTTCTTAAAAATGATTCCGGCGGAAAAGGCACTTATGCCGTTTATGATGCTTTGCCTCGTATCCGGCTTCGGTCTCAACTTCTTTGTGCTCCAGCTTTGGGCGATGGCAACGGACGCGATCGACGAAATCGAGGTTACAACGGGAAGCCGTGACAACGGAACGGCATATTCGTTTTTAAACTTTTTCAGAAAGCTCGGCCAGGTAATCGCGGCAATCACCGTGAATGCGGCTCTTCTTGCGATGGGCTATTATGACACGGCAAAGGGCGGAACGTTTGTGTTCAGTACCGCCCAGCTTGACATCATGTATGTGCTCGCAACGCTTATCCCCGCGGTAATGTTTTTATTTATGGCAATTGTTCTCTTTGTTATGTATCCGCTTTCACGTAAAAAAGTGCTCGCTTTGCAAACAAAAAAGGAAGAACACCTTAAAACAAATCAATCATAAATCGCGAAAACATAAATCATAAAAAGCATAAATTCGTAAATCGCGAAAAAGGCAGGTTCCACCAATGAAATTTAACCACATGTTTCACCCCGATCATCACACTTCTTCCGCTTTTTATTTTAAAAGCGAAGACATAAACATACGTCTCGATTTTTGTGAAAATATGGTGAGAGTTGCGATTTATCACGATAACGATAAGCCGTTTCCCACATTTTCGGTGTGTCCCGACGACCAAATGCCCGAGCACGGACGAAACAGATTTTCCGTAAAAGGCTTCAGCCTTGTTGCACCGAAATACACGGAAAATCCCGACGAATACAGATTCGAATTTAAAAATTTAACCGTTTCCGTTATACCAAAAAACTTTGAAATGAGCTTTTTTGAAAACGGGAAGCTCCTCTTTAAGGACAGGGAATATATTGCGCACAATTATTCTGGCGAGCTCGGGCGCATGTCTTCACACTATGTCACGAGAGAAGAAGACGAAATGATATTCGGACTCGGCGACAAGACGGGTGACGTCAACAAAAACAAACGCTCTTTCCGCCTTGGGACATCCGACGCAATGGGCTTTGATGCGCGCTCATCCGACCCTCTTTACAAACATATTCCCTTTTATATATGCGAAAATTCGGTCGGCTCATACGGAATTTATTATGACACATATTCCGACGGCGAATTTGATTTTGGGCGCGAAATAAACAATTATTACAGTCCTTTTAAGTCTTTTAAATGCGAAGACAGTGTTCTTTGCTATTATTGCTTTTTCGGTGACACGAAAGAGATTTTGAGGAATTTTTCCGCACTCACGGGGACTGATATGCTCCCGCCCGAGTGGACACTTAAGTATGCCGGCAGCACAATGGCATACACGGACGCTCCCGACACCGAAAAGCGTTTGCACGAATTTATAGACAAATGCAAAGAGTATGAAATCCACCCCGGCGGATTTTATCTGTCTTCGGGATATACCGAAATCGACAATAAGCGCTATGTGTTTAACTGGAACCGTGACAAAATCCCGTCACCCGAGGGTTTAAGCGCCTTTTTCCGTGAAAACGGAATAGAATTTTTGCCGAATATAAAACCGTGCTTTTTGACAGATCATCCTTTGTATAAAAAAATTGCGGAAAACGGATGGTTTTTGAAAGATGCGGACGGCTCACCCGCCGTATTCCCTTTTTGGGGAGGAATGGGAAGCTACCTTGATTTTACCGATCCCGCTGCCGCCGATTTTTGGACGGAATGCGTAAAGCGAGAGCTTGTGGACAAAGGATACCTTTCCACCTGGAACGACAACAACGAATACGACATAAATTCGGATGATGTGTACGCATGCGGATTCGGAAACAAAATAAAGGCAAAGCTCATAAAGCCTCTGTTTTCTTACCTCATGACAAGGGCAAGCCTTGCCGCTGTGCCGGACTATACCCGCAAAAATGCGGTATCGCGCTGCTTTATGACGGGAGCCTCACGCCTTGCCTCCACATGGACGGGCGACAACCGCACAAGCTTTTCTGATTTCCGCTACAATCACAAAATGGCAATGACGATGTCACTCAGCGGAATATACAACTTCGGTCAGGATATCGGCGGATTTGCGGGAGAAAAGCCGTCACCGGAGCTCTTTTTACGCTGGATTCAATACGGAATTTTTACGCCCAGATTTGTGCTCCACTCGTGGAACACGGACGGCTCGTCAAATATGCCATGGCTTTATCCGGAGCTTAAAAACACAGTCACGATGCTCTTTAAATTCCGTGAAAAGTTTATTCCATATCTTTATGACAGCATAAAGAAAAGCATACTTACGCATCTGCCCGTGATTTACCCGGTTTTCCTAAATTACCCGGGATATCCCGCGGAAAGCGACTCGTTCTTTTTCGGCGACAGCATACTTGTGACTCCCGTTTTTGACGAAGGAAAAACAACCGTCACCACCTACCTTCCGTATACAAACGGCGGCTGGTACGGGGAAAAAGGCGTTCTTTCCCTTGCAGACGGACGCAAAAAATTCAAAAAAGGCGAAATACTTGCCACAACCGAAGAATGTACAATATACGACAAGCCGATATATTATATAAAGGGCGGCTCGATAATTCGCTATCCGGACATGTATGTGCTTTACCCGCTTGAAACAGGCGAATTTACGGAAGAATTTATTCCGGATGACGGCATATCGAAGATTGACCTTAAAAACGCAAAAAAAATCACATTTCATGTGAAATGTGATAAAAAAGCCGTGGACGTACGAATTGTAAACGAAAGCGGTTCGGAATTGCTCCCTTTTTATGTGCATGACAGATATGAGAGGGAAACAACCGTACGTGAGCAAAAGTATTGCTTATAGGATTTCATGTTTCCCGTTACCTGACCTCATACGTTTTTATCGTATTTCCGTCAAGATCCTTCCACACAAACGACTTTTCGTCGTAAATCATGTATCCGTGGTGGGAATTTTGCTTGGGGATGGACACGGAACCCGGATTCATATAAACATAATTTTCGTGAATCTCGCAAGCCGGCACGTGAGTGTGACCTGTGAGCAAAATATCTCCTGTCTTAAGCGGCGGGAGTTTTTTTTCGTTAAAAAGATGTCCGTGCGTCGCAAAAATAATGTTTTTGCCCATCGAAACAATCGCGTAATCCGCCATTACGGGGAATTCAAGAACCATTTGGTCGACTTCCGCCTCGCAATTTCCCCTGACGCACATTATGTCATCCTTACGCTCGTTTAAAAGCGCAATCACGCCTTTGGGATTGTGACCGTCAGGCAAATTGTTACGCGGCCCGTGATAAAGAAGGTCACCGAGAAGCAAAAGTCTCTCCGCCTGCTCCCTGTCATAACACTCAAGCATCTTTTTACAATAAAACTCGGAACCGTGAATATCCGATGCGATAAACAGCTTCATGGATTTTACCCCCAGATAAATTTATGTCATTATATAAAAACGTCCGTGTATACGCAAGTTTTTTGTTACGTTATAAATGCCCCTTAAACAACAATGTTGAGGCCAAAAATTATTTGACCTCAACATCAATAAAACAAAGGAGAAAGTTTAACTCGCTTACAGTTTCATACGTGCAACGGCAGTCTTAAGGTTGTCCGTGCTTGCCTTAACGCTGTCCATGTTGCCCGATACATTTGCGGAAAGCTTAACCATATCGTTGGTGTTGGAAGCGATTTCCGTAACGTTTACGGCGCCTTCGTTGCTGGCTTCGGCAATACCGTCAACGGCAGATGCCATGACATCCATAGCCTCGGAAAGCTTGCCTGTTTCGTCGGAAATTGCGTTAACCATCTTCTTGATGTCTTCGGCGTCATTGTAGTATTGACGGCTGAGATCAACCATTCCGTTGTAGTCTTCCTTGATATCGGTTTCGATAAACTTAACCGTTTCTTCGGAGTTTGCGGCAAGTCCGTTAACCGCATCTATAACATTCTTTGTAACTTCCTGAATTACTTCGACGGTCTTCTTTGTGTTTTCGGCAAGAGCTCTGATTTCGTCGGCAACCACGGCAAATCCGCGTCCGGCTTCTCCCGCACGTGCTGCCTCGATTGATGCGTTAAGCGCAAGCAGGTTTGTCTTTGAGGAAATCGAAAGAATTGCGTCCGAAAGCTCCGAAATCTTGTTTACTTCCTTGGAGTTTTCGATTGCTTCCTTAAGTCTTTCACCTATAACCGCCGTCTGCTCTTCAATCTTTGTCTGCGACTTGACGGCATTTTCTCTTAAGCCGCCCGCACGAACATTGATATCCTGTGCCATCTTTAAGCCGTCCTTTGTCGCATCGTCGATTTCACCGATTGACTTGTTGACGGTATCCACGTTTTCACGAATCATTGCCGCACTTGCGGATGTTTCTTCCATGCCTGCGGCACAGTCTTCGGTAAGCGAGTTAACCTTGTTTACACCGGAATTGAGCGTATTAAGATTTCCGACCGCTCCCGCGATATTTGTGTTAACCGCATCCGTTTCTTTCTTGATATCGGTAAGAAGTTCCTGAATGAGCTCGTGCATCTTGTCAAGCGATCGCGCCAGAACACCCGTCTCATCCGTTCTCTTCTTGACTTTTTCGTCGACAGCCTTTGTGAAATCCGCATTTCCGTAATCGTCAAGCACCGCAACGCATGCCGCAAGGGGCTTTGTGATACTTCTTGCAACGGTAAACGCAAGCGGAACAACAAGTACACCGCCGCCAATAGCAAAGTAGATAATTACCTTTATAACCGTATTTTGTGCCTGGTTAAAGTTTGCTTCGGTCATAAAGAGAATTGCGATAAATTCTCCGTTATTTACAAACGAGCCCACAAACGACAATCCCGAATTCGTAAACGCAACCTGTCCGCTTTCTGCGGCCGCTGCCTGCTCATACATCGTTGCATACTGTCCGCCGATGTCCTTCAAATTAACAACCGTGCCGTCTGCATCGCCCATTCCCGCAATCGCATTTCCGTTTACGTCAAGGAACAATGCGTTATATGTTGTGTCGTCAATGCTTTCGAGAAGCTTGTCGGAGAATGTTGCAACATTAAGTGAAAAGTTGATTGCACCGATGAATTCACCGTTTTCGTCCGTAACGGCATAAGCAATAACATAGATTGCCGTCTGGTCCATGGGTGAAACGCTGTATGTTACATAAGAGCCGTTGTTTTGGCATCCGAGGAACCATTCCTGCTCGATGGCTCCGCCTTCGTCGGGCTTTTCGGGTATGCCGGTCATGTCACCTTCGGTGCCTTCTGTACCTTCCATACCCTCGACACCGGTAACGCCCTCGAGGCCTTCCATGCCTTCCATGCCTTCCATGCCTTCCATGCCTTCTCCGCCGCCCTGAGGCTCGCCGAACATGCCGTTCTTACCCATTATAAGAACGTTTTCATAGAATCCGTCTTCCTGCATGTTCTTGATTGAAGTGAGGTATGTGTTTATGTTTGCGGCAGCCTCCTCATCATAGGAGCCCGTTTCCGCATAAATCTTAAGATTTTCGACAATATAAGGATCGACAACGAGAGCTTTTACGATTGCCTCCTGCTCGGAAATGATATTGTCCATCTCGGTAAGCTTTTCGTCCGCAATCTGCTGAAGGCTCGAATAGTTTGTCGCATTAAACTTCATCTTTACGGCCTCGGCCACAACGACACCGACCGCAAGAAGCGGGATAAGTATACAAACAACCGAAAGCACGACAATCTTTGCGAATATGCCGAACTTAACTTCCCTTGCCTGACGCTTTAATTGCTTTTGCTCGGTTTCGTACTCGTTCTTTCTCTTTTCAAATTCCTGCTTAGCATCCTCGCGGCGCTTGTCCATATCGGCTTTAAACTTTTCTTCCGATTCCTTGCGGCGCTGTTCCATTTCGGCACGCTTCTTTGCCGCTTCTTCTCTCATTTTTGCGGCATATTCCATGCTCTTGTTGGTGTTTGAAGGTTTATTTTCCGATGCCATCTGACTTCCTCCTTGATGTTTATACTCATGTAAAAACAACACTTATTCGTTAATTTTGTGTCATTATACAACCTGAGAAAAATCATTTCAACGAAAGTCAAAATACTTATTGTTTTGTTTATAAAAAATACAGAATTTTTAACATCGGGCATGTATGGTGGGGTGAAAAGCGCGTAGGGCGAGGAATAAAAAAATCCCATATATCCTTTACGACATTATGGGAAAAATTTTATTCACATGCTCTCAAAAATCCCCTACGCATATTGATGCGTCGGATAAGGAAAGCTGTTTTTGTACATATACTCGGGTGCGCAATCGATTTCCTCATCGTCCCATGTGACAACACCGTCGGAAATTTTGCAATTTTTAAAAATTTTTTCATCACACAAAGGCTTGAATGCAGGCCCCGTCAATATCGAAGCATCAAAAAGTCTCCGCTCTCCGGTAGAAAATGTCAATATCATCATCATATCATCAAGCGGTTTGGCATCAACAATCGTTACCGAATCCGGCATTTCACTTGCATAAACGATTCCGTTCAAAATATACATAACAAATACCTCCAAATCTATATCAAAGCGGCTTTATCTTTTCAAAATGTTCACCGCAAACCGCTTGGTTCCACGCACGATATGCTTCTTCTTCATGTAATGCAAGCCACCCCACAAGCATTTTAAATTGCTTTTGCGGTAATGCCCCCGCCAACAGTTCACCGTCAATCCCAACCGACGCTTTATACTCACCGTAAGATACATGAACGTGCGGTTTATTATGACGTTCGGTATCGTTAAAAAGCATTTTTATAACCATTCCTTCAAACCGACTCAGTTCAGGCATAATTTTCTCCCTTGTATTCTTTTACATCACTTAAACTTAGCTCATATACAATGCTCACAGGTATTTTGAAACATTCTGTCAAGGCTGATTATAACTTATTAAATTTTTGATTGCAATACATTTTATCTTCCCGTGTAATAATCGCTTTTAGTGAAAGATAAACCAAACCCGGGAGCATCTCATAAGAAATGCTCCCGGGGGTGTTGTTTTGTTTTTTTGAATTTTTTTAAGATTTATGCCGCATTATCATCGGCGTCCGTTGTATCGTGTGTTTCCTCGGAAGTTTCCTCTTCTGTCGACTCGTCCGTTGATTCTTCTTCATCTTTAGACTCTGTTGTATCCGTAGATTCAGATCCTGTTTCGGATGTTTCCTCGGTGGTTTCCGCAGTATCCGATTCAGCTGTGGATTCAGTCGAATCCGTTGATTCGGATTTGTCTCCTGACTCGATTGGATCAGTAGATTCAGATTCCGTCTCTTCCGTTGAGGATTCCTCGGGTGCTTCCGTAGGTGTAACTTCAGGTGTTACCTCGGGTGTTTCGGTAGGTGTAACTTCAGGCGTTTCCGTTACTTCAGGCGTAGGTGTAACCACAGGATAATAGATATCACCTGTTAAATAATCCTGCCGATACGTAAGCTGTCCGTCACTGTCGTATTCATAACAAATCTCCTTTATTTTTTCTTTAGACTCATTATACTCAAGCTCCCACGTGGGGTTACCTGCCTCATTCCATGAATACATACTTTTCATAATATAGCCTTCATAAAACTCTTGCTCCGATTTTTTTTGACCGTTCTCATAATAATCAATCACTTTTTTCGGATAACATCCGCCCGCATAAAACTCGACCTCTTGTTCCTTTTTACCGTTCTCATAATAATAAGTGGATTTTATGACTTCATCCCCATTATACTCATACTCCGATTCTTTATTGCCGTCAGAATCGTAAATGATTTCTTTTGTCATATTACCGTCAGAATCATATTCATACCGACCACGTAACTTATTATTCCCATCATAATAACGTCCGGCCGTGCGCTTATTATCTGAGTTGTAATCATATTCACAAGTTCCGTTCAGATTTTGATCCTCATCATAAGTACGATAAACCGTCTTATTACCGTTAACGTCGTATTCTTCCTCCCAGACTTTAAAATCTTCCGTATAGTAATAAGTGCATTTTGTCTTCTTTCCGTCGGCGTCATACTCAAATTTCTTGTATCCGATAAGCTCTCCTCCGCTATAATCACGCTGAACGGTAACATTACCTGCAGAGTTATATTCTTCCTCACGGGTTATTTGATCGGTTGCATCATAATAAGTGCATTTTGTCTTTTTGTTATCGGAATCGTATTCATATTTCTCATATCCGGTTACAGCGCCGCCGTCATAAATATAGCGAGTCGCAACGTTACCGCTTGCATCGTACTCACGCTTGTTTATAACAACATTTTCGAAATCGTATTCAATTTCTTCGGTTTTTACCGTGTTTGCGTAATGGGTTTCCTTTCTGCCGCCATCGTCATCATACACATATTCAACACGAGAGACATTTCCGTAATCATCATAGTGATCACGAACTTTAACCTTATCGGATGAAGCATAATATTCTTCTTCATAATACCCCAAATACTCATTGTTTTCGTTCCACATGGCGCTAAATTTGGTCATTATATAACCTTCGCTGTCATATGTTACCTCGCTAAAAGGAGCCAAATCGTTTTTCTTAAAGTAAGTCGTCTCTTTGGACACTTCGCCATTGTCATGATACTCGTATTCAACACGTGAAATCTCTGATTTATTGGCATTATACTCACGGCTTACCTTAATCCACATTGAAGGTACATAATATTCTTCTTCATGATACCCGGTAATTTCCTCACCGCTCATTAATCTGTTACAGATTTTTATCGTATTACCTTCATCATCAAATTCTTCCAGATAATAAAGTTTTCCGTTCTCATAACGCGTTACGGTTTTTGTCTCACCGTTTTCATGATACTCATATTCCGTACGTAAAGTTTCATTTTTATCGGTATCATACTCATGATATGCTTTACAAATATTATCTTCGCCTTCGGAAGAAGCATAATATTCCCACAAACAATACCCTATGAATTCGCCGTCCTCGTTATAGAGCGTGCTGTACTGCCCTATCAAGTGATGTTCTTCGTCAAATTCAAACCGATAATTAAATTCTCCGTTCTTATAATATGTCTTAAATTTGTTTGCTCCGTTATCGTGATACTCGTATTCTATACGTGAAGTCTCGGTTTTATCGGTATCATTATCATACTCATACTCGGCTTTAAGGGGTGAACCGTCAGAAGCATAGTATTCATTCAAATAATACCCTATAATTTCGTCATCTTCATTCCAAATGGGGCCTTGCTTTTTTGTAAGGAAATCATCAAGGTCGTATTCCTCCACACAAACAAACTCTGTGCCGCCGTTCTCGTAATATGTTACTGTTTTTCCGTTTTCGTTATACTCATATTCCGCGCGCATAGTTTCGGTATCACCGAGATCATATTGGGTCTGTTTTTCCAAATTCCAATCATCATCGTATTCATATACCATATACGCAACAGTTTCACCTTCATCGTCCGTCACGAACTCATAAATAGGTTTTTCCTCGCCGTTTACGCATGCGTACGAAGAGAGCATTATATTCATTGCATCTTTCCGGGTTATTGTGGTGCTGCCGTCGGCATTATACACGGTTTCGACATACTCATAATCAACATTCCCCGACTCACCGAATTCGTAGTAGTAGACGGTCGTTTTTATCATAGTACCATTTTCGTCATACTCTTCTATCCGGTCATATACCCCGTTATTATAAAATGTCTTGGTTACCTTGCCGTTCTCATAAGATATCTTGGTCTGCTTTACCGCGTTTTCATAATATGTCTCCGATACCATTTCACCGGATGCATCATACATGTATTCCGTACGTTTAATTTCATTTTGGTCGGCATCATACTCGGAAGTTGCCTTAAGCTTATCAAGAAAATCGTAATACTCGTCCGCATGATATCCGTTAATCTCACCGGTTTCATCGTCATATGTGGCTTCGATTAATTTTGTCATGTAATCCGAATCGTTAAATTCTTTTCTTGAAACAAATTCACCGTTCTTATAATATGTCTCGGATTTCATATTGCCGTTATCGTGATACTCATATTCCGCGAACGCAATGATTTCGCCGTCATCATTTCTCGTGGACTCAAAAAGTACCATTAAACTGCCTCCGGAAACACTTTCATAGCCGTAGATTTTTTCACCGTTTAAAGTATACCGCGAAAATTTAAAGCTGCCGTCGGCATAATATTCATATTCCTCAAACACATTTCCGTACTCATCCTTCGTCACGCCAACAGACACTTCCGGATAGCCGTCAGAGCCACATTCATGCTCGGAGATTATCTCATAGGATGCGGTATAAATTATTATTTTACAGCTGTCGTCATCATTGTATACGTATTCCTTGAACGCAACAATTTCTTCATTTTCATTCATCACCGATTCAAAAATCGGTATCCGATTGCCATCAACGTCAATTTCAAACTCAGCGATTTTTTCATCGTCTGTGTTATAAGTTATTGCCTTACCGCTGCCGTCTTCATAGTATTCATATTTCGTATAGTCATAAATTTCGTAGTTATCACCAACCGTTGTCTCATAAAGAATTTCAAAAACACTTCCGTCAGCGTCATATACAGCCTCATAGAGCATTTCGCTGTTTACGTTATAGTTAGTTAATATATAACTTCCTTCGTAATCATATTCGCGATCTTCCCACCAAACAAAATCACCCGACGCATTGTAAAGCTCTCTTTTTATTATTTTCCCTTCGGAATTATAATAAGTAACAAGTTTGCTTCCGTCGAGATTTGTTGTCTCAACAGGTGTGGGGGTGGCTGTAGACACAGGTGTGTTTGTTGCTGTAGGCACAGGCGTGCTTGTTGCCGTAGGCTCAGGGGTTTCCGTTACTTCCGGTGTGGGCGTAGGTGTTTCCGTAGGCTCACTTTCATCATAATAATGAATGATATCAAGTAAGCAATCTTTCCATCCTATAGCATTTCCGTCATCATCATAAATATAAGAAACATGCTTTATTATGTCATCGGTTTCATCACGCTCTATCTCATAATCCTTATTACCGTCCGGTCTCCATGAAGTCATTTTTATCATAACCTCACTGCCCGCATTGAACACTTCCTCCGATTGTTTTTGACCGTTTTCATAATAAGAAGTTCTTTTTATTGTAACCTCACCGGTCTCATCAAACTCTTCTTCCAAACTCTTCTGACCGTTCTCGTAATAGAAGGTTCTTTTTATTGTATTACCGCCCGCATATTCCTCCTCCGATACTTTATGATCGGAAGAATCATACTCGGTTTCTTTTATTTGATTACCGTCAGAATCGTATTCACGTTCGACATGTCTGAGTAAGTTATTTTCTCCGTCATAATACCAAACTTTTACAGCCTTACCGTTGACATACTCACATTTCGTACATGCGGTTTGTTTTTCTTCGTCGTCATAATCTCTGATAACCGTCTCATTACCGTCAGAATCATATTCGGCTTCACGGTCTATCTTACCGTTCGCATCATACGTAATGCGTTTTGTCATCTTGTTGTCAGAGCCGTATTCATATACCTCATATCCGGTTAACTCACCTTCATCATAATTACGATAAAGCGTGATGTTGCCCTCTGAATCGTATTCCCAATACGAAAGCAATTTATCATCTGCATCATAGCGATAACGGATTTTAAGGGTGTTGTCGGAATCATATTCATCCATATCATATCCGGTTAACTCACCGTTTTGATCGTAATTGTAACTATATGAAATATCTTTCGTAACATTATAGTCAGAATCATATTCAATCACACTGGATTCAGTCAAAACACCATCCTCATCATACCAATAATAGGTATCCTTAGATGAACCGTCTTCAGCATATTCCCATATATAGTCAACCCTGCCATCAGCATCAAAACCGGTCTCCTTCTTAATTAATTCCCTCTCACCGTAATATTCGCTCAAAGAATAACACTTAAGATTACCATCGGCATCATAAGAATCTTGTCGTATTTCACGTCCTAAATCATCATATCGATAGAGCGTATATGATTTTATATTTCCGTCGGCATCAAAAGAATTGGTTCTTATCAGTTTTTTATAAGAATCATATATGTATTCCGAATTAGAGGAATATTTTATATTACCGTTAGCATCATAGTCATAACTATGCGCAATTTTTTTTGTCAATTGACCGGCATCGTTATATTCATATTCATACTCTTCATACCGAGTTAAAATACCGGACGCATTATATAGGCTTCTCTTTATTGGGTAGTAAACAGAATTAGAATCATATTCCTCCACAGACTTACTTCCGTCATCATAATCACGTATTTTGACAACCGGTGTGGTGATGGGGGTAACTTCGGGAGTATCTGTTACTTCGGGGGTAGATGTTACCTCCGGAGTGGATGTAACTTCAGGGGTACTTGTCACTTCAGGGGTGGATGTTACCTCCGGAGTGAATGTAACCTCAGGTGTGCTTGTTGCTGTGGGTACAGGCGTATTTGTTGCCGTAGGCACAGGTGTGTTTGTTGCCGTGGGCACAGGTGTGTTCGTTGCCGTAGGCACAGGTGTATTTGTTGCTGTCGGCACAGGTGTATATGTAGCTGTGGGTACAGGTGTGCTTGTTGCCGTAGGCACAGGTGTATTTGTTGCCGTAGGTACAGGCGTATTCGTTGCCGTAGGCAGAGGCGTGCTTGTTGCTGTAGGCACAGGGGTGCTTGTGGGTGTCGGGATCTTGCCGCTTTCCACAGACGTCTTCGCACCGCTCTCAACATTCACGGCTTCCGAGTTTAACGATACAACCTCAATCTTCTCATCCGTATTGTTCTCGATTGCGACAGACTTGGTGCTTGTTCCCGTGTCTACAACGCTTCCTTCAGCACCTTTTGCGAGGCTGATATCCGTTTCACATTCGGTGAACACCGAAACCTTGACATTTGAATCTATCTTTGTGCCGTCGGCGTTATCCGAAACAGCCACGGCAATCGTTTCTTTTGAATCACCCGTTATCGCAAGCTCTGTTGCGCTGTTGACGTTTACGCTATTAACACTTCCCGCAACATCAAGAGTAACGGCGGTGTCGGTGTTAAGCTCAACCTTATTTACGGAGCCCTTTACTTCTATATTCAATGTTTTCTTGGTTACGGTGCTTTCGGAATCCGTTTTACCCGTTTCCGTCGTGTCCTTTTGAACGGGTGCCGTAACAACGGTCGACCTGCTTCCGTTATTTACCCACACGTCCTCTTCGGAAGACGCATCCGCAACCTTAATGTTTGCGACGGATACTCCTTCCGGAATAACAATGTGCGCATTTTCCGTAACGACAATAAGAGTATTGCCGTTTGCAAGCTCGGTGTATGTATCCGAAGCTATTTGCGCAATACTTATCGATTTAAACACGGCGTTGTTTACGACATCCGCATTGGGAGCGTCAACAACAAGCTTAATTTCCTTGTATTCTCCCTTCGGAGTTTCTATTTTTACTTTTTCATCCGTATCGATGACAACCTTTGTGAGCGTGTCATCTTCGAGTGCTTCCGTAAGCTCCGTTTCGTTTGAAACTTTCTTTGTCTTGTCTACCGTGACAAGAGAAGGCACAGTTTCAATCGTCGCACCGTTTGCAAGTTTAAGTGTAAGAGCCACGGTTGTAACCCCGGGATTGAGCGCAGTCACAACACCGTATTTGGAAACGGTTGCAACGCTTTCGTCGCTCGACGTCCATATTCCCTTTGCACCCTTTTTAAGTGTTGCCCAGTCGGAAAGTCCGTAGAAGTTTAAGTCGAAACTTTCTCCGACATTCTCAAGATACAACGAATTCATTGCTCTCTTTGTGTCAATTCCGAGCGTAACACTGTCACCGACCGTTATTTTAAGCGTTCCTTCACATGTGTCGCCGAGATTTACTTTTATGTAAGCCGTTCCTTGCGAAACGCCCGTTACGACGCCGTTTTTATCAACGGTCGCAACGGATTTGTTGCTTGAAGTCCAGCCTTTTGCAAGTTTTTTCCAGTTGCTCGGCGCACCTATAAATTTAAAATCCGCCGATTCCCCCACTCCGAGCGTATACTCGTTGTTTTCGAGTATGCTTTCCGAGTCCTGAAGCGCATAAGAAATTTGATACTTTTCTGCGGCAAATCCGAGATTACCCGGAAAAATCACAGAAAAAATCATGGCAATCACGAGAACGGTTGCCATTTGCCTTTTGATTCTCTTCATTTTCTTTCCCCCTACTTAAGGATAATGTTTGTTATATCTCAAGCAATATCCGGATTTGCGTTTAAATTTCTTGACTATGTCTGCGCTTCCCGATATGTGCATAAGAGCTTTTTGATCATTTGCATAAGTGCCGGTCAACCTTTAAAGCATAAGATTATCCCCCTTGATTTTCCACAGAAGTTAATTTATGCCTAAACATCTTTACTTTATCAAAGTAAAATGTTTTCTGTCAATATGTGCAAAGGCCTTGCTCCCCCCCCCATTTTTAACAAAAAAAGTCCTCAAACGCCCTAAAACAGAGAGTTTGAGGATATTT
>CAZZFV010000034.1:0-24140 GCA_964653855.1 uncultured Lachnospiraceae bacterium
ACCTAACACTTCCGCACAAAACTTTGACTTGTCCGTTGCCGCCTACAAAAATTACAAGTACATCATTACTCGTGACGAGTACCCTGACATTTACCCGCTTACGATATCGATAGTAAACGAACTTGAAGGTCAAAAACAAAACTTCCGCACATGTGCCGCAGGGCTTTTAATTTCGCTGATCGTTAAGCTCTGCCGCATCCAAAGTGCGGGCGGCGAAGCGATAACCTCATCCGAAAATCCGCCCGAAAACGCAATGGTGCTCTCCGCCGTGCTCGATTACATAGACGAGCATTATGCGGAAAGCATCGACATCGACTACCTTGCGGAAATATCGCACCTGAGCCCCACTCACTTCAGGCGCCTCTTTCACAACATAATAGGCACCTCTCCTCTCGACTTTTTAAACAAAAAGCGAATCGACAAGGCATGTGACCTCCTTGTAAGCACAGAAGACCCGATAGTAAACATTTCGGAAGCGGTGGGATTCAAATCGCTCACAAGCTTTAACAGGCATTTTGCGGAACAAAAAAAGACAACGCCGCGTACCTATCGTCACGAGACGTTGTCAAAAAGAGAACAATTAAACAAAACCGAAATCAGGCGTTACAAGGGCTGGCTGTATCCGGAAAAGTAATCTGAGCTTAAAAACAGTCAGAAACGCAAGTTGTTTAGTCAAGATGGAAAACAGTCTTTAAATCGATGCTTACGGGGCTGTTGTCCGGATTTGTTTCCATGATGTCAGCCATAAAATCCCACCACTTGCGGTTGATTGCGGTGTCGGCGCTCTTTTCCCAAAGCTCCTCGTTTTCTATTTCGATGTAGCCGAAAAGCGTGAGCGTTTCCTTGTCGAGAAAGATGGTATAATTTTTGCCTCCGTACTCATGAATCATGTCCTTCATTTCGGGCCACAACAAATTATGCCTTCTTTCGTACTCCGCTTCCTGCCCCGGGAAAAGTTTCATTTTGAATCCTTTGATCATTTTTTTGTACCTCCGTTTTTTTATTTTATGCTTTCCTGAAAACCGAGCTTTTGCCAGAATCAATCATTTTTTTTGCTTCTTCAAGCGACTCAGGAAATATTCCCTTATAAAATCGAGTGCCATTATCGCGTTTAAGCAAAATTGAGCGGCAAAGTTTGTGCTGATCCATGGAATTTCTTTTAAATTCTCCAAATTTGCGGTGTCGGGCAAAATTCTGTATGAAAATCCGCCCAAATCATTCTCGGAAATCACTGAATTAAGTAAAATCTTCCATACGTTTTTGGCGAGTTCCGGATCATCCAAGCGTTTAGCCGCATACGCACCGATTCCGACCGCAAACATCGGAATCGTAAATTCCCGGTTTCCGATTAAGCCTTTTCCCGCCTTTCTTTGCTCGTCGTACGACAGAAAATACATTTTGCCGTAGTCCGCCATCATGTCTTTCCATTCTTCGTCGCAAAGTAAATCCGCCATTTCGGTCCAGATCGAGGGCGCTCCCATGCATATTTGCAAGTGTGTGCCGCCCGTCGTGCGCTCTCCTATATAGCGTAAATGTAAAGAGTCCGGGTCAAACTCGAAATCCGGCCCCGATATAAGTTTGAGCGGTGCATTTTTTATGTCACCGGATCCCACAAGTATTTTATCGCGGTACTTAAAATCATTCTTTCTTTCCCATTCGGTCATCCAGTTTGAGCATAGAGACGACCAATCGGGACCCGAACGCGCATGGCTTATGTAAACCATTTCCGACTTATCGTAAAAGTCCCCGAGCGGATCGCGTGATTTAAATGTTTGCTCGTTGTCTTTTAACTCCGTAAAGATGTCTTCAAGCCGTCTGTCACCCGTAAGATAATAATAATACCTGTGATGCCCCGCCATCGCAATACGTGCTTCCTTGCAAGGACATCCCCAATGGCGCACGTTGTGACGGGATCCCATTCCTTTATATTTTCCGATATGGTAAACGTCGACTTCCGACGTATGGCGTGATAACCGCTCCGCAAGACGAAATACGTCAGCGCGTCCCGTTCTCATAAAATAAAGCCAAAGCCAAAGTGTGGGCACAAGCTCCGTATTGTCCCATGCATAGCCGCCCACGTCATAGCGCCATTTATGTCTCGAAATATCGTAAGTATGCATAAAATCGCCATAATTAAACATTCCGTACCAAAGGCGCTGTTCCACTTCGTTTTCATAGAACTTAAAAGCCTTTTCAAGTTCTCCTTCAAGCCACCTTTCGGTTTCCGTTGAAGTTGCGGGCTGCGACCAATATCCGAAAGCGCGCATGTCATGGTAAAATTCAGGCTCCCCCGCATAAAACACGGGATCCTTGTAATTTTCCTTGAAGTTCTCAAGTTCTTCGTCGCTTACGATCATTTTATCGGAAAACGTGAGCTCAAACTCATTTGTGCATGCTATTCCGTAGGGATCCGCGCCCTTATAATCATATCCTTCGTAGCACACCTCATTATATCCGCGTGCTGCATAATGCCTAAAATCCATGGGGCGGGCACTCGGGCTCCAAAGCCAGACGTCAACGTTTAATTTGTCCGTGTCAAATCCCGACACCGTATATCCCGACGGATACTTTTCCCAAAAATCGCGGATTCCGACCATTACCGAGCCCGATTCGCTTCCCACGCACATCGCGCCGTCCGTGCGGTTTCCGTGCAAAGCGTCTATATAACAAAATTCGTCTCCCGTGAGCTTTTTTCTGATTTCAAAGTGATTTACGGAATCCTGGCATATGTCATAAGTTCCCCAAAAAGGCACCGCTTGCATTATTTTATCGATTGCTTCTTGTGCATCTCCTTCAGGGCACAGCACTTCACCCGCCATTTGAGATTCGGAAAGCCCCATGGGCACTCTCGGGCGCCAGCTTTGAAGCGTCACCGCAGACTCATGAAATACGCCGTGATCCCCCGTTAATTTTATGTGACGGTTATACATTTCACCGGACAGGGGCACACCGAAACTTACTCCTAGCCCTTTCAAAAAGTCTTTGTTTTCGTCGCCGTCATAAATAAACGTATGCATAAAATGAATCGAAGGCGAATTATAATTTACACGCATTCTTATGACAAATCGCAATTTTTCGTCACTCTTTCTCACATGCGTTCCGGTGAACTTAAAAATGCATTGTAAATCACCTTGTTCTTCAATTTCTGCGTTATCTATCCGCCCCAAATAATTTTTTTCGGTACGAATTGTTTCACCGTTTACCGTTACAGGTTCTTCCAGCAAAAGCTTGGGGCACGCGTTAAACGCGATCACTTTACCGTTTTTTACGATATCCTCAAACAAATTCCCGCCCGATTTTTTTATTCGAATCGTGTAAATCCCGTTAAATACGGAGATTTCGTTTTCGGTGTAGGTAAGAGTGATTCCGTTCCCGCCATCATCCTTTTTTACTTGTTCCGAAGCAGCAGAACTTGCGTAATCCACATTTTCGTCAGCGAATTTTTTTTCGGGCATGTCCGGATTTTTTAGCACATCTAACGTAAACTCATTAAGAAGAAGTGCACTGTCCGCCGTATGCGCTGTCCACTTTACGCTGCCGTCGGGCCAATACGCGGTAATCCTTGATTGAACGGGGACTATGTTTCCCTTTTCATTTTTACATATAAATTCAGAGTCACGGTCACATTCTCCCTTTTTCCACATACATCCGAATGTTGTGTACCCTGAATTTCCTTTAATTTTACGGAGTTTCATTATTACCTCCCTTTACGCTTCTATTTCCTTATGCCTGTTTTCGGGTTCCGCTGCCCAGAATTTGATGTCACCGTGGGCGCATTCGAATTCCCCGTTAAAACGGATAAGCAGTCCCGCAATCTGAATTGTATCGGGTGCCTTAAATTTACACTCATACCAGCCGTCGTCGCGCTCTTCGTAACCGTTATATTCCTTATTTCCGTATACACCGTAAATCGTAAAAATCACTTCATCGGTCAGAGTTTCGTCAAATGTAACCGTGTCCCCAAGCAAATCGTTTTTGAGTGTTCCGTGCTTTACTTCTTTACCGTTTACAATAATCCCATAATCCTTTACACATCCGATAAAGTCACGGTCTCTCACGGGCGGCAAATATGTGATTCCGTATACATTCACCTGTTTTTTAAGTTTTATTTTGAGTGACACGGGAAATTTATTTATGTGTTCCACAGTCCACACGTTATTCGGATTTAAGTCAAGGAGCGGGGCTGTATCTGCGGCTGCAACCGCATCTGTATCCGCAACTACAATATTTTTTATTATCCCGTTTCCTCTTGTAACGGGATACAGATGCTTTAAAAGCTCCTTTTCCTCTATATTGTTTTCGGGATTAAATTCATTTGACCCCGCATAACGGATAATCGCATTTTTAAGTGTATATGCCGCGGGACGCGATTCAAAATCGCCGTCAAGCGCCGCCGACACAAAAATCAATTTTCCTTTTCCCACATTTCCTTCAAAAATAATGCTTTGCGGCTCGTTTCTGTTCCAACCGTCTATGCCTCGCACAATATTTTTGTATTCGGGATCGATCGAAAACCCGCGCGCATTGTCAAGAATGTCTTCCCATTGCCATCCGCCGGATTTTTCCGTTTTAAAATATCTGAATACGGGGTGCCGCACGTCACACACAATTCCTACGGGACGCGACCACTTCGGCCCCATTTGGTCGTTCCAGAATATGTTCTTCATGCCGAACACGGGGCAATTATAATCAGTATCCGTGAGATAAGGGCTGTATACGACTCTTTTTCCCGCATGAAGCGCATCAAATGCCTCCGTCATATCTCTCGTATAAAGCACGTTTGAAGGCGCAATCTCATCTTCCTTTACAAAAACGCTTATGTCCCAGTCGTTTTCGCTTATTGTTTCATCGCTCTTTATAAGCGTAACAACAAGCTTTCCGTTCACATTTTCCTTGATTCCCACAAGGTCAATATCAATAAATGCAACATCCGTATTGTCTCCGCATTTTGCGTTTATATTTTCCGTTACGCTTTCAAAATAAACCTGATTGTCAAATATAAGCCGGACTTTTAAGCGGGCGCCGCAAATATCCCCGTCCCCATAATTTGCTATGATTATGGGAGTCGAAACCATATCCGTATTCTTAAACACGTACGACTTAAGTCTCGTGAGCACCACAATATCCGAAACTGTTTTTTTGATTTCTGTGGGATCCGTATATCCCTTATTGTCCCAAAAAGCGTCAAGAATTCCTACAAATGCGCCCCCCTGCCCAAGATAATCGTGAAGATCGAGGTATTCATATCCCTTAATCGCCTTTGTGCGCATGTTTGCTTCTATGTCTTCCTTTAAAAATCTCAATTGATTTTTTCCGGAACAATACAGAAAATCCTTGTTAAACTTTAAAACGCCCTTTCTCTCTGCGCATGCCTTAAATTGCTTATAATTGCTCGGCTTCATATAGCCTTTGAATTTATTTATGATGTCAAAGTCGGGATATGCGCACCATTGTCCCATTTCATGCGTAATTACGGGTAAACGGCAATCGGGCAAAGACACATCATAGTCTTTTCCCTTCCAGCCTTTAAAATTTCGTATGACTCCTCCGGGGAGCGGTCCGACAGCCGAACGGTGAAAATAAATATAATCGGTTCCGGTAATATTCCCCGGCGCCACATCATAAAACCACCCGGATTCCGCCGTATAAATTCTGCGGTTTTCATATCCGAGGCTTTTATCCGTTTCGCGGGCGAATTTAACCCAGTCACGAAGCACTTTATACCAATTGCCGTCGGGCTCATTTGTTGGGGACAGCATCACAAACGAAGGATGATGACCGAATGCCTTAAGTATTTTAACCGTCTCTTCACGTAATACGTTAAGCATCGGGATTCCTTCGTTAAAGACATTCCACATTCCGCATTCAACCTGAATATAAATTCCCGCTTTATCGGCGGCCAAAAAAGCCGCATCCGGCGGACAATACGAATGACACCTTATAAAATTAAAGCCCCATTCCTTTATCCGGTTCATAAATTTATCCCAGTATTCATGAGTAACCGGCGGCATGCCGGTTACAGGATAATCTCCCCCAAAATGCGTCCCACGCATGTATTGCGGCTTTCCGTCAATATAAAAATTGCCCTCTTTAACGCACACTTCCCTTTTATGGGAAGCGGCATATTCTTTCTTCTCTTTTTCCTTTTCGGTGATCTCACTTTCCGTAAGAAGCGCAAATTCTCCGCCGATACCGTTCCATGTGGCGCCGAGCGCGTCGGAAACCCCATGACCGTCGGGGCGATAAGGAAATTGCATGGAATTGTCAACCGAAATCCTTATTTCATGTGTGCCCGGTTTCAAGCGCCCAAGATCAAACGAAACAGGCGTAAAAAGGGTATATTTTGTGCTGCATTCAAGTCCGTCAATAAATGCTCTCACCTTCCACCTGGTAAGCTCTATATAAAGAAAATAATTGTCTTCCGTTTCAATATCGATATTTTTTGTATATGTAGCTTCTCCCCTATATACTTTCACGGGTTGGGCAATAAAAGGAACGTTTACTTCATTTCCTTCTTTGTATGAATATTCTTCTCTTTCATACCAAAAATGGTTGTGAAGCCCCGAAACAAATTCCGTAGAATAAGTAACATCATGCCCGTATCCTTCTGTTTGCATTACCCCCGGGAGCATGATTTCTCCCGTTTTATTCTCATATTTCAGATTCCATTTACCCGAAATATCAATCATAAAAAGCCTCCGTGATCGTAAATTATACTTACTGTTTATTACTGCTCCTGTAAGCCGCATTCACTTCGTTTATTATGTCCTGCCCGCCGTTTTTGAGCCATTCCGCATGAACGCGCTTTAATTCGGCAAGGTCAATTTCCCCGCAAATATATTGCGTTCTCGCGGTGTCTATGCTTTCTTTCAATACGCTTCCGATTTCCGCATAAGTTTCGGAATTTACAAGATATGTTGCCGCAGGATTCATGACAGCCGCACTTTGCGCCTTTTTGTAAGCCTCATTTAAGGCAATGTTTCTTTCCGTGCTTTCAACATGCGGTGTCGGAATATGCTCTGCACTCGGTAAGTACGCAAGCAATTGATTAAGTCCCGCATAGTTGTTTGACAATACAAGATCGTCGGTATCCTTCCGGATTATGTATTCACCTTCCACGTCATAATTTATGCCTTCAAGTCCGTATTGCGTGAGGACAAGCATTTCATCGTCGCAAAGACGGTCAAGGAGACGGAGCGCCGCATCGATTTTTTCGGGCGTATCGCATGAGCCCGCAGACAATGTGAAAAATCCGTTATATCCGCTTGTTGAAAGCGTGCGTCCGTTTATCGCCCCCGCAAAAGTCATTGATGCGGGGACACTCGAATCCACAACGGACGGCGTAAACGTTGCTTCTTTTACAAAATAATCCCAAATTCTGCGTCCCGAGTCCATAACGTCGATAAAAACACCGTTTTCACCGAGCTTGCATCCGTTTGACCAGGTTTCAGTCGAGCGTGCGGCAAAGTCCGCGGCGATAAGCCCGTCGTCATAGAGTTTTTTGATATAATCAAGCGCAACTATATATTCTTCCTGCATATGAACGGGAATAAGCATTCCGTTAACTTCGGCCCAGCCGTTTCCGCATCCGAACCACGTTTGGATTATGTCAAGCGTTCCCGTGTAAGAGCACATTTCAAGTCCTATCGTGTCATCGATGCCGTTTCCGTCGGGGTCTCCGTAAGTAAAAGCATAAAGCATGATATAAACGTCTTCCGGAGTTTCGGGGCATGAAAGCCCAAGTTTTTCCGCCCAGTCGGTACGATAGCAAAGTCCGTATCTCGCTATTTCTCTCATTCTCGGAATCGCGATCAGTTTTCCGTCAACGGTAAGCGTGTCCGCAACCGACTTTAACATTCCCGACAAATTGGGATATTTTTCCGCATCCCATATATAATCGTTCAAATCCACATAAAGTCCGTTTTTTGCCGCCGCAACAACATCCGAATCGATTGTTCCCGAATACGTCATAATCATCGGCATCGTATCGGGCGACGTAAGATATTTTTCTGTTGTTTCCGATATGCGCTCGCTCAAAATCCACGTAATATCAAGATCCACGTCGCAATAGTCTTCTATCTTGTTTAAAATTTCTTCGGCATACTCACCCGTGTTGAATTTGCCGGAGCCATAGTAAATTGTCTGTGCGGTAACACGTATTCTGTTTTCGTTGTCGCTTTCACGTGCACATCCCGCATTTCCGATAGCAATTGCCATGAGAAGCATACCCGCAATAAAGCGTTTTATCATTTTCCTCATAATTTCTCCGAATACCTTTTGTTTCTCCGAATGCCCTTTACCCAAACCTTTTTACCCAAACTTTAATGACATGCCTTTTCTTAAAATAAAGCACCGTTTTCGTTTTATGCCCATTAATAGAGTTTCCTGAATTTACCCGGCGTAAGCCCCGTAACACGGCTGAAAAAGCGGATAAAGTTTTGCGCATTCGCATAATCAAGCTGTGCGGCAATGTCCTGCACGGACATGTTTGTCTGAAGAAGCAATTTCTTTGCCTCCTCGATCTTATACTTTTCGGCGTATTCCGTAAAAGACTTGCCTTTTTGCATTTTTAAGATTTTCCAGATATACGTCTGGTGAACCTTAAGCTCATCCGCACATTCGGCAAGAAGAATGTTTCCCTTTGTCTTTTCCATAAGGCGGTCGATCGATTCCATGATCAAATAGGAATCGTTTTGCATTTTGTCGGTAAGCTTGTCGATTACGGGATCTATAAAGAACGCCTTTATCTTTTTTCTCACCGTTCTCGGCTCTATGGCTTCAAGTAACGTATCATAAACCTTCGAAAGCGAATCGGGGAACAATTCTTCGGTTCCCAGTCCTGCCTCAAGCGCCGTAAGCACAATGCTGTTTACGTAGCGCATTATATAAAGCGTCTGGATGTCGGACGAAGTCACCGTCACTAAATGCTCCGCAAATCTGTCCGTTATATGATATGCCTTAACCTTGTCAACTTCCTTTATAGCAAGGAAAATATCGTTTTCAAAATTGTTGCTGTATGATTCCCCCTTAAAACTCGGCTTGGGAGCGACATAAAATCTCAAATCTTCCGTTTTTTCGCCGTTTTCCGTATCCGTATCGGTATTCATATATTCCTCATAACCCTGTTTTGTGAGCGCCTTGATGCTTTCGCGATATGCGCGTCTGAAATGCTTAAAGTCGTGACATGTGCTGCTGATACCGGAGAGAACATAGTATCCGCTAAGTTTAAACGAAAATTCACGTAACTTCTCGTTAAACTTCAAAATATCGTTTAAAAGCAAATCCTCGTTTTCGTCCCCGAAAAATGCCACAATCGCACCGTTATTGTAAAATGCCGGCATCCAAAGCAAATCTTTAATTTCCGCGGGCATTTGCTCGATGATTTCAAGACAAATCGAGTCTTCGTCGATCGTGCTTTGCGTATAAATTTCGTTTCTTATGTCAAGCACGATTGTCCCGACCGCAAAACAATTTTTGGGTTCAATTTTAAGTCCCACGATATAGTCGTTCCACTCGTCTTCCGTCTTTATTCCTTCGTTTATGAGTCTTCTCGAAAACATGTCGAGAACCTTTGACTTTTGGCTTTCGAGTCGCTTTTCGAGGGCTTCTTTGTCAACCGAAAGCGTTTCTATATGCGATTCTATGAGTTTAAATTCGTTGCCGGGTTCAACAGCTTTGTCATGCGTTACTTTTTGCATTATATTTCCTATCGGCGTATACATTTGATAACCGAGGAAGGTGATAAGTCCCGCAATGACAAGAATTATCAAAATCATTCCGATCCACGTCCACATAAACTTTGCGGAATAATTTACTCCCATATTGAGTTCGGAATAAATAAAGAAGTGCCATCCGGTAATCGAAGACTTTGCTTCTACACCCATCGATTCCGGAATTTCCTTTTCATGCACTCTGAAATATGATGTATTTTCGTTTTTAAATTTTAAAAGCGTAAAATCGTTATATGATTCGTCTGTCGAATATATAATATTTCCCTTATCTGAAACAATGACCGCCGTTTGCCCCGGTGACAGTGCGTTTTTAACGACATCTTCTATCGTATCCGTATTTATTTTGATTATTCCGAGAGCGCTCGTGTTAACGGAGCTGAACGGAAGTCTCACAACAAGCAAAAGTCCGTCAGTGTCTATATGCGTCCTGTAATTCGGATCGACGGACGCTGTTGTGCCCGCCGCACTTATTTTGCCCGAATACGTCCAAAAGTGATGTAAGCCGCTTACTCTCCCGTTTATATAAATATTCTGGATATCCGACCTGTTTACGATATCCTTTAAATTTAAAATTCCCTTACTGCTTATGATTTTTTCGGAATTGTAAAGAACAAGTGCATAGCTGTCTATGTAATCCGTAAACATTTTACGGCCGTCCATTATGTCCATGACGGCCTTATACTTACTGTAATCCGAATAATCGAAATCATTTTGAATAATCCATTGTATATCGGTATCACTCGCCGAAACTATGTAATAGTTTTCGAGGAGTTCAAGCTTTTCGTCAACGCTTTCAACTATTTTCCCCGACAAAAATTCGGTACTTCTCCCCGTTTCTTCACGATTTTCCATAACGTTGCTTTGATAAATATAAATAAACAGGATAATCGAAATAAGAAGTACAAGAACAAAAATACCGAACGCGAGCAGGTATTTGTATGAAACACTTGAAATTTTGTCTTTTAACCGACCGGTCATTAAAAAGCCTCCGAAACACACAATAAGTAACACTTTAATCACTTCAGACATACGGATAATGCCAAACCGTATTAAAATTCGACGTAAGAACATAAAGTTCGGTACCGAACATAAAGTTCGCCGGTCTCCGTATAAACGACCAAAAGTCCTCGTGAAGATGTCTTCACAAGGAGCTTTTGAATCGTTGTCCGTGAGTTTTAATGTATCATAATTCGGTACACGGGTCAAAGGTATTTTGAACCCAAGTATCCGTATTTATCCGTAATGCCCGGTTATTTTTCTTCCTTATCCCTGAGATAGGGAAGGACATTCGCAAAATCCATGTCGCTTGCGTAATAAAACGAAGTGTAGCACGGCTGATTGTAAACGTTGTTCTGCCATGCGATGCCGCACCTGTACATGGGATCGTGAAGGAGCGTAAAAAGCTTGTGGGAAGTGAGTTCCGTGTTTGTGTAAATTCTTATCGCGCTTGAATCAAGCGTACGAAGTATAATTTCTTCCCTAAAATCTCCGAATACATCCGCAACCAGACACGGATTTCCCTTTGTGCCGTTGTTTGTCGACGTGTTTTCGGGCTTTAGCATAACACCGTGCGTGTTGTCTCCGATAAGCCCGATATGCTTTTCGTTGATATAATCGACGCCGTCCGTCACCTGTGTCGAAAGGTCGGCAGCCCACTTTATGTTGCAATTTGTTCCGAGCACCTTGTCCGGAAGATAATTTCCGTTGCAATCCTGTACTTGCATTACCCAAACTTCCAGTCCACGAACAGACGGATTTATGTCTCCTATCATGCAGCGCCCGAGGTCACGGTCGCCCTTTTCCCCGAAAATCACCTTACCGGTTTCTGCGTTACGAAGCGCATACCCGTACGGAACCGAAAGTCCGCCTTCAAACACGTTAAATATTTCAAAGCCCGGCGTATCGGGATTTATGCGTGCAACGTGCATCGAATCGCCGTGCCCGAGTTTCACCGTTCTTCCGTCCGGCATCTTGTCGGCAGTCGAATAAAGTACGCTTCCGTCATGGTCAATTGTGCATGCACCATAAATTATTTCGTCAAATCCGTCTCCGTCAACGTCCGCAACAGCCATGCTGTGATCACCCTGTCCCGCAATGCATCCGTATACGGGGTCGGTTCCGTCAACCATAGAATGATGCATAAACGGATTATCCATAAGGACGTATCCCGAATCCGCCTTAAAATAAAGCTCGTGCTTACGTTTTGAAAAATCGTATGCCGTAATCGTCGCTCTTGTATAATATCCGCGGCAAATTATAAGGTAGGGATGAATTCCGTCGAGGTATGCCACCGCACTGTTAAATCTGTCGACTCTGTTGCAGGGCTCTATCCTGTTCCATGCGTAATCTCCCCAAAGCATTCCGTCGTCTTCTCGGGGAACCGGGAAATCAATTGTTTCAATTTCATGTCCCATGCCGTCAAACATCGTAAGGTATTCGGGACCCTCATAAATAAATCCTTCAAACTCGCGAAGCTTGTTTTTGTCGCTTCTTTTTACCGCAAAATCATCCATGAAGTAATCCGTAAGTTCGACGGCGTCTTCAAAGGAAAGCGGATAATCATACTTCTTTTCGATTCCGAAGCATTCCTCGAGAGTCTTCGGCCAATGTCCGTTTAAAACTTCCGGATGCTTATGCCAGCTGCGGAAACGGTTCACGGTGTAATCGTAAAAATCCTTTGCCGAGCATACATAGTTATCGTCGTTTGAAATTCCGCGAACACGATCTTTTTCGGGAATCGTGATATATTTTTTTGACACTTCCGATCCGTTTTCGTCATAATATGTGACACATGTACCGGGCGCCGTCTTAACGGACATTTCCGCTTTTCCGTCTCCGTCAAAGTCATATACCATAAATTCCGTGTAATGTGCGCCCGCGCGAATATTTACGCCCATATCGAGACGCCACAAAATGCGTCCGTTCATCTTATAGCAATCTATATAGCAATTTCCGGTATACCCTCTGTGCGAAACGTCATGCGAATTTGACGGATCCCATTTAACAAAAAACTCAAGCTCTCCGTCTCCGTCAACGTCTCCTATGCTCATGTCGTTTGCGGAATAAGTGTATTCCTGACCCGCAGGGGTGACACCGCCTTCAGGCTTTAAAAGCTTTATTTCAAAATAATTTTTATCGTCCTTAAAAGCCTTTACGCTTTTTGAGATTTCGCCGGTAACGCCCTCCGTCACCTCCTGCACGGCATATTCATCGGTGTTTTTTCCCTCTTTATCGAGGTAATTTGTGCTGTCCGTAACACGTGCGATCATTTTTCCGTTTTTATATACGTTAAAATCCGTGCCCGTCATTCCTGTTTTATTGTACCCCGTGACTTCCGTCACAAACAGTCGCCAGCTTAAAAACACACCGTCGTCCGTCTTTACGGCAACAAGTCCGCGGTCAAGTTTTTCGATTTGCGCATTTTTTCTGTATGTTGAACCTGATTTAAGTTTTTTGCTTCTCTCAAGTAATTTTCCGTCTTTGTAAGCCTCCGCATAGAACCAAAAAGGCACATGCGTCGATCTCATAAATTTAAATTCCGTGTTTTCCCCAATAAATCTGCATTCATATACGGCATTTTCAGAATCCGCATCGGTATAAAAAAGTCCGTACGAATCTGCCGTGTCTACCTTATCCCATTCAATTACGGTATAATTTTTTGTTATATCTTTTATTCGAATGTTCATAATTTTTCCTTTGCCGGACAACTTATCATTATCAAAAGTCACACTCCCCGGTCTTAATTTTTATATTTTTTTAAAAAGGACCATGCAAGCCATGATAGCCCGCATGGTCCAAGTGTTTTTTAGACTCGAATTTCCAATCAAGTCTTCATTTCGTTTTTAAGCTTTTTTTAAGCCCTGTTTTTTATCACTTCTTTGATGCGTGGTAAAGAGCGTTCATCTGAGTTGTCCACTCAGTACCGCCTGCCTTTGCCCATTGCTCGATTGCTGCATCAAGTCCTGCATCGTCAAGTTCGCCTACGATGTAAGCAAGCTGTGCGTCGGAAATGATTGTGTCAAGCGCTGCCTTCACTTCGGAATTCTGATAGATTTCCGTTGAAGACTGATATGACAAACCGTAGTTAGTAACAAGGTATTGAATGTCTTCCGCATAAAGCTGCTGCTCAAGAGCGGTGATGGGTGTCGTACCCGTTTCCTTTGTTGCGGGACGTGCATTTTCGTCAGCCGTAAAGTATGCAAGTACCTGGTTGAAGCCGTAGTTGTAAGAATTCGAATTTCCGTCGAGAGCCGTTGTGAGTTCATCACCCGTGTAAGCTACCGCATAACCTGTTTCGGAATCTACATAATAAGATCTTCCCTCGATACCGTAATCGATGAGGTTGAGCATAACACCGTCGTTAAGGTCGTTGATGAACTGAAGAACCTGACGAAGCTGCTCTTCCGTCTTGATGTTTACGGTCGAGATTGCAAGCATGTTGTTACCGCCGAGCTGAGGCATGCAGAATGCGCCGAGACCTGTGTCAACATAGCCCTGAAGTGTGTAGATGATTTCGTCTTCCGTTGTGATTCCCTGATCCTGGAAGTATGTCTGAACCTTTCTCTGGTCATCAAGAACCTGTACGCCGCAGCCTGCAAGCTGTGTACGAAGAAGTGTGTTTCTTGCGCCACCGGCCGAGATCTCTCTGAAATCCGTGATTCCGTTTGCGCCGTTATTGATGAGACCTTCCGAATAAAGCTGTCTGAAAGCCTTAAGAGCCGTCTTGTATTCGGCGGTCTGAACCTTGTAAATAAGGTCGCCGTTCGAATCAATGCCCCACTCATTCGGAACGCCGAACCAAAGCATCATGATGTTCCATACACCTGCCCAGGAGTCAAGTCCGAGACCAACCGTGTCATCGATACCGTTTCCGTCGGGATCGTTGTATGTGAAAGCATAAAGCATCTGATAGAAATCATCCCATGTTGTGGGCTCTGCAAGACCTAAGTTGTTGAGCCAGTCAAGACGATATCCGAGACCGTTACGTGCAAGCGTTCTTGAACGGGGAATGCCGTACATTGCGCCGTTTGAAGATACATATGCGCGGAATGCTTCGGGAATTGTTGCAAGGTTATCGTAATCGTCGATATAAGGTGCAAGATCCCAGAAAAGGCCTTCCTTTGCCGCAGTATAGAATGTTGTGTCGGTACCTACTACAAGTACGTCGGCAACGTCGCCCGTTGTGAGCTTAAGTCCGAGGTGCTCGGAATCATAGTAAGTTGCACTTGCCTGCCACTCCCATGTGATATCCATGTTTGTGTACTCGTTGATCGTTGCCACCATCTCGTCATAGAGAGGGTTTGCTTCCAAGTGCTCTTCGTCTGACGGAAGAGAAACCGTGATCTTAAGGGGAGCAAGCGTGGGTGTGGGTGTAGGTGTTGCCGTTGCATTAGGCGCCTGTGTTGCGGTTACCTTTGTTGTGGGGGTTGCCGATGCACCCTGTGTGGGCTCCGCATCGTTTTCTGCCTTGTTTCCGCATGCCGCAAGGCTCATAACCATTGAAGCCGCAAGAACGACAGACATAACTCTGTGGAATTTCTTCATAATTCTTTCCTCCATTCATAAAGAATAATTTATAATAACGCACTGCGCGTTACTAACAGGTTGTGATAAATTAAGAAACATTTTATTCGCCCGTGATACCGGATCTTTCGATACCTTGCATGAACTGGCTCTGCGCAAAGGCAAAGAAGATAAGTACGGGAGCTGAAATGATTGTTGCGCCGGCCATTACTACGGCGTCGTTTAACGTATCTTCACCGTCCGAAAGTCCGAGTTGCCGGAGCATTTCCTGCTGTTCATCCGGAAGCGCATTTGCGGCGGCTATGATTGCCTTGATTCTCGGCGGCAAAAACTGAAGCGACGGACTCGTAACATAAATTCCCGGTTCATAGGAATCGTTCCAGTGCCAAACAACCGAAAGCACAACCGCAACAACGAGCGTTGACTTTGCGAGCGGGAACACTATCTTCCAATATGTCTTTAAGAATCCGCATCCGTCGATTCTTGCCGCTTCCTCAAGGCTTCTCGGAACGGTCAAGTAAAACTGTCTGAAAAGGAATATGTAGAGCGCACCCCTTAGTCCGAAACCGAAGAATGTGGGCACAAGAAGCGGATAATAGGTGTTTATCCAGTTTGAGCCGTCGGGCATTCTTATGTTCGAATAGGTAAGATATGACGGAATGATAATCGTCTGTGTGGGAACGATGAATGCAAGGATAACAAGCATAAACAGCAATTTCTTAAAAGGAAAATTGTATCTTGCAAAACCGTATCCGATAAAGGAACAAACTATTACATGTCCGATCGTTGCGATAATCGTGACCTTTGCGGAATTGATTGCATATGTTTTTCCGTTTATTAAGTCAAGCGCTATCGAATAGTTTTCAAACTTGAATTCCGTGGGAATCCATTTAACCGTGGTGCTGCTTAAGTCCGCATTTGACATTCCCGAGTTTACGATCATGTAAAGGAAGGGATAAATAAATACAAATGCAAGTCCGATGATGAGTAAATACATCACAATCTTAAAGAATAATTGCTTAACTCCCGAGAAGGATCCGTATTTGCGTTTAAAGAGACGTGCTCTGAGCTTTAAATTATTCAAAAGTGCGTCTGGGCGCTTTTTCAATCGTAATGATTCTGTGCTTGTGCTCACGCTTTTTTACCTCCTCAATTTCGTTGGTATGTATGTATTTCTTCATTACGCCGAATACTATCGCAACAACAAGCCCGATGAATGCGAAGTAGATCCATGCAAGCGCCGCCGCATACGAGAATTCCGCATTTGTAAAGCCGTACGTTCTGATGTAAGAGAGCAACGTGTTGTTTCTGCTTGTGAACGAGTCGACAAGCGTATAAACGATATTTAAAAGCATCATCGGCGAAATCATCGGAATCGTAACCTTCCAGAAGATTTCCCATTCCGTTGCACCGTCAATCTTTGCCGCTTCGTAAAGAGAAGGCGAAATGCTTTGGAGACCGGCAAGGAACAAGAGTATCTGAACACCGCTCTCCCAAAGTATCGAAACAAGTTGTCCGAACACCGTATGCACGGTGTCGAGTATCGTCGAGCCGAAGTACATCAGTATGTTGTACGGAATGATTCGTCCGTCGTTGATATTCAAAACCGCCTTGTCGACGCCCTGGTTTAAGATCTGCTGCATTACTTCACCGGAGCCCAAGAGAAACGGAATAAAGAATATCACTCTGAAAAGTCCTCTTCCCTTTATGTCCTTGTTTAAAAGTATCGCAATGATAAGTGAAAGTAAAATCGTTAAGGGGAATTTTGTAAGCGTGAATATTACCGTGTCCTTAAACTCGGGCAAAAATTCCGTGTCGACAATGAATGCCCTCTTGTAAGAATCGAGCGTCCATCCCGAAAGCTTCATTCCCACGATTTGCACTCCCGACGCAAAGCTTATGCGAAGCGAGAAAAATATGGGATAGATGAAGAACGCCGCCGCACCCAAAATAAACGGAAGGACAAACACGAGACCTTTAAGCTGATTTCTCTTTTCAAGTGTCATTTTAAATTTTTTTGGTCTTTTCATTAATTATTGCCTCCCGTAACAACATAGTCTTTTGCGGGGATTGTGATTCCGTCTGCCGCCTTGTCCACCGTATCATAGTTTACATAAACCGTGAGGCCGTTAGCGTATTTCACTCTCACAAGGTCGTCCGACAGAATCGTATGCTCAACCATCTGAACACCGTATGTGCTTCCGAAGTTATCCTTAAATTCATTGTAGGTATCTATAACAACCGTATCCCAGTCGGACCATGTGGAACTGAAAAGCGTGTCGTCTTCGGTATCGCGAAGATTGAGCGCCGATTCGTATGTCAGATAAAAGTAAGGCATCGAACCGTATTCGATCCATTTGAGTTTTTGCAAATCAAGGTCGTATGAAAGGTTTCCGGCTCCTTCCGTTGCATACGGGATACATCCCGAAATTACCATTTGCACAAAAGGTACCGAATAGTCGGTTATCGCAAGTCCGTAAGACTCTTCACGGAGCTCATAAAGAAAATCCGCATATGTATAAACATATTGGTTTGCACCGGAAAGCGCGATCTTTCGTCCGTCCGATTCGGTATTTGAGAGGAGATTTCTGATTTCCGATACCGTTTCGTTTGCCGTATATGTGTGATACTCGTTGTAATCCGGATATGTGTATCTCGCAAGCTTCGAATATGCTACGCTTATTCCGTCATAGCCCGAAAGTTTTTTGAGGAACGAATTGTTTCTCGTAAGCATCGCGTAAGGGTTCACAAGATATGTCGAAAAGCCCTTCATCGATGTTTCCGAAACTTCCGTGTCGAGTCCGTCATAAACAACGTCTTCGTCAAGATCTATGCCCTTTGTGTCGGACGTGCACTCCGCAAATGTTGTTTCAAGGTAAACGTTTGCGTTGTTGTTTTCGAGTATGTATTTTCCGAGATTTTTAAGTCCCGTCTTTCCGCCGAGCCTGTACTTCGGGCTCCAATAATCGGTTTCCGATTTGCTCCACGAATCAAGCACGACTTCCGTGTTCGTTATTCCGTTTGCGGCGAGATAATCAAGTATCGTCGAAACGTCATCAAATCCCGTCATCTTAACGTATTCGTCAAAGATTATTCCGCTCTTCTTTGTTCCCATGAGGAGCTTTAACGCGAGCGAATATTCGGAATCTTCGTCGATGTTATAATTTAAAAGTCCGTTTTCAAGAAGATATTCTCTGTATGTGTCCGCCATGCCGGAATAATTTGCCTCATCTCCCGACAAGAACGCATATCTTATAACCTTGTCTTCTTCTATGAGCTTTGTGTCGACACGCTGCACAACGCCGCCCGTCTGTGCCGCTCCGTCTTCACCCGACATGTTGTACATGTTTACGTTGAATACGTTTCTCACATATACTTCAAATCCAAGGTGGTTAAGATTAAGCACGTATCCCGACGGATAAACCGCAAGTCCCGTTGATGCCGCACCGTCCGTCACATAAGCAAAGAGTGCGTTGTCACCGTTCTTTATTCCGTATACGGGAAGGGATGCCGCATATCTGTTTGCGGTGTCTTCTTCAAAGTTTTCGAGTGAAACCGTCTTATGAGAATATGTGTAGTAATAAGCTATCTTTACGTTTGAAGTACGCTCTCCCACTCTGTCAAAACACGTGATTGCGCCCGAACCGTCAGGATAAAAGATATATCCGTCGTTTGAGTTGTCGCATGCACCGAGGAAAGGCATCACTTCTATCGTCGTAACCGCGTATTTCCAGTCTTCCCTTATCTTTTCGTAAGGAACTCTTACCACAAGTTCGTCGCCGTCAATCGTATATTCGACGGTGACATAGATGCCGGGAGCGAGGAACCCGTATGTTACCGCAACACCGTTATCGATGTATTCGATGTCAAGATATCCGCAATCCTTGCCCGCGTATACCTTTTTGACACCCGAGTCACGCTTCTTTAAGTCGTTGTAGGAAATGCATATGGGCGATCTCATGTATGCGACCCATTGCTTGTTTACGCCCTTTGACGGATAAACATCTTCGTCCGCAATGCTCTTCCAAAGAGATCCGTTTTCGAGATTTTTTATCTGAATCGCACCCTTTTCTTCACAAAACAGAAGCTCAAGATATTCGTTCTTTGCGATTACCTTGTATTCGCCGTCCGCTTGCAAATCCGCCGTTGCTTCCGGTGCTTCGTAATCCTTTGAATAAGTGATTGCGTTGCTCTTTGCGGTTTGAATGCTGAAGTATCCCACAATCACAAATATGATGACAAACGCAAACACGATGATCGTGCCGATTTTACTCTTTGCCCAAAGCTTCAATCTGTTCGGAAGATCTGTGGTTTTACGCTTTATCGTGATGACTTCGCCTCTCCACCATCTTTTTGCTTTTTCCGGAACAGCTTTAAAAAAGTTTACGATCCCGCTCGGAACAGATTTAAAGAAAGCCGCACATTTATTTAATATGTTCTTAAACATAAAGCTTAATTTTCTCCTTTCAGTCTGTTCTTTTTACAGGAAGTTCAGGCGGAATTCTTCAAATATCTGGATAAAGAATTGAATCATTCTGCCGGTAAGTACGTAGCAAAGAAGTATTACAAGCCACAGCACAAGCATCAGGAAAGCGGACATAAACATCATTCCGATAGTCTTTCCGAACGTGTAATTGTTGAGTGACATCATTGCGGCAAACATAAGCCATATCATTCCGACCGTCGCAAGCACTTCAAACACACCGAACCACGACTGCTGTGTTTTTGACATAATGTTTGATAAAAACATTAAAGGCGTCATTATAAGTATATAAGGCGTAAGAGAAGATGCAGATGCAAACATTATCTCTCTCATCTTACTTTCACCGCCCGAAATACTCGTTGCCATGAAGGACGCCGGTACCCATGAAAGCGGTACGATCCAGAGCTTAACAAGCTCGATCCAGGGATTGATCTGGTCAACTTCCATGGACGCAAGCGGGAAATGCACAATGTAAAGGTATGCTATTCTCACAACATAGGCAACTCCGAGTAAGATAAACGGAACGGCCATGTTTATGCGCTCACGGTTATTTTTTATTCCCTCGTATGCGTCAAAAGGATGGATAATCGTGTTGAACGAATACATGATTCCGGACGGAATCGTCATATGTTTGTTCTTTTCACGCAAGAATTTCCAATAACCTATATTCGCATGCTTCGCAAAAAGCTTTATTAAGAATACAACCGCAACAACGATGAAAAGCGCAAGAAGCATTATCGGAAGGAAATGGGCACGAAGCACTTCATACTTATATTCGTCAAACGCGGATGTGTATGTGTCGCGGTCACCCACTATCTCCGACTCTTCCATCGCTTCCTTATACATGCCCTGCTTATAATAAGCCTTTGCTATACCGACATGCGCAAGGTCGTAGTTTTCGTCCGTTGCGAGCACCTGTCTCCAGAGTTCGTATGATGCCTGATAATCACCGTTATTGTAGGTCGATGTTGCCTCGTGAATCGTCTTTATGAATTCCGTGGGCTCAAAAACCTGAATGTTTGCGGCAATCTGGTCAAGGATGTAAATGTTTCCCTTACTGTCAACATCAATTGCCGAGGGCTTTGTAAAAAGTCCCTTCTTTTCGCCGAGTCCGCCGAACGCAACAAGCATTCTACCGTCCTGGTCGTATTGATAAACTTTACCGTTAAGTCTTTCGACAACGGTTACTATTCCGTCCGAGTCCACACAGATATCCGAAAATTCCGGCTCGATATATTCGTTGTCATCGTTAAAGTATTCACCGAATTTGAACGACTGTCCCGCAACAACCGATTTGAACGTGGATTTGAACCATGCCGTGATCGGGTTTGTAAACGAGCTGCTGACTGTCTTGTATTTTCTGTAAATGTTTGTTCCGACCGAGTTTAGCTTTTTAATTTCGCCCTCGTCTCTGTCCATCGACGTCGCATAAATCATTCCGTCGTCCCCGTATGTGAGATTCACGTAAGACGAAGCAAGGCGCTTTGTCGCAAATAACTTTTGCTGATCGGACGCAAACATACGCATTAAAACTTCCGAAAGGCTGTAACCGATATTTGTCTGACCGTAATAACCGCGGAACGTTCCGTTTCCGTCGATTGCCATGATATTTTCGCCGCGGACAACGTAGATATAACCCGTGTCGCTTACGATAAGCTTTGACGGTGTGAAAGATTCGCCCGTTTCAAGCTCACTTTCGGGGTTCGTGAATATTTCGATTACGTTACCGTCGGAATCCATATGCACGATTCGCTTGTTTCCCGTATCCGCAACATACATGTCTCCGTCGGAATCGACAAATATTCCTTCGGGACCGCTAAATCCGTCTTCCGGTCCGTAATAAACACCGATTGTTGTAAGCGTATCGTCAAACTTTATTACTCGATTGTTTCCTGAATCCACAACATATACATAGTCGTTGTCGTCGACAAAGAGGTCTTTCGGCGCCTTAAACACGGAAGTCTTTTTTCGTGCGTTCGGATTCGGATCCTCAAATGTTCCGATGTTGTAAACCGTTTCGATTACGTTATAACACTCGGGAACAGGCTGCCGGCTCGAGTCGTCGCCCGTCACATAGTTTCCGGAATCTGCCGCATAAACGGATGATGTTCCCATTGTCGAAACAATCACTCCCACGGTAAGCAGGAAAGCATTGATTTTCTTATTGATTCTCATTTTTTCCTCCTTAACCCTTGATTCCCGAATATGTCATTGTTTCCATAACGTGACGCTGCATGACGGTAAAGATGATGATTGTGGGAGCGGAAGTAAGTAATGACGCCGCATTTGTGGCACCCGCTCTCGCGATACCGGTTCCTATTGTCTTAAGTGCAAGGGGAAGTGTTTTCATTGCCTGGCTCGTGATGTAAATAAGCGGCGAGAAGTAATCGTTCCAGTTGCTTACAAACGAGAAAACGACGAGCGTTGACCATGCGGGCGCAAGTGCCGGCATAACCATCTTTATGAAAATCTTGAATTCTCCCGCGCCGTCTATGCGGGCCGCTTCTATGAGTTCGTCCGGATATTGCTGTATGAACTGCCGCATAAGGAAGCAGTTATAAGCAACCGCGATGCTCGGTAAAATAAGCGCCCAATATGTGTTTACGAGTTGAAGCTTATTTATGATGAGGTAACTCGGAATCTTTGTTACGTGTGCCGAAAACATGAGTGCGACAAGGATTAAGTCGAACAACACCTTACCGCCGACCGGCTTAAATTTTACAAGAGCATATGCGGCAAGCGAGCACACGATAACCGTGAGTACCACAACCACAACCGTAATCAGAACACTGTTGAAAATGTATCTTGTAAAAGGCACCGTCGAACTTCCGAGCGAAACAACAAGGTCCGTAAAGTTTTGGGTCGTCGGATTTTTAACCGTAAACCTCGGCGGATAAATATACAATTCGTCAAGCGGCTTGAATGCCGTAACAACAACATACACAAGCGGCAATGCCGTAAATGCCACAAGCAGCAGCATTATGAGATATAAAACCACTTTGCCGAAGGTAATGTGAAGCCATTGTCCTTTGAACCATTTTATCTTTAACATTGGTTAAATCCTCTCTTTTCGTGATCATTCGTCCTTTGATGAAAGCGTCTTCATAACTATCTTTCCGAGGATAAATGTTATAAGGAAAAGCACAACGGCTATTGCCGAAGCATAACCCATCTGGAAACGTATGAATGCATAGTCGTAAAGGTGTGCGACGATTGTATGCGCCGAATAGTTGGGGCTCGGCATGCCGGCAACGTTTACCGCGATATCGAATACCGCAAACGAACCGGTTATCGTGTTTATCGCACCGAAGAGAAGCTGAGGCTTCATTGCGGGGAGCGTTATGTAAAAAAGTTCCTGGAACTTTGACTTTACGCCGTCTATCGCTCCCGCCTCATAAAGCGAACGGTCCATGTTTTGAAGACCGGCGAGGAATACGAGGAATCCCGTACCCATACTCATCCAGAGCTGTATGAACATTACGACGCCCATTATGTAGTTCGGGTCCGTGTTCCACAAAATCGGCTCATCGATAAGTCCGCTGTTCATGAGGAAATAGTTTATGTAACCTTTTCGGTCACTCGAGAAAATTACGAGCCAAACGTTTGACATTGCGACACCCGACAAAATCGAAGGTGCGTAGAAAGCAAGCGCAAAAGCACGTTTTGCCTTTAATTGGTTTATTACCCATGCCGCAAAGAACGAAAGCAGGTACCCTGCGGGTCCCGTAACTATCGCGAATTTTACGGTGTTTGAAATTGCCGTCTTGAACACGTCGTCGTCGAGGAAAAGTAGCTTGTAGTTATTGAATCCAACCCACTTCGGCGTTTGCATCATGTTGTAGTCGGTGAAGCTTAAACCAATTGCCGTAATTACCGGTGCTACAACGAATATCGTGAACAATATTACAAACGGGGCAAGAAAAACGTATCCCATCCAGTTCTTGTGCCAGAACTTTTTAAATCTTTGCCATTTTGTATAATCTTTGTATAAGCTGTTTTCGGCGATTACCACCTTAGTCTTACTCATCGGCTATTACCCCGTATTCTTCCTGTTTCATTCTGAGTTCTCTGTTTATGTCCTTAACCGCACGTTCAAGTGCTTCTCTCACGTCCATACCGCTCATTACAACGCTTGTCCATGCGTTTGTAAGGTGACGGTCGGTCATGTAGCCGCCGAGAACATAAGGAGTTTCCTTTGCCCAAAGCCATTCTTCTTCGAGAGCCGCAATGTCTTCTCTGCTCCATGAGAGGCTGAGAAATGCTTCCTTGTTTGCGGTGTTCCATCTTGCTTCCGCTCCGATAAGCGCTTCAACCTCTTTTGCGAATTGTGACTGTGTTTCGGTGCTTGTCCACCATTTTAAGAATTCCCACGCCTGCTTTTCTTTTCCCGTATTGTTCAGGAT
>CAZZFV010000035.1:0-24012 GCA_964653855.1 uncultured Lachnospiraceae bacterium
ATCCAAGGCGGTACAAAGCAAAACCCCACGAATGGCATTTCGTGGGGTTATTTTTTGTTTGATTTTCTTTCTTTTTATTTTGTTGATTTTGATAAGGGGAATATATATAATGACGTTGAGGTTTCCGTAATTATATAAGCGGATTTTAAGAGGTAAAATATGAGGCTTGACAAATATTTAAAGGTTTCGAGAATAATAAAAAGGCGCACAATCGCAAACGAAGCGTGCGATGCGGGGAGAGTTACCGTAAACGGCCGTGTGGCTAAGGCGGGAACGGAAGTAAAGGTTGGGGACATAATAGAAGTAAGTTTTGGGACAAGCGTTGTTAAAGCGGAGATTTTGAATATTACCGAAACGACCAAAAAAGACGCCGCAAAGGAAATGTTTAAATATATATAATAATGAAAAAAAATTCGGACAAAAGAAAAAGAAGAAGAAAATTCGTTTTGTATGTGGGGGCGGCGGTGCTTCTCATCGGGATTTTTTTGGGCGCAAAGTCGATATCGTTAAACCAAGAAAAAAAGGAAAAGGAACAAGAGCTTGCAGGTCTTCAAAATACATACGAATCTGAAGAAGAGCGTTCTGCGGAGCTTATCGCAAAGCGCGCTTATATGAACACCAAAAAATATATCGAGGATCTTGCGCGCGAAAAATTCGGGCTTGTGTACGACGATGAGATAATTTTTAAAGAAAAAGAAGAAGACGAATAAAGACGGAGTGGTTGTATGACGGGAATTGAAAGCCTAAATTGCATAAAAGACAAAAAAACCGTAGACAATATTAAAGAAATGACGAAATGCTTTGTGTCACACGTGAAGCCTTTAAAAGTTATTCTTTTCGGATCTTTCGCCGGGGGAAATTATACCGAAGAAAGCGATTATGATTTTTATCTTGTGATTGACGATAATCGCAGCGTCGGAGAAGCAACCGATGCGGCATATAATTCGGTGACATACGTTAAGAAGCGCCCGGTGGACATAGTTGTCGGAACAAATTCCGGCTTTGAAACCAAAAAAAACCTGACACATTCGTTAATGGTGGAAAGAGAAGTTCAAAAAAACGGAATTTTGCTTTATGACAAAAATGACGTCCGGGGAGAAAGCGCATGAATGAAAAAAACGGAGAGAATATTAAAGATAACGAAAATATGCCTGCCGATACGGATGAACGGAATGACGAATATAAAGATTGGCTTACCTTCTCGCAAACCGATTTTGAGTGTGCAAAGTATCTGAACGGAGCGCCTTTTTATCCGAGACCGCTTAACGTGATTTGTTATCACTGCCAACAGGCGGCGGAGAAGGCGGTAAAAGCTTTGATTGTTTATTTCGGATGCCGGGGAGGAGTTCCGAAAGTTCATGATATATCTTTTTTGCTTTGCCAACTTAAGAATATTGTTTACGATCAAAAAGGAATCGAAATCGACGATGAACTTTTGATGATGGCGAATTCGTTATCGAAATACGGTGTTGCACCACGTTATCCCAATGAATTGGAAGTTGAAGAATATCATGTAAAAAAAGCACTTAAGGATTGCGAATATATTCTTAAGTGGGTGAATGATGTGATAAAAAAATAAAAGACACAAATGAAAACATTTGACAAAATAAAAAAATATTGCACCGAAAATTCTCTTATCGCGCCCGGGGACTCAGTTCTTGTGGGGCTTTCCGGCGGGGCGGATTCGGTATGCCTTTTGAGATTTTTGTGCGATATAAGGGACGAATTTGAATTAAAAATATATGCGCTTCACGTGCATCACGGGATAAGAGGTGCGGAAGCCGACAGGGATGCGGATTTTTGTAAGAAACTCTGTGCGGATTTTAACGCAGAGTTTGAGCTTATTAAGGCGGATGTACCTAAAATTGCACGAGATACGAATCAAAGCGTTGAAGAAGCGGGAAGAAACGTGCGCTACCGGGCTTTTAACGATTATGCGCGTGAAAAAGGCTGCAACAAGATTGCGGTTGCGCATCACTTAAACGACCTTGCGGAGACTTTTATATTTAATTTGATACGGGGGAGCCGTCTTAAGGGGCTTACCGGAATATCTCCGAAAAACGGCATGATAATAAGGCCGCTTTTATGTGTTACAAGAGAAGAAATCGAAGAGGTTTTGAGCCTTTTAAAGCAGGACTTTGTTACGGACAGCACGAACGCGGATACGGATTACGCAAGGAACAAAATACGAAATATTTTGATTCCCGAAATGAAACTCATAAATTCGGAGAGCGTCGGTCACATTGCGGAAACCGCCGCATATTTGGGACAGGTAAACGAATTTATTTTGGCAGAAACAAAACGGTTTATGAAAGAAGCCGTATATATTAAGGAAGAAACACACGTTTCCGCTGAAATCGACATAAAAAAATTGCTTGCATGTGACCCTGTTATCGCGGAACGCGCGGTATACGAGACGATTTGCAGGGTATCCGGTCAAAAAAAGGATATAACAAGCGATTTTGTGCGTGATGTCATGGGACTCACAAAAAAGCAATCGGGGAAATCCGTGTCGCTTAAATACAGCGTGACCGCAAAGCGTGACTACGACAAAATTGTAACGGTAAAAAACAAGATTGACAATATACCTTTAAATTGCAATAATATGTTCCGCTTTGAAATCATAAGTGATTCGGATAACGAAAGGTTTAAAAAAGCAAAAGAACAGTGTAAAAAAGCGGACGGGAAAACAGCTAAGTATTTTGATTTTGACAAAATTACCCGGGAATACAAGTTTGAAACAAATCCTTTCGTCATGCGTTATGCATTAGGGCAAGATTATATCACGGCTTACACCGACGGACGGAAAAAGCGTGTCACGGATGTTCTAAAAGACAAAAAGATAAGTGCGGATTTAAGAAAAAAGATCCCCGTGTTCGCGATAAATGACGAAGTTCTTTTGATAGCGGGCGTTCGGGGCTCGGAAGGCTACAGAATTACCGAAAACACCAAAAATATATTATATGTGACATATACGGAGGAATAAAATGGCAGACAAAGTTACAACACTGATTCCCGAGGAAGAAGTGGAAAAAAGAGTGCATGAAATCGCAGCCGAAATAAGCCGTGACTTAAACGGTGAAGAAGTACTTCTTATTTGCATTTTGAAGGGAAGCGTATTTTTTACGTGTGAGCTCGCAAAGCGCATTACCGTGCCCGTGAAGCTTGATTTTATGAGCGTTTCAAGCTACGGAGACGGGACGGTTTCGTCGGGACGGGTAAAAATAGTAAAGGATCTTGACGATTCCGTCGAAGGCAAAAACGTAATCGTTGTGGAAGACATAATCGATTCGGGTCACACACTTTCACACCTTATGGCTCTTTTGAAGGTGCGTAACCCTAAGTCCATCCGTCTTTGCACACTTCTCGACAAGCCTTCGCGCCGTGAGGAAAACGTGAACGTCGACTATGTCGGATTCCAAATTCCCGATGCTTTTGTTGTCGGATTCGGACTTGATTATCAGCAAAAATACAGAAATCTTCCTTATGTGGGGGTTTTGGAACTCGGGGAGAGCGACGGTGAGTAAAAAAAGAAGTTTTATCGGAAGTTTCGGATTTTATTTGATATTGCTTATTTGTATCGGTGCGCTTTACGTTGTTGTGGCAAATCTTAGCAACGACGAAGACGAATACGGATATACGGATTTTGTGAGTGATCTTGAATCTTCAAACATCACACGCATGATTATCGTTCAAAACAAGGAAATACCGACGGGTGAGGTGCGCCTTATATTAAAAGACGGCACATCCGAGAGTTTTTATGTGCTTGATACGGAAGAAGTGCGTGATATGGCGCTTTTGCAAGGGCTTGACCCCGTTATCCGTGACGTAAAGGGTGACAACACATTTCTTACAACGGTGCTTCCGAATTTGATATTCCTTGTCGTAATGTTTATTATGCTTACGATGTATATGAATCCCGGAGCAAGGGGAAATGCGGGACTTGTGAGCTTCGGTAAGAATCATGCGCAGCTTATTATGCCAAAAGACGGAAAATCCGTCACATTTAAGGATGTTGCGGGAATAATAGAAGAAAAGGAAGAACTTACGGAAATAGTCGATTTTCTTGCAAATCCCAAAAAATATATCGATGTTGGCGCACGAATCCCGAAAGGCGTAATACTCGTCGGCCCTCCCGGAACCGGTAAAACGCTTCTTGCAAAGGCCGTTGCCGGCGAAGCGGGTGTGCCGTTCTTTTCGATATCGGGCTCGGACTTTGTCGAAATGTTTGTGGGTGTAGGTGCGTCGCGTGTGAGAGACATGTTTGCGGAAGCAAAAAAGCTTGCGCCGTGCATAGTTTTTATCGACGAAATCGATGCCGTCGCAAGGCGCAGAGGCGCAGGCATGGGCGGCGGACATGATGAGCGTGAGCAAACGTTAAACCAGCTTCTTGTCGAAATGGACGGATTTTCGGTAAACGAAGGCATAATCGTGATGGCTGCGACAAACCGTGTGGACATTTTGGATCCCGCAATTTTGCGCCCGGGGCGTTTTGACAGAAAGGTATTCGTAAACCGCCCGGATGTAAAGGGAAGAGAGGATATTTTAAAGGTTCACGCGAAAAACAAGCCTCTTTCCGATGATGTTTCGCTCGAAGACATTGCAAAAACAACCGCCGGATTTTCGGGTGCGGATCTCGAAAACCTGTTAAACGAAGCCGCTATCGTTGCGGCAAAGAACAACGAAAAATTTATTCGTGACGCGGATATCAGAAAAGCACTCATAAAGGTGGGAATCGGTGTCGAAAAGAAATCGAGAATCGTTTCCGAAAAGGAAAGAAGAATCACGGCTTACCACGAATCGGGACACGCAATACTTTTCCATTTGCTTCCTGATGTGGGGCCCGTATACACTGTTTCGATTATCCCGACCGGCTCTGCGGGCGGATACACGATGCCGTTACCCGAGCGGGATGATATGTATATAACGAGAGGACATCTGATTCAGGATATAATAGTGAGCCTCGGCGGACGTGCGGCCGAAGAAATAGAATTTTCGGATGTTACGACGGGAGCTTCGCAGGATATTAAGGAAGCAACGCGCACCGCTCGCGACATGATCGTGAAATACGGCTTTTCCGAGCGTCTCGGTCTCATAAATTATGACAATTCGGACGATGAAGTGTTTATCGGACGCGATTACGGCCACACAAAGGCATACAGCGACACAACGGCAAACGTGATCGACGAAGAAGTGAGAAAGATTGTTGAAGAGTGCTACATAAAAGCGAAAGAAATGTTGACGGAATATAAAGCTGTGCTCGATAAGTCGGCTGCTCTCCTCATGGAAAAAGAAAGAATCACGCGTGACGAGTTTGAAGCGTTGTTTGCGGAATAAGATTCGGATATTGGTAAATGGGCGGTTTGGTAAAGATGCACAAAAGATTTCGGGAAAATTTTTAATCTTTGTGCACACTGATTTAAAAATTCGTGTATAATAGCTCTCGTAAACCCCAATACATTATATAGTTTTTTGCTACATCCCCATAAGTAACAAAAATACCTTCTCCGGAAAAGAGCGACCATACGGTCGCTCTTTTCATTTGTTCCGAAATTCGCGTATTCGTATCATAATTTTTTCATATGTCTTAAAATTCGCATGTTGGTATCATAATCTTTTCACAATGCTTAAATTGTGTTATAATCAACAAAAGATGCTTATGCCAAAAGGCACGCATTAATCAAGATCTTTACGTAACCATAGGACAGATATAAATGGACACATTAAAAGGATTTTATTCCGACAACACGCATGAATATGTGAATATTTTTGATAACGACGGAATAAAAACCGCTAAAATAAATTTAAGAACACCGCGCAATATGGGCATTCCCCCGCTTTTCCTGTGTGACACCGAAGAAATCACGATGAGCTTTTTGTATTCGGGTCCGTATTACGATTATTACGGATGCACGCTCGCACTCACAAAGGAATGCACAAATTATGCGTTCAAGGTTGTTTTTGACGAAAGAATTTATTATTACACAAAGTCCGGGTTAAAGGACTTTTACGACTGGGCGGACAGTTTTAAGGTATTTCGCGACTTTTCCGCACCCGACTGGGCGATAGGCGCCGTTATGTACCAGATTTTTCCGGACAGATTTTGTAACGGCAGCAAGCAAAACGACGTCGAAAATTCGGAATATTATTATGCGGGTCAGCCGGTAGAGCACGTGTACGACTGGAATTCGCCCGTGGCAAATCTGGATGTGGCGCGCTTTTACGGCGGCGACCTTGTGGGCGTCAAAAAAAAGCTTGATTACCTATCCGACCTCGGAATAGATGTGATTTACCTAAATCCCATATTTGTGTCCCCTTCAAACCACAAATATGACTGCCAGGATTACGATCATGTTGATCCCCATCTCACGACGATAGTAAAAAATGTGGGGGACAGTGACGTCTACGGCTACAACAAATACGTAATAAAAACAACCGATCCCGAAAACTTGCGCGCGAGCAACGAGTGGTTTTCCGATTTCGTAAAAGAGGTTCACGCGCGCGGAATGAAAATTATTCTTGACGGCGTGTTCAATCATTGCGGCTCTTTCAACAAATGGATGGACAGGGACGGCTATTATTCAAATTCGGAAGACGGCGAAGAGGGCGCTTACAATTACCCGAAGAGCAAATACAGAAGCTTTTTTAAATATTTCGACCAAAATAACCCGAATTCTTACGAAGGCTGGTGGGGCTTTGATACGTTACCTAAGCTCAATTACGAGGAATCCGAAGACTTGTGCGAATATGTGTGCAACATCGGTGCAAAATGGGTATCGGAGCCGTATAATTGCGACGGATGGCGCCTTGATGTTGCGGCGGATCTCGGTCACAGCGCGGAATTTAACCACAAATTCTGGAAGCGTTTCAGGAATGCCGTAAAACAGGCAAACCCCGACAGCATAATTCTTGCCGAGCATTACGGAAATGCCGACTCGTGGCTTATGGGCGACGAGTGGGACACGGTCATGAATTACGACGCTTTTATGGAGCCCGTGAGCTGGTTTTTTACGGGAATGGAAAAGCACAGCGACAATTACCTTGACTATATGTTAAACAACACGGAAGCCTTTATGGACGGGTTATTCAATAAGTCGCGAGGTTTTTCGTACGAAACCATGTACATGGCGATGAACGAGCTTTCGAATCACGATCATTCAAGATTTTTGACACGCACAAATCACTATGTGGGGCGCGTGCAAAATTTGGGAAGTGCGGCGGCTGAGCGCGACACGGATATTGCGGTGATGGCGGAGGCGGTTGTTTTTCAAATGATGTGGCCCGGGTGTCCGACCGTTTATTACGGAGACGAGGCAGGGCTTTGCGGCTTTACGGATCCCGATAACAGAAGGACTTACCCCTGGGGCAGGGAAAACAGGGATCTTATCGAGCTTCACAAAGAGCTTATTTTACTTCGCCACACCATCCCCGTCATAAAAACGGGCAGTGTTGCGCCCGTATATGCGGAACACGGGATTTTTGCGTTTATGCGGTTTGATTCCGATAACGCCGTGGTCACGATAATCAACAACAACGATTACGAAAAGGATTTGGAGATTCCGCTTGATATTGCGGACATCAAAATAAAGTGCATGATCAGGCTTCTCACCACGGACAGGGAAGGCTGTCACAGGGACGCCGAGTTTTTGTATCTCAACGACAACAGGGTGTCGATACACATGAAAGCAAAAAGCGCGTGCGTTATAAAAGACTTTGACGCATAAAAAGAAAACTTAAAACCCATATATCACCGAGGCTTGACTTTAACATAATCATAAAGGGGCAGTTTATGAAAAAGAAAAATCAAAAGAAACTGGATACGGGAACGATTTCAATGTTTTGCAATCAGGTTGCGATGCTTTTGCACGGAGGAATTCCGCTTTACGAGGGAATCGACATGCTGCATGACGACTACGATAACGCCTATACGGAGAGCGTGCTTCACGATGTTTCCGAAAGCATAAAAGACGGGGCGGAGCTTTCGGAGGCTTTAACCGGGACGGGCGCATTTCCTGATTACATGATAAATATGATTGCGATCGGCGAAAACACGGGACGGCTTGAAGACGTGCTTGCGGGCTTAAGTGCCTATTATGACAGAGAGCATATGGTTACGCTTCAAATAAAAAGCGTTATCACTTATCCGCTTGTGCTTTTTATTATGATGTCCGCGATTCTGTTTGTGCTTGTTTTCAGGATTATGCCCATATTCGAGGGTGTGTTCAACGACCTTGACGTGCGCACGGGAAGCGCAAACGCAATGTTTTCTTACGGAATGGCAAGTTCGCGCGTGTGCACGGGAATAGTGCTTATATTCGCGCTTATCATTCTTTTCTTCCTAATCAAATATAAATTCGGATTGAAAAAAAATTCAAATTTCGACCTTTTAAATGTCCTTCCTTTTACAAGGCGCACCGCGGTCATGGTGCAAAAGGGCAGGTTCCTTTCGGCAATTTCCGTAATGAACGAAAGCGGAATGGATTTGGACGAATCGATCGAAAAAACAAAGTCCGTTGTGGATGACAAGGGAATCTTGCAAAATATTGATTTGTGCCTTAAGAAAGCCGAAAGCGGAATGAATATCGAGCGCGCTCTTCTTGAGACATCACTTTTTACCCAAATCAACGCGAGCATGCTTGCCGTCGGAATCAAAACGGGCGCAACTGACGAAGTGTTAAAGCATTTAAGTGAGAACCACGACAGGGAGCTCTCGGAAAAGCTCGGAGCGGTTTCCGGATACATAGAAACTGCGCTTGTCTTAATGCTTTCCCTTATGGCGGGCGTAATACTTATTTCCGTAATGATGCCCTTGATCAGCATTATTTCGTCGTTATAACGGTTTAAAATATGGATAAGTCGAATTTAAAAAAAGAATACAATAAAAACCTGATCCGGGTTATCGTGGGTGCGGTGTTAATTATTGCGGCGCTTTTGTTTTTCAGTATGTGGATTTCAAACACCTCGCGCACCGAAAACCTAAAGCTTCTCACGCAATCCGTAAAGCGTACCGTTGTCGAGTGCTATGCGATCGAGGGTGAATATCCCGCATCCGTCGAATATATGGTTACAAACTACGGACTTAAGTACGACGAAACCAAATATTATATCCATTATGATTACCTTGCGGGCAACATGATGCCCACAATAGAAGTTTACGAAAAAAGGTAGCGAAATCATGCATACAAAAAGTTCCGAAAACATATATTCGATTTGTACGGGTGTTCTTGCGGCGGTGTTTGCGTTGTGTGCGATGCTGCTTCTCACCGTCGGCATCATGGAATACGAAAAAATAGCCGTATCCAATCTCGAAAATTACGAGCTTCGCACATCTCTTTCCTATGTGGCGACAAAGGTGCGCCAGAGCGATTCGGAAGGGGCGGTGTCGATAAGAAATGAAAACGGCATCGACATTCTCTCGATTAAGGAAACGATTGACGACGAGACCTACGAAACCGTAATCTACTTTTATGACGGCAAATTATACGAGTACTTCCATGAGATGTCGGATGATTTTGAGCTTTCAAACGGCTTTGAGGTGCTTTCGATCGAAAATTTCACTTTTGAAACGAAAGACAATATATTGATGCTTCTTGCCGAAAACTCGGGCGGAAAGCAAAAAAAGCTGTATATCGGATTAAAATCGGAAATAAGGTAACATTTATTAAAGGAGCAAAAGGTGAAAAAAATTTTTTCGGGCACATCGCGCACGGGACTTCTCGAAATAGTGATTTCGACTGTCTTCTTTATAATAGTCGGGATGTTTACGCTCGGTGTGTTTACAAAAACAGAAAAGATGAGACAGGAAGCCATGGAGCTCAGCGAATCCGTAATCCAGGCGCAGATGTCGATGGAAAAGGTAATAGGACTTCCTTTCGATACCGTTTTTTCGGATTCCGTAAAGACGGAGGTAAACGGAGTCACGATGTATTCAAAGTATTACGACGTCGACTGGAACCAAACCGCGACTCCCGATTATTATCTGATTACCGTGACCGTCGAAAACAATGACAAGGCAAACGGAATCCTCACCGATTACACGGTTACCGTATACAAAATGCGCATAATGGAAAGCGCAAACGAAATTTACTCGATTAAGACATCAAAATTCTGGTATGGTGAATAAAATGGCATTGAAAAAGAAAAGCTCAATCGGCGTACCCACAATTTCACTTATAATTACAACGGTCGGACTTACCGTTTTTGCGATGCTTGCGCTTCAAAACTCATTAAACGAAAAGCATCTTGCGGAAAAATCGGCGGAGGCCGCACGTGTGAATTATGAACTTTATGCGGAAACGGAAAAAGTGATTTCGGATATCGATTATATATGTGCGTGCTCTAACACCGCGTTTCCCATGGAGGAAATAGGGGCACTTACGGGTGTGACACGGGTTACCGAGAGCGCAACCGATCAAAATATTTACGAGATAGAAATTTATATCGAGTCGGAAGCGGGCGACAGAGCGGTGGAAACGGAAATTGTATATGACAGAAACGAAGGACGCTATAACATAAAGGAACAAAGCCTGTTTCATGTGGGGGCGGGTGAAGAGGACGAGTTTTCGCTTTGATTAAAGTGAGTGCCGGTCAGTCTGTGAAAAATAAGATTAAAGGCGCAAGGGAGGATGTATGGAATTACTTGAAATTTTAAAATCGGCTGTGGACAAAAGGGCATCCGACGTGTTTTTTGTGGCGGGTCAGCCGATTTCGTATAAAATCGACAATATTGTGGAAAAGCATGACGACACACGCCTTATGCCCGCAGACACCGAGAAGCTTGTGCGCGAGATTTACAAAATCGCTGCGCGCGACATAGGACAATACGTGATTACGGGCGACGATGATTTTTCGATTTCGATAAGGGAAATCGGACGTTTCAGAGTGAATGTTTTTAAGCAGCGCGGTTCGATGGGAGCGGTGCTTCGTGTTGTTTCGTTTGATTTACCGGAATACAGCCTCATGGGAATTCCGGACGGCGTTATGGAGCTTGCGACACTCACAAAAGGCCTCGTCCTTGTGACGGGCGCAGCGGGCAGCGGAAAGAGTACAACGATTTCCTACATAATAGACCGCATAAACAGCACAAGAAACTGCCACATACTTACTCTTGAGGATCCGATCGAGTTTCTTCACCATCACAAAAAGAGCATCGTGACGCAGCGTGAAATCAGCATCGACAGCGTAAGTTACGCAAAAGCGCTCAGGGCAGGCATGCGTGAAGCACCGGACGTTATCCTGGTCGGCGAAATGAGAGATCTTGAAACAATCGAAATCGCAATGACGGCTGCGGAAACCGGGCATCTTGTACTTTCCACGCTCCACACCGTCGGCGCCGCAAATTCGATCGACAGAATAATAGACGTTTTCCCTGCCGCACAGCAGGCACAGATCCGTGTTCAAATGTCGATGGTGCTTCGTGCCATTGTCTCTCAGCAGCTTGTGCCGAAAGAAAGCGGCGGACAGATTGCAGCATTTGAAATTTTGCGTACCACTCCGGCAATCAGGACAATGATTCGTGAAAACAAGGTTCACCAAATAGATTCCGTCATCCATTCGTCGGCAAAAGACGAAATGAAGAGCATGGATATGAGCCTTGCGGAGCTTTATTATACGGGAATGATTACGCGTGAAACGGCAATGAATTATGCAACGAGCCGCGACACTTTGCAAAGACTCATAGGAGAGAAAGCATAAAGATTTTTTGGGGGAGCAAGAGGTTTTTTTAAATGCCGAAACAAAAGATTATAAACTTAATATTGTTTTGCGCATTCTTTTTTGGAATTATGATGTCCTCGGGCTGCGGGAGCGTTGCGGAAGATCCGAAAGAAGCTGTGACTACCCCCGTTCAAACGGAAAGCGATTATTTTATCAATAACAACGACGGAACGGTGACGTTTACGTACCAAAACACCGGCACAAAGAAAGTAAAAGCGGTTGTCCAAAAGGAAGACGGAAAGATGTATCAATATGACGTTCCGACGGGTGACGTTACGCTTACGCTTCCCCTCACCGAAGGAAACGGCACTTACAAGCTCTATATTTGCAAAAACGTAAAGGACAACAAATATTCCGTTGTGGAATCGACAAGCATCACGCTTTCGCTTTCCGACGAAAACGATGCTTTTCTTAAGCCGCATGTCATAATAAACTGGAACACGACAAACGAGGCAATCAAAGAAGCACAAAAACTGACCGAAAATCTCGATTCCGACGAAAGCCGCATAAAAGCGATTTATGAGTATGTTGTCACAAATTATTCCTATGATTACGACAAGGCGTCAACCGTAAACAATGACAACAAGACCGCGTATGTGCCGGATATCGACGACACGTATGCCACAAAAACGGGAATTTGCTATGACCTTTCGTCGCTCTTTGCCGCAATGCTGAGGAGCGTCAATATCCCCGCAAAGGTTGTGACGGGATATACGGTCAAAAACGTGAGCTATCATGCATGGAACAAAATTTATTATAAGCCTGACAAAAACTGGCGCACTGTGGACGTCACCTACGACATCCAGATGTATGCGGACGGGTACAGATACAATATGTTCAAAAAAGACGAGGATTATGAGGATATCGTGTATATATATTAAATTGTGACTTTAGTCCCATATAAAAAGAAGTTTTTGTTGCTAAAGTCCCGATTTTGTGTTATGGTTGAAGTTACCTTTTAATACAGCAGCGTTAAATTAACTTTAAAAACGTTAAATTAACCTTAAAAATGCAGGTTTGTATTCGTAATCGTTAAGTTTTTATCTCAGAAGAACGGGAGGTAATATGTCCGGATTATATGATATTCATTGTCATGTGATATACGGTGTCGACGACGGCGCAAGGGACGCATCCGAATCCGAGGAAATGTTTAAGGAAGCATTAATGCAAGGCATCGATACGATAATTGCGACTCCGCACTTCAGGCACGAAATGTTTGATTATCCTGTCGATTTGATCGATAAGCGGTACGCGGAACTTAAAAATAAAGCCGCGGAAAACGGCATTACACTTTATATCGGATGCGAATATCATGTAAACAGCGATATTACGGACGACATAAAAAACGCCCGCGTTCACACATTGTGCGACACAAGATACGTTCTTTGCGAGTTTTCGTATCTTACGGAATACGAATACATAAGAAAATACGTGTCGGAGCTTGTTTCAAACGGGTATATTCCCATAATTGCGCATGCCGAGCGCTACAAGGTGTTTGAAGACGATGTTTTTGCTCTTACGGAAATTAAGGATCTCGGCGCACGCGTTCAGGTAAATGCGGACAGCGTGATCGGCGAATCAAAAAATATTTTGAAAAAGACATCGAGAAACATGCTTAAGCATAATCTCGCCGATTTTGTGGCAAGCGACGCGCACGGAATCGATTTTCGCCCGAATCACATGGGCAAGTGTTACAAATTTGTTTCAAAGAAATATTCCGCGGAATATGCGGATTTGTTATTTAAAGAGAACCCAAAAAAAATAACGGATGCTTATGTTAAAGCGTGAAAGGAAACGTAATGCAAAACGAAAACAACATGGCGGATGAAGAGACAATAGACCTTTTGGAGCTGTTTTTTGTGCTTCTCAAGCACGCGGCCGTCATCATAATCACGGCTCTTGCGGCGGGAATAGGGACATTTTTGTTCACAAAGCTTTTTGTGACACCGCAATACAGTGCGACGTCCGAGCTCTTTGTCCTTCAAAAGAGCACATCGCTCACGAGTCTTGCGGATATCCAGTTGAGCTCTCAGCTCACGAACGACTACCTGATAGTTGTTGTGGACAGGCCTGTGCTCGATCAGGTAATTGCGAATTTGGGCCTTAACGAAACCTACACCACGTTAAAAGAAAAAATCGAACTTACCAATCCTTCAAATTCGCGAATTCTCTATATCACGGTTACGGATGCGGATCCTGTGCGCGCAAAGCTGATTGCGGATGAGGTTGCGGATGTGTCGGCGGCGTTCATTGCCGAAAAAATGGATCAGGACGCTCCGTCAATTCTTTCCTACGGCTATGCGGACGGTGAAAAGGTAAGTCCGAGCACTTTAAAGAACACGATAATCGGCGCGGTTATCGGTGGTGTCCTTGCATGCGGAATAGTTATTTTGTTCTATCTCATAAACGACACGATCCGCACATCGGAAGATGTCGAAAAGAAGCTCGGACTTAAGCTTCTTGCTCAAATTCCCAACGACGAGGAAGAAGAGAACAAAAAGAAGAAAAAGAGAAAGGGCGGCGAGGATAAACAGTGAGAACGGTAAATATCGGCAATACAACGCCTTTCAAATTCAGCTACCAAATGCGTGAGGCACTCCGCACATTAAAAACAAACATTCAGTTCAGCGGTGACGACATAAAGGTCATCATGATCACGAGTACGGCTCCCGACGAAGGCAAGTCATCCGTCACGGTGAAACTTGCGAGATCCCTTACGGAATCCGGCAAAAACGTCCTTGTGATAGATACGGATATGCGTAAATCGGTGCTTCTCGGACGTCTTCAGATCGAATCCGAGGATGCGGCTGAAATTTACGGACTTTCGCACTATCTTTCCGGTCAGCAAAGCTTGAGGATTCGCTTTATGCTACGGATATAGCAAAATTACACATTATGTTTGCGGGTCCGTCGGTGCCTAACCCCACCGAGCTTCTCGAAAAGAAATATTTTGAAAAACTTATCGAAGACGCAAGAAATCATTACGATTATATTCTTGTGGATACCGCCCCCCTGGGCGCCGCAATCGACGCCGCAATAGTTGCGAGACACGTTGATGCCACAATTCTTGTGGTTGCGCAGGATTCCGAGTCGAGCCGCGCGATTCTTGACGCAAAGAAGCAAATTGAAGCTTCGGGCGGAAAGATACTCGGCGTCGTACTCAACAAAGTAAAGACGGGCGGTGCTCATTACGGCTCGTATTACGGCAGATATTACGGAAGATACTACGGAAAGTACTACGGACGCAAAGAAGAAGACGAAAAAAAGAAGAAACACGGACTTAAGGATTTTTTCAAAAAGTTAAAGCGGAAAAGCAAAAAGAACAAAGCCGAAAAGCAAACCAAAAAGCAGGCAAAAGAATCGCGTAATAAGTAAAGATAAGGCAGACGGCATATGAGCAGAAAACAAGTTTCCGTGATAGCGATAACGTGTGTGATTGTTTGTGTTTTTGCCGTGCTTGCGATTTTTGTGCTTAAAGGTATTGAAAACGGAACCGTGAGTTTTACGCACGCCCAAAAAACAAACAAGCTTGTGAGCGATTTGACGGCCGCGAACAAGTCGGTCGCTTCGGGCAAATGGAGCGAAGGAAAAATCACCTACGACGGCGAAACCTACGTTTACAATAAGTATATAAAAAATTACCTGATCATGGGTGTCGACAAGTCGGGTAAGGTGGAAAAGGCATCGGATTATGTGTCAGGCGGTCAGTCGGATGCGATGTTTTTGCTTGTGACAGACGACTTAAACAAATGTGTTTCCGTTATTCCGATCAACCGTAACACGATGACGCCGATCAGGCTTTGCGACGCAAACGGAAATTATTACGGAACATTTAACGCCCAAATCTGTCTCCAGCACGGCTACGGCGACGGAATGAGAGGAAGCTGCGAAAAAACGGTTGAAGCCGTGAGCACGCTTTTTTACGACGTTCCGATTGCGGGATACATTGCCATGAACATGGACGGAATGAAAATTCTGAATCATGTTGCGGGCGGAGTGACGGTGACGGTGCTTGAGGATCTTGATAACGACGGCATGGGCGTTCACTTAAAAAAAGGCGAAACCGTGCGGCTTACGGACGACGAAGCGTATGTTTATCTTCGTTACCGCGATACGGCTGACTTCGGTTCGGCAAGCATGCGTCTCGAGCGCGAAGAACAATATTCACTTGCGCTTTATGATGCGCTTAAGCAAAAGGTAAACGGAGACGCGGACGCGGCTGTCGATATTTATGACAGTTTGTCGGATTATATCGTGAGCAATTTGATTTTTTCCGAGATCGCCGAAAGGCTTATAAACTACGGATTTGACGAATCACGAATGTTTGATGTCGACGGAGAATTAAAGCAGGGCGAAAAATTTGAAGAATTTTATGTTGACAAAGAAAGTTTATATGGTATAATAATCCAAACTATGTATACTAGATCAGAAGGCAAATAGATCATCTTAGGAGGGATAGAATATGAAAAAGGGTATCGCAATGGCAGTAGCCGCTGTTCTTACGTTTATGACGGTAAGCACATCGGTATTCGCAGCACCCAGCCCCACGGCAGAAGACGCGGTTGTCTTAAAGGAAGCCGTTGTCATAAAAGAAGAAGTGGGCGCAGTTGAAGAGCTCAGTGTAGACGTTGTCACTGAGGCAAACAATGTAATCAGAGAAGTCGTAGCGGAGATCTTAAAGCAGGCGGCAGAGCAGAACGCATCGCTTGTTTCCACGGTTTCCGAAGACGGAACACTTACACTTTCCGATGAGGAAACACCTCTCGGTCAGTCCGCAGAACCCGAGCTTCTTGCGGCTTTTGATTTCACACCGGCAGAGACCGTTACAAAGGAAATCGAAGAGAAGGGCTACGCAGAGGTTGAATTCGAGGTTCCCACAATCGCAAAGGGAGACACGGTTAAGATTCTCCACTATCTTGAAGCAACGGGCGAATGGGAAGTTATCGATCCCACATCCGTTAAGGACGGCAAGGTAACAGCCAAGTTCACAAGCTTTTCGCCTATCGTTATCACAAAGATTCCGGCAGTTGTAGCCGAGCTTGATGTTGCATCTCAGTCGAGCTTCAACGCAACACCCGTTATCATCGTACTTGCGGTTGTAGCCGTTATCGCAGCAGCGGGCGCAATCTATTGCAGCAAGAACGCAGGCAAGATCAAGAAGCTTAAGAAGTAATTTTAAGAATCAATATGTTACGCATATGCCGTTAACGTAGGGTTGGCATAAGGCGTAAGAATTGTTGGGGGGGGGTACCGAAAGGGTAATCGGGTACCGCTCACACGTAATGCATCTAGGGAGCATTATAAAGGCAAAAATTGTAGGTCCCTTGTGTTTTCACAAGGGACTTTTTTTAACCCGAAAAGGGGAGCAAACGAGGGGGCTCACAAAATGGCATCATACAGCATAAAAAGCAGGAACTATCTGAAGCATTTGGATTTTATTTTATATGATCTTTTTTGCACGACGATAGCCTTTTTTTTGGCTTATTTTGCAAGATTCGGAAATTTAAGCGATCTTCTACACGTCACAAACACAAGCATAAACGGGTACTTAATAATCGTTCTCGGTATGCAAATATTTGTGGGTGCCAGATTTTCGATGTACAAAAATATTTTGAAGCGCGGAATTTTTGATGAAGCGCTGAGCGTATTAAAGTTGTGCCTGTCCGCGACCGGTCTTTCGATCATCGCGGCGTTCCTGTTTCATTTTGCGGGAAATATGGCACGACTTTTTATTGCATATATATGTATTTTTTCGATGATTCTTATTTTCTTTGAAAGAATCACATACAAAAAGATTGTCATAAAACGCCTCAAAAACGGCAAAATCGAGCTTCCGAGGCTCTTTGTCGTTGCGGATGTCAAGCACGCGGAAGACATAATAAGAAGAGTAAAGGCTGAGTCGTTATTTTCTTACAACCTTATCGGTATTGCGGTTGCGGGAGAGTATGACGGAAACGAAATCCTCGGTGTCCCCGTTATTTGCAAGGCGGACGAGGCGGCAGATTATCTTAAGAACGCATGGGTTGACGACGTGCTTATCTATGCGCCCGCATATCCCGCACCCAGAGCGGAATTCTTTAAGGTATGCGCAGACATGAACATTGTTGTGCACAACGTTTTGAATATCGATCAAATCGAGCGCAAGCAGATTGCGGTTCGCAGAATTGCGGGACTCATGGTTCTTTCGACGGGCTATGTAAAGATCAGCGTTTGGCAGGCTGCAATTAAGCGTGCGGTCGACATTTTGGGCGCACTTGTCGGATGCCTTTGCACGGTGCTTATCGGTATCGTAATCGGCCCCATCATTTATATAAGTTCGCCCGGCCCCATTATCTTTAAGCAGACACGTATCGGCCGCAACGGAAAAAAATTCACGTTCTACAAGTTCCGCAGCATGGTTCCGAATGCCGAAGAACTCAAAAAATCACTCATGGAACAAAATAACGTCAAAGACGGCATGATGTTTAAGATGGATCACGATCCCCGTCTCATCGGCTACAAAAAACTTCCCGACGGCCGCGAAAAGAACGGCATCGGTCAGTTTATCCGCCGCACGTCGCTTGACGAATTTCCTCAGTTTTTTAATGTCCTAAAGGGCGACATGAGCCTTGTGGGCACACGTCCGCCGACGGAAGACGAATGGGAAAAGTATGATTACCATCATCGTGCACGTCTCACCATGCGTCCCGGCATCACCGGCATGTGGCAGGTGAGCGGGCGCAGCAACATTACGGATTTTGAAGAGGTGGTGCGCCTCGACCTTGAATACATCACCACATTCAGCCTCACTCAGGACTTTAAGATTTTGCTTAAGACCGTGTTTGGCGTGTTTAAGAAGGATGGGGCGAAATAAGATAGATTTTGCATTATGGCCTGTTTAAGGTTATAATGCCTATATACGGAAAAGGGTCACCGGGTGTAAGCCATAGTGATCACAAAGCACACAGCTGCAATTCACCGTTGCAGCTTGTTTTGCATAAAGCGAGAAAAGGAGTTTAATCATGAATATTATCGTTACCGGCGGTGCGGGATTCATCGGCAGTAATTTTGTGTTTCATATGCTGAAAAAATATCCGGATTACAGGATCGTGTGCCTCGACAAGCTTACCTATGCGGGCAACCTGTCCACACTTGCGCCTGTTATGGATAATTCAAATTTTCGTTTTGTGAAAGCGGATATTTGCGACCGTGAGGCGGTGGATAAGCTCTTTCAGGAAGAACATCCCGACATCGTGGTCAATTTTGCGGCGGAGTCGCACGTAGACCGCTCGATCGAAGATCCCGGGATTTTTTTGCAAACAAATATCATAGGTACAAGTGTCCTTATGGACGCCTGCCGTAAATACGGAATCAAGCGTTATCACCAGGTTTCGACGGACGAAGTGTACGGTGATTTGCCTCTCGACCGCCCCGATCTCTTTTTTACCGAGGAGACTCCCATTCACACGAGTTCCCCTTACAGCAGCTCAAAGGCAGGTGCGGATTTGCTTGTGCTTGCTTATCATCGCACATACGGACTTCCGGTCACGATTTCGCGCTGTTCAAACAACTACGGCCCCTATCATTTCCCCGAAAAATTGATTCCGCTTATGATAGCAAACGCTCTTAACGATAAGCCGCTCCCCGTATACGGAGAAGGCTTAAATGTCCGTGACTGGCTGTATGTGGAGGATCATTGCAAGGCAATCGACCTGATTATCCATAACGGCCGCGTGGGCGAAGTTTACAATGTGGGCGGTCACAACGAAAAGCAAAATATAGAAATAGTTAAGATTATCTGTAAGGAACTTGGGAAACCCGAGAGCCTGATTACTCATGTCACCGACCGCAAAGGTCATGACATGCGCTATGCGATCGACCCCACCAAGATTCACAACGAGCTTGGGTGGCTGCCGGAAACAAAATTTGAAGACGGCATCAAAAAGACTATAAGATGGTACTTAGAAAACCGTGAGTGGTGGGAAAACATCGTTAACGGTGAATACAGGAATTACTATGAGAAGATGTACGGGAACAGATAAGGCAGATTAAAATTATGAAATTTTTTGTAACGGGTGTCGGCGGACAGCTTGGGCATGACGTAATGAATGAACTTTTAAAGCGAGGATATGCGGGCACGGGCTCGGATATTCATGGCGGTTACAGCGGCGTGCCTGACGGATCTCCTGTAACCAAAGCCCCGTATGTGTCACTTGATATTACCGATAGGAACGCGGTAAAAGAAGTCATTACGAAACTAAATCCGGATGTCGTCGTGCATTGCGCCGCATGGACCCAAGTGGACGCCGCGGAAGACGAAGAAAATAAGCGGAAAGTATTTGCAATCAATGTATCCGGCACGCGTAATATAGCGGAAACGTGCAAAACGCTTGGTTGTAAGATGATTTATATAAGTACAGACTATGTGTTTGACGGTGAGGGCGACTTGCCTTGGGATCCCGATTGCAAGGATTATAAGCCGTTAAACGTGTACGGAGAATCAAAACTCTGTGGGGAACTCGCCGTACGCGAAGTTCTTACCAAATACTTTATTGTGCGAATCGCGTGGGTGTTTGGGTTAAACGGCAAGAATTTTATAAAAACGATGTTAAACGTTGGCAAAACTCACGACACAGTGCGTGTGGTAAACGACCAAATCGGCACACCCACCTACACATATGACCTCGCAAGACTCCTTATCGATATGGCGGAAACAGAAAAGTACGGGATTTATCATGCCACAAATTCGGAAGTTACGGACGAAAATATGGGATGCAAGACGGGATATATAAGCTGGTATGATTTTACAAAAGAAATTTACCGTCAGGCGGGATATAAAACGCGCGTTTTACCCGTAACAACCGCGGAATACGGCTTAAGTAAAGCAAAAAGACCCTTTAACAGCAGGCTTGATAAAAAGAAACTCATTGAAAACGGCTTTGCCCCCCTTCCCACGTGGCAGGACGCGGTGAGACGTTATCTGAAAGAAATCGAGCAGTAAGAAGAGATAGGGGAATAGGCGGATTTTCGTCCTTTGATAGATGAGCCCGGACTATTCAGACACTTTTGTTTGGATAAAAGCAGAACCTGCATATATTGGTCGGACAGAATCGATTTGGCAAGCGATACGATTTGGGAATATGGGGAAAGGGTGTAAGAATCCTTATGACAGTGAACCATAGTATAACTCCGGGACAGAAGCTCACGGAAAATGACAAAGAAGAAATACGAAAAGCCAAAGAACTTCCCATACAATTTGACGAGGACTGCTCCGAAATGTCCGAAAAGATGTTGAAATCCTTGAGAGCTGCGGTGAGAAACAGAAATAGGGTAATGGGGAAAAAGAAAGCGTAGGAAAATATGAGATTTGTACGAAGAGTTGAAAGAATGGCGGCTTGATGAAGATTAAACCTGTTGTATAAAACAGAATAGTTACGGTTCATACGGAGATAAAATACCACAGGAAAGGAGCAAACAAATAAATGCCTACAAGTGAAATAGATGAATTAAAAAACAGTTTTGTGGCAGATCTTACGCCTCGGCAAATTTACCTGTTTGGTTCTTTTGCGGAAGGAAAGCAAAACGCCGACAGTGATTTTGATTTCTATATTGTTGTGGATAATTCCGAAAAGGATATGCTTGAGCTTACGGCTAAAGCATATAAGGCAATTCGTCACAAGCAGAAGCGTTCTGTGGATATTATCGTGAATACCGAAGAAACATTTGAGAACAGAAAACTCAGACATCTGTCATTGGAAAAGGAAGTTGCGCAAAAGGGGGTTCTTTTGTATGGAGCATGAAGAAACGATGTGGCTTGAGTTTGCAAAGACAGACCTTGGTGTGGCACAACATCTCGACAAAAATTATTATCCGAAACCTTTGGAAATTATATGTTATCATTGCCAGCAAGCCGCTGAAAAGGCAATAAAAGCACTGATTATTGCATGCGGTGCAGAAGGTGGCATTCCTAAAAAGCATAACTCGTCATTTTTGCTGATGCAAATTAAAAACATGGTTAATATTCCGGAAAAGTATTATGATTATGCTGATGCTTTAACGCCTTATGGCGTGGCCGTAAGGTATCCGAATGAACTTTTTATTGAAGAAAGTCATGCACAAAAAGCTCTTCAATATGCCACTGAAATTGTGGCTTGGGCGGAAGAAACGATAAACAGTGTAATGGGGAAAAGGAAACAAGCGTGAACGGATTAAAGGGGTAGGTTTAATTTTTTGTGAGGACCGATTGTTATGACGAATGACGAAAAGTTCAAGGAATACGGCGCGGTTACCCTGCTTCAGTTGACGGCCGAGAAGTATTCAAAGAAAAAAGGAATAAAATTTGAAGATGCGTTAAGGACGATTGCGGAATCCCCCATATATGACGGGATATTTGATTATGACGGAACGTGGCTCTGGAAAGAGGGACCGGATTATATTATGGAAGCAAAAATCGCTTCCATAATCGATTATCGAACCACTTCGTGGTTCTTTTATCGGAAGTTAAAAAGCAACTTCCGATAAGTTGTATCATTGATATGATGGAGAAATGTAAAAAATGAACACAATTACTTTGGATAATAAAACAATATAAAATAGGGAGCTTATGAATGGGACAAACAAAAAGAATTGAATGGGTGGACATAGTTAAATATGTTTGCATCATGATGGTGATGCTTTCTCACCTTGAAACAAGAACGGATATTTGGTATACATTTTATTCACCTTTTTTTCTGACTGCGTTTTTCTTTGTGTCGGGGTATGTGTATAAGCAAAAAGGCACTTTTAAAGATTTTATATATAAAAAGTTTCGGCAATTGTTTGTGCCGTGGTTGGTATTCAGCGTTTTTATTATTGTGCTTTCCCAAATAATCACATTCAATGAGCATGCGGGGTTGTGGGAAGAACTAAAACAGAATTTCCTTCAGATTAGGGGAAAAGGCGACGGAATGTGGTTTGTAGCCGCTTTGTTTGTTGCTTTTATACCGTTTTACTTTTTTATTCAACAATATGAAATTCGTAAAATGAGGGGGGGGTACAGCCGTAATTGGGTAATAGCGATTATAGTCGCCTGGCTTCTTTCTTTTGTAAGTATTTTATACACAAGACTTGTGCCGACTTCGGTTTTTCCTTGGGATTCCACTGCGTTGCCGTGGCATCTTGAGTATATGTTTCAAGCCATGTTTTATATGGTGCTTGGGTATATGTTCCGTTACAATATCGAAGCATGGTTTGATAAATACACTACGGTTAAACTCAGAATAGCGGCTTTGACAATATATTTGCTTTTGGTATTTGTTCCGTACTTTTGTAAAATCGAGATGCCGATGGTGGTGGATATCTTTTATGGATATCTTACATCGATTATAGGAATTGCAACATTGGTTTCGTTTGCAAAAACGATAAAAGCCAATAAATATGTTAACTTTGTGGGGCAGAATACGCTGATTTATTTTGCCTTACACGGAAAGGCACTCAGTCTTATTCAGGCAATATTAAAAAAGTTTGCGGCTGGTTTTTATTCGACGGTTTTGAACAGTGTGGCAATTTCGTCTGTGTTTTGTTTGGGACTTACAATTATTATTTCAGTGATTTTGATAATTCCTACATATATTATAAACAGGTGGTTCCCTTTTATTGTGGGAAGGCAGAATGTAGGACCGGAAAAGAAAAAAACTTAAATAAATTAAGAATATAATCCAATCAACACTTGGATTAAAATTAAGAGGGGTAAGAAATAAATGAACATTATTTTACTTTCGGGAGGCAGTGGCAAACGTCTTTGGCCTCTTTCCAATGACGTGCGCAGCAAGCAGTTCATTAAGCTGTTTAAAAACGGCAATGATTATGAGTCTATGGTGCAGCGTGTTTATCGTCAAATCAATACGGTGGATGCCGGCGCAAAAATCACCATTGCGACAAGCAAATCACAGGCAAGTGCCATCAAGAATCAGCTTGGCGAAAAGGCATCCATCTGTGTGGAGCCTTGCAGGCGAGATACTTTCCCGGCTATTGCGCTTGCTGCCGTTTACCTTCATGATGAATTAAAGGTGTCTGAAAACGAAGCCGTTGTTGTCTGTCCGGTTGATCCGTATGTGGATAATACCTATTATGAAGCAGTTAAGACTTTGCAAGAGTTGGTGGAAAAAGGCGATGCAAACCTGACGCTTATGGGAATTGAGGCGACATATCCAAGTGAAAAGTATGGTTACATTATTCCGGAGAGCGGTGAAAACGTAAGTAAGGTCAAGGAATTCAAAGATAACAAGTAACGGCATTACAGTAAGCAAAATGAGTGATTGCCGACAATGTTTATAATCA